>JAZQAV010000136.1:0-14896 GCA_045545435.1 Eggerthellaceae bacterium | reverse complement strand
GTTTATTCGCATTAGCACACGTCACACGCTACTCGCATTAAGCCTCGGAATACATATCCTACAGCTTCAGCAGGTGAGCGTAACGCTCCATAGCTGCTTTCTCGTTGCGCTCGAACAACTCGGCAGCACGCTCGGGGAACTCGCGGGTCAGACGGCTGTAGCGAGCCTCGTTCATCAGGAACTCCTGGTAACCGCCAGCGGGCTCCTTCGAGTCAAGCGTGAACTTCTTGCCAGGCTCTGCATCGGGGTTGAAGCGGAACAGGTTCCAGTAACCGCAATCCACTGCACGCTTCATTTCCTCCTGGCAGTTCTTCATGCCGCCCTTGATGGAGTGCATCTCGCAGGGGCTGTAGCCGATGATCAGCGACGGTCCGGGGTACGCCTCGGCCTCGGTGATGGCCTTGATGGTTTGCGCCGGCTTAGCGCCCATGGCGATTTGCGCGACGTATACATATCCGTAGCTCATGGCAAGCTCGGCAAGGCTCTTCTTCTTGATCTCCTTGCCAGCGGCCGCAAACTGAGCAACCTGGCCAATGTTGGAAGCCTTAGACGCCTGACCACCGGTGTTGGAGTAAACCTCGGTGTCGAACACGAACACGTTCACATCCTGGCCGGAAGCAAGCACATGGTCGAGTCCGCCGTAACCAATGTCGTAAGCCCAGCCGTCGCCACCGAAGATCCAGAAGCTCTTCTTGGTGAGGTACTGCTTGTTCTCGATGATGCCGGCTGCCAGCGGGTTGTCCGCAATCTTCTCGAGTTCGGCAAGGTAAGCCTCAGAAGTGGTCTTGGATGCTTCGGCATCGTTGCGAGCCTCAATCCAAGCCTCAGCCGCAGCTTTCAGCTGGTCGGTAGCAGCGTCGCTTGCAAGCAGCGCCTGCGTGTCGGTGTACACCTTGGTGCGCAGCGCCTCGTGACCCAAGAACATGCCGTAGCCATGCTCGGCGTTGTCCTCGAACAAGGAGTTGTTCCACGCAACACCCTTGCCCTCGGCCGTGGTGGTGTACGGAGCAGTTGCAGCGGGGTTGCCCCAGATGGACGAGCAGCCCGTTGCGTTGGAAACAAACATGCGGTCGCCGAACAGCTGGGTAACCAAGCGCGCGTAAGAGGTTTCCGCGCAGCCTGCGCAAGAACCGGAGAACTCAAGCAGCGGCTTCTTGAACTGGCTGTCTTTGACGGTAACACCTTCGATTTCGGGCTTGGCGGCAACATTGGCAACGCAGTAATCGAATACCTCTTGCTGCGAAAGCTCGCTTTCGGCAGGAACCATGGTAAGTGCGCCAACCGGGCACTGGCCAATGCACACCGTGCAGCCCATGCAGTCAAGCGGCGAAATGGCCAACGTGTACTTCAGGCCAGCTGCCTTGCCCTTGGCGTCGATGAAGGCCGTTTGCGCGGGAGCGGCCGCAGCCTCTGCCTCGGTAAGCGCGTAAGGACGAATGGTTGCATGCGGGCACACAAACGAGCAGCTGTTGCACTGGATGCACTTGGAAGCATCCCACTTGGGAACGCTGACCGCGGTGCCGCGCTTCTCGTAAGCAGAAGCACCCAGCTCCCACTGGCCATCCACATGGGGCATGAACACCGAAACCGGCAGGCTGTCGCCATCCATGAGGTTGATGGGCTCCATGATCTTGCGCACCTGCTGCACCAAAGCGGCCGGGCCCTCCAAAGGAGCAGGCTCGCCAGCGTCAACCGCAGTTGCCCAGCTCTCGGGGATTTCAATCTTTTGGTAAGCCGTCGCGCCAGCATCGATTGCACGATGGTTGGCGTCAACAACATCCTGGCCCTTCTTCAGATACGACTTCGTGGCCGCATCCTTCATGTACTGAATGGCCTCTTCGGCGGGAAGAACCTGAGCGAGCGAGAAGAACGCCGATTGCAGAATAGTGTTCGTGCGCTTGCCCATACCAACCTCAATCGCCAAATCGATGGCGTTGAGCGTGTACAGGTTGATGTTGTTCGCGGCAATGTAGCGCTTGGAGGCAGCATCAAGATGATGCTCAAGCTCGGCCAAATCCCACTGGCAGTTGATCAGGAACGTACCGCCCGGCTTGACGTCGCGCACAATGGGGAATCCCTTAGTGATGTAAGAGGGATTGTGGCACGCAACGAAGTCGGCCTTGTTGATGTAGTAAGGGCTGCGGATGGGCGAATCGCCGAAGCGCAGATGGCTTACGGTTACGCCGCCCGTCTTCTTGGAGTCGTAGTGGAAGTATGCCTGTACGTATTTGTCGGTGTGGTCGCCAATGATCTTGATAGAGTTCTTGTTGGCGCCAACCGTACCGTCGCCGCCCAAGCCCCAGAACTTGCACTCGATGGTGCCAGGAGCTGCCGTGGCAGGAACGTTGGCATCCTCGGGAAGCGACATGTTGGTGACGTCGTCAACGATGCCAACCGTAAACTCGCGGCGAGGAGCATCTTTCTTGAGCTCTTCGTAAATAGCGAACGCGGACGCAGGAGGCGTGTCCTTGGAACCCAAGCCGTAACGGCCGCCCACAACCGTGATGTCGCCCAGCATGCCAAGCTCGGCAAGAGCGGTAACCACGTCCTGGTACAACGGCTCGCCAACGCTGCCCGGCTCTTTGGTGCGGTCCATGACGGCAATCTTTTTGACCGTCTTGGGCAGTGCAGCGGCAAACTTCTCGGTGACGAACGGACGGTACAGGCGAACCTTCACCAGACCAACCTTTTCGCCATGAGCATTCAGGTAGTCGATAACCTCTTCAATTACGTCGCAGAACGAGCCCATGCACACGATAACGCGATCGGCATCGGGTGCGCCGTAGTAGTTGAACAGCTCGTAGTTAGTGCCCAGCTTCTCGTTGACCTGATGCATGTACTCCTCAACAATTGCGGGGAGCGCGTAGTAATGGCTGTTGCATCCCTCACGATGCTGGAAGAAGATGTCGCCGTTTTCATGCGAACCGCGCGCATGCGGGTTCTCGGGATTCAGCGCGTGCTCACGGAAGGCCTTAACAGCCTCAAAGTCGCACATATCTGCCAAATCGTCGTAATCCCAAACGGCAACCTTCTGGATCTCGTGAGAGGTGCGGAATCCGTCGAAGAAGTTAATGAAGGGAACGCGGCCCTTGATGGCGGCCAAATGAGCGACAGCGGACAAGTCCATAACCTCTTGCACGTTGCCTTCGGCAAGCATGGCGAAGCCGGTTTGGCGGCATGCCATTACGTCGGAGTGGTCGCCGAAAATGTTAAGCGCATGCGTGGCAACCGTACGGGCGCTTACGTGGAAAACGCTGGGCAGCTGCTCCGCGGCGATCTTGTACATGTTGGGGATCATGAGCAAAAGACCTTGCGAAGCCGTGTAGGTGGACGTGAGAGCGCCGGCAGTAAGAGAGCCGTGAACCGCACCTGCGGCACCAGCCTCAGACTCCAGCTCGGCAACCTTAACGGTGGTGCCGAAGATGTTCTTCACGCCCTGCGCCGACCATTGATCGACATAGTCGGCCATCGGGCTGGACGGGGTAATGGGATAGATTCCCGCAACCTCGGTAAACGCATACGAAACGTATGCGGCGGCGTTGTTGCCGTCCATTGACTTGAATTTTCTCGTCATTTTCTCTCCTTCGAGGGGAATGCCGCCTATGCGGGCATTCGCAATCTTGAGCGAAACAATTTCGACGGAGTCCTCTCCGCACCTGCCAAAACAGCCTCTGCAGCCCAACAAAAATGCCGAGCGCAAAACAGTTGCAAGACACCAGCGCAATCCGCCGTAAAAAGCATGATAGCAGCACCACTTCGCCACTATTGGCAAGAACGTCTTCTAGTTTGCGTGGTGCCGAAGTGCTTCGGCAAACGGGGCGTGATGTGTGCAGCACGTGAAGACCCCGGTTGGTTGCTATCGGGGCTTGGTTGATGAAATCTTGCCGGCAGGACTGTGTTAGGAAAAACTATCTTTAGACGATGCATTCGGCGTTGTTGCCACCATCGTCGCTGCAGCGTTCGCCGTTAGCGCCATCGCCACCAGAGCCTTCGCCGCCTGCGCCACAGGAACCGTTGCCGCTGCGGCCAAGGTCGCCAACGCCACTGTCGCCACCGCTGTTAGCGCTATGGCCAGGTTCATCTCCACAGGAACCGTTGCCGCCGCGCTCCCCTTCGTCCTCGGCGAGCAAACGGGGTGTCCTAAGCGGCTTTTCAAGCTCTGCGGATAATATGGGAAACAGCTGGTCAAGGGTGTTGTCGATAGTCTTCTTTTTAAGCTGGCATTCCCACACCACGTGCACAGTCCAACCAGCCTCTTCCAAAGCCGCTACGTTCTCGCGGTCGCGCTCGACATTGCGGTCAAACTTCACCGACCAATATTCCACGTGCGTTTTGGGAGCCGAAGGCCTGCAATGCGGACAGCGGTGCCAAAAACACCCGTTTACGAACAAGGCCACTTTTTTGCCAGGCCACGCAATGTCAGGATGGCCCGGCACCTTCCACTGCACCCGATAACCGGTAAGACCCGCCTCGCGCAATCGCGCGCGAACCAGAAGCTCGGGTTTGGTGTTCGCCCGCTTGTTGCCCTGCATAGAGTGGCGCACGGCCTCGCTGGAGGCAGCGGGAGCTCGACGCGCTTTTGCAGTTTCTGGAACTTCCGGCGCCTCCGAGGCCTCTGGGGCTTCCGGCGCCTCCGAGGCTTCCGACACGTCTGGCGCCTCTCGTGTTTCCAGAGCCTCCGAATCGCACGTCGTGTGCTCTGCGGCAGTTTCCTCGCCGTCGCGCCCTGCGGGCGCAGCCAGCGTGTCATTGGGTTGTCCTTGCGCTACGTCCAAAACTGCACCATCTCAACAATGTCGTGATAGGCCCACGAGTACGCATCGGACACCCATCCGCTTTCGGGGATGAAGCACACCAGCAAACTGTAAAGCACCGATATGCCCACGAGCACCGTCAAACAACGCGTAAGCCGATAGGCAAGCTGCGAGCCCGCTGGCAAGTTCTCGTTCGCAATGAACACAAGGAGTACGGCGGCAGCCAAGAACATGAAGCTGAAGTCGGCGTAATAGCGCTGAAGAATGCCCGCCATTTCGGCATCGAGTACCGCCACAATAAGCCCGCTCACCAGCAGCACCACCACAACGCCCATAACCGTATGCGTTGAGCGCTGCTTAACGCGCAATTGCAAAATGCTGCGCGCGAACGGCAGGACCCACAAAACAGGCAGGCAGGCGAAGATGCCGCCAAAGGTAACCTCTTTGATGGTTTGGCCCAAATAGGTGGTCTCAAACGGTACCGCTTGCAAGAACGGGAACACGCCGGTGGTTGAGGGCGTTTGCAAGAAATAGGCGAACAGCGCCGGAGCTATTCGGCCAACGTTCATGCCGCGCTTGGTCATATCGTTGACCGTTAGGTTGTAGTTCGCCCCAAAGTCGAACGGCGAACCAAAACGAGCTGCGTTGTACCACATAACGCCAGCGGCGACAATCACATAAGGCGCTATCAAGCACGCAAATTCGCATGCACCGCGCTTGGTCGCAATATGTCGCTCGATAATGAACTTGCGCCAGAACAAAGGAAACGCCAGCAACGAGAACGCCATCAGTTGCGGGCGGCACCCCAAAACCAAGGCCATGCACAACGATCCGCAAAGGTACCATCCTATGGGGCGATTGGAAGAGCGGCCGTGCATCCACAAGTACAACCCCCACACCGAAAACGTCATCGCGCACATGATGGGCAGCGAGTAGAAGGTGGGGAATTTCAGCAAGTACAGCATTCCGCAGCAGAACACGAGCGGAATTTCTAACAGCAGATACAATCCTATACTTACGCGTTTGAAGTGATAGCGTGCAAAGCTGTCGAGCAAAGCAGCGCATCCCATCACGAAAAGAATCGCCATAAACAGGATTGCGATTGCCGTGGGGAAGTTTTGCCCCGTTAGCAAATAGAACGGCAAGTAGAACAAAATCTCGGGCACGATGCCAAAGTATACATAGTAGTGACCCTTGTAATACGCCACGTCGAACAGGTAATCTTGGCCGGTTTGCTTTTGAAGCTCGTCACGTGCGCCTTTGTCGTAGGGGTCGTCCATTTCGGAAAGCCACGCCGGCGGCTCTTCCTCAAGATACAGTTGGCCATGGGAAAGTGATTTTGCCAGTTCAGCATATTGCTGCGCATTATCGCCCGCCACCTCGAACACGTTTACGATACTGTGGCCATCCCACGAACCGTTGTTGTAATCCTTGGTGGCAATTCCCACCAAATTCGACCCGTACAGCAAATAAGCCGACATCAGCGCGGCCTCTAAAAACACCACGCAAACAATTATCCCCCGCGAAAGGCGCGGCGCCGAAACAATCCCGATGCGATAGATGCTGGATTTCGGACGGAACGCGTACACCACCAGCATTATCACGAAGGCCCACATAAAGCGAACGATATTGAACGAAAAAGGCTCAGGCGCGTTAAGGGAGGCACCCAAAAGGTACAGCGGGTAATTGGTGTCGTCGCTCACGATCTCGATGCGCAGGTTGTTAACAACTCCCGAGGTGTTCACGTTCAAGTACTTGCTCTGCTCGTTAGTGGTGGACACTTCCACTACAGGCACGCCCTGCGTCCATTCGGTTGAATCGAAGTAGGTACGATGGGCCTCGTCAGTGAACTGGATTTTTACCTGCACCACTTGCGCAGGCTGATCTTCGTCGAAATTGAGCCAGATATTGTCGATATGGGTATTAAGGTCCGAAAACTCAATTACCTGGTTGTCCGCAGTGAATTTGTATTGCCCGTTGGCGTTTTGCAGCAACGTGAGCCGGTCGTTGAGCGAAACTTCCTGATAAGCGGCCGTGCGGAAGAAGTTGAAATTGAAAACGAACACCTCAAGCAGCGCCGCTATCACGATAAAACCCGCAATTGCCCTCAGGACATGCATGACCTCCGCTTTATGCAAACGCATGAAGCGCGTAAAGGAATCGGCTATATCAGCGAACAACAGCGACAATCGCACTCCATTCAATGCAACTCACGCGAATTATACGGCATAAACTGCCGCGAAGGGCCGAAACAGCCCGCAGACGCAAGAACGCCAGATGCACATGGGACACCTTCGCAATTCCGCAAACAAAAAGGCCGAGGGCATTTCCTCGGCCTTTGAAAACCGCCAAACAGAAGGCAAGCAGCGTATCCGTTACAGGTTGAGGGCAACCTTAACGTCGGCGTACACCTCGTTAGGATCGCGGTCGCCGTCAATTGCAACCAGCAGCTCGCTGCCGCGATAGTAATCGATAAGCGGCGACGTGGACTTCTCGTACACATCAAGACGGTTGCGCACGGTTGCCTCGTTGTCGTCATCGCGCTGGTACATTTCGCCACCGCACACCGGGCATGCTGCATCGGCCACAGAACCAATGTAGCCGCATTCCTTGCACATGCGACGCGAGGTGAGACGGTTGATGATGACCTCGGGATCAACATCGATAAGAAGGGCCGCGTCAAGCGGGCGCTCAAGCTTGCCCAGCTCAGCGTCAAGAGCAACAGCCTGAGCCGTGGTGCGCGGGAAACCATCAAGAATGAAACCATTTTGAGCGTCAGGCTCACCAAGGCGCTCGATTACCAAGCCGATGATAACTTCGTCGGGAACAAGGTCGCCAGCGTCCATGTAGGTTTTGGCTTTCAGACCGAGCTCGGTACCAGCCTTTACTGCTGCGCGCAGCATATCACCCGTAGAAATGTGGGGCGTTTGAAACTCTTCGACCAATTTAGCTGCCTGGGTGCCCTTACCTGCACCGGGAGCACCCAACAACACGATGTTCATAGTTGCCTATCCTTTCTTTTGTCAAACGACGCAGGCTATTTTACCAAATCACGCAGGAGCAAAACCCAACATGTTATGAGTTCCCGAAAAAAGAAACGAAGCGTCCGTGGGCGATACACGCAGAATTAATCCGCTGTTTCGCGCGTCAGTGCATTCGATGAGGCTTTGGCTTAAGTTACCCAATGCTCAAGCATGCCGCATCAACTTACACAAGCCCCGAAAACCCAAGCTGCCTCAGCGCCTCATAAGCCGCAATCGCCACGGCATTCGAAAGATTGAGGCTGCGTTCGTTTTCGCGCATAGGGATGCGCACGCAGTTGCCGGCATAAGCATCCATCACCCACTCGTCAAGACCCCTGCTTTCCCGGCCGAACAATAGGTAGCTTCCTTGCGCGTAAGCCACATCGCAATAGCGTACGCTGCTGCGACCCGTAAACAAGTGCAGCTCATCTGCACCATGCGCCTCTAAAAAGCGCTCGATACTGGGCCACTGCACAATGTCAACGTCATCCCAGTAGTCGCAGCCGGCACGCTTGAGGTTGCGCTCCGAAAGACGAAAACCGCACGGTTCCACCAAATGCAGTCGCGCACCAATGCACGCGCAGGTGCGCGCAATGTTGCCGGTGTTCTGCGGAATCTCCGGTTCAACCAAAACGATGTTCAAAGAGGGCGTATAACTTGCCTCGTCGATGCTTTTAATGAGCCCCATGCCAATCCTCGCAGTTCGCGCTCGATATCTTGCCCGCGTCCAACATTTCACTCGTGCCTGTTGTTTCGCAAAGAGGACACCGAACCTCGCGCATTACAGCGCGCTCTTTTGACGCTCTATCTCCTGCTCAACTTCCTCGTTGAGCGCAAACCACTCGTCTTCGGCGCTCTCGATGCGCGCCTTTAACTGCGCGTGCTCGGCAACAATGTCGGAGGTTGAAGCCTCGCTGGTGTAGAAGTTAGGGTCAGCCAACAGCTCCATGATTTCGGCCATGCGCGCGTTATCGCGCTCAAGCTGCTTATCGAGCTCCGCAATGCGCGCGCGCTGCTTTTTGAGCGCCGCATAGGTGCGGTTTCTTGCTTCTGCCTCACGACGCTTTTGCTCCTTTGACTTGGGAGCCGACCCCGCATTCGACGAAGCCGCCGCGCTTCCCGCAGAAGCGCCGCATCCCGATACACCTGAAGCCTTGCTCGAAGGCGCGCCTGCCGCCTTCGAACCCGCCTTCGCAAACGAATCGGAGGTTGCGTCTTGCGAAGGGCCCTTCCCTATGCCTGCCGGCACGTCGTCGGTGTCCTCTTGGCCCGTTTTGAACAGGTAGTAGTCGTAATCGCCGTCGTAGTTGGTAATTTTGCCCGGCATGATTTCAACAATGCGATTTGCCACCGAACGAATAAGGTGCCTATCGTGGGTAATCAGCAGAATGGTTCCCTCGAAACGCTGCAGCGCTTGCTCCAAAACATCCGCCGACGCAATGTCCAAGTGGTTGGTTGGCTCGTCCAAGCACAGCAGCGGGCTAGGTGCCACCAGCATTTTCGCCAAGGCCAGACGGCCTTTTTCTCCACCGGAAAGCACACTCACCTTTTTGTCGACGTCATCGCCGTTGAACAGAAACGCCCCTAAAAGCGAGCGGACCTGCGACATGGTCCACGCAGGAGCGACGCGATCGAGCTCCTCGTACACGGTGTTGCCCGAATTGAGCTCTTCAAGCTGGTGCTGCGCGTAATAGGTTTTGGTAACGTTCACGCCGTATTCAATGGTTCCCGCATCAGGTTCAAGTGCACCGGCAATCATTTTCAGAAGCGTCGATTTTCCCGCGCCATTAGGCCCTACCAGTGCCACTTTGTCGCCACGGTACAACGAGAAATCAACACCGTCGTACACCACCTTTTCGCCGAAGTGCTTTTTGAGCCCTCGTGCGCGCACCACTTCATCGCCCGTGCGCGCCGGCTGCTTGAAGTTGAAATGCACCACTTTGCGCTCTTCGGGGATAACGATGCGGTTCTCCCTAATTTTCTCGAGCTTTTTCTCGCGATCTTGCGCTTGCTTCGCTTTCGTTGCCTTGTAACGGAACTTCTCTACAAACGCCTCTAAATGCGCGATTTCCTCATCCTGCTTCTTCTTTTCGGCACGCAGCTGCTCGATGCGAGCCTCGCGCGCTTGCAAGTAGGCAGAATAGTTGCCCTTGTACAGATTGACCTCGCCGTTATCGATTTCAGCCACCCGATCGACCATGTGGTCCATAAACGCTCGGTCGTGCGAAACCACCACCACGGCCCCATTGTAGCCGCGCAAAAAGCCCTCGAGCCATTTCACGCTCTCCAAATCCAAATGGTTGGTGGGCTCGTCCAAAAGCAGCAATTCGGGATTGCGCACCAGCAATTTCGCCAAAGCGAGACGCATCTGCCAACCACCCGAAAACTCGGTGGTATGACGCGTCATGTCCTCTTCCTTGAAACCAAGGCCAAAAAGCACGCTGCGCACTTTTGCCTCAATGGTATAGCCACCCAGCATCTCGTACTCATCGCGCGCGCGACCCGCTTGCGCTAGCTCACGCTCGGACGATTGAGCATCAAGCGAAGCCTCAAGCTCGCGCAAACGTCGCTCTGCCGCAAGAATCTCAACCTGGCTGGAGAGCACTTCTTCGAAGATGGGATTATCCCCCATCTCGATGGCCTCTTGCTCAAGATAGCCTACGCGCGCACCACGTGCGAAAAAAATATCGCCGCCATCCGCTTCCTCCTGGCCGGTGATGATGCGCAACATGGTTGTTTTGCCGGCACCGTTAGGACCCACCAGCGCAAGCCTGTCGTAATCCTCGAGCTTGAACGTCACGTCCTCAAACAGCGTACGCCCACCGAACGACTTCGTGAGATGAGCAACCTGCATTATCACGTGACATCAACCTCCCATCGCAAGCGCATCGATATCTGCTCCTGCGCAACTGCACGCACACCGACGCCCTTACCGCGCGGCATCTGGATCTGTTCGTAAAAAAAGCCGGCTGGAAACCAACCGGCTTGCTGTTAAATGGAGCGGACAACGGGGTTCGAACCCGCGACCCCCACCTTGGCAAGGTGGTGCTCTACCAACTGAGCCATGTCCGCGTTGCGAGAAAGCATGATAACCGAAGTAGCGCGCGGGCGCCACTACTATCCATGAGGTTAACACGATATCCAAAATTCGTGCGCATAACCATGGTGACGCGATTCCTCATCAATCGCGCTTACAACCGCGATTGCAACCGCACACCTACCGCAGCCGCACCGCATCCAGCGATTAACCAAGCTCTTGGAGGAACGAGAAAATGGCATCCAGCAGCGCGCTTGCTGAAAGCGTTGTGCCTTCCACCTGGCCTTCTTGACGCATTGCGCTGAGTTCTTGCACCTTTTTCGAGGTTCTGGAGGTTTTCAAGCCGCCTGCCCCCGCACGTGATGAGCGCCCCTGAGCGGCCGCCACCCCGCTTCGCACGCCACCACTTCGTGGCGACGCGGCAGGGCGCGGTGCCGGACGCGCACTACTGCCGCCAAAATACTTCAGCGGAAGACGCAGCTTGCGCGTGTCGGAAAGGTAGCGTCCACCCGCTCGACGAATAGCCGTCGCCAGGCTGTCGGGAATGCCAACCGGCTCAACAACAAGCTTTCCAGCCACAATCGACACCAGCTTAATGTGGTGCTCGGCGGCATATGCTTTGATGCGCGCCTTTGCGAACAGCCCCTTTGCCTCTTCGGGCATGTCGGGTCGCTTATGCGAAAGATCTTCGTACAACTCATCAACGGCCGCGAGTGTTGAAGCGCTTGCCACCTTGCGATACCACAGCACCCGCTCATCAACATCGGGAATGTACGATTCCGAGAAGAACATGTCGCCGGGCACGTTGACCGTGATATCCGAAAGCGCAGGCGGAAGCCCATCTGCCGAACCAGCTTTGCCCTCGCGCGTGTCGTTTACCGCCGAGGAGAGCATCTGGGCGAACAAATCGAAGCCAACCGCAGACATATTGCCCGACTGCTCCGCACCCAAAATGTCGCCGGCCCCACGAATCTCCAAATCGCGCATTGCGATGCGCATGCCGCTGCCCAACTCCTGATGCTCGCTGAGCGCCGTCAAGCGCGCCGTCGCCTCTTCGGTAAGCGGGATGTTGTCGGGGAACATAAAGTATGCGTACGCCTGCGCAGACGAGCGGCCCACGCGACCTTTCAGCTGATACATTTGGGCCAAGCCAAGCCGTTGGGCATCCTCGATAATAAGCGTGTTGGTGTGCGGGTTGTCAATTCCGCTTTCGATGATGGTGGTGGCAACCAGCACATCAAGCTCCCCTGCGGAAAAGTCCTCCATCACCCGTTCCAGGGCGTCTTTATCCATTTGCCCATGGGCAACTCCCACGCGAGCCTCGCCTGCCGCATCGCGCACGCGCGCTACGGCGTCGTCTATCGAGCGCACGCGGTTGGAAACGTAATACACCTGTCCCCCACGCGCCAACTCGCGACGGATGGCTGCACTTACCAAATCGGGATCCCATTCGCCCACATGGACCTCAACCGGACGGCGTTCGTCAGGGGGCGTAAGGATGAGGCTCATGTCGCGCACGCCCGAAAGCGACATCTGCATGGTGCGCGGTATGGGCGTTGCCGAAAGCGTGAGCACGTCAATGTACTCGCGCAGGTTCTTCATCTGCTCTTTGTGGCCCACGCCAAAACGCTGCTCCTCGTCAATGACAACCAAGCCCAAATCGTGCGGGTTCACATCGCGCGAAAGGAGGCGGTGGGTTCCAACCAAGATGTCAACCGAACCGTCTGCGAACCCTTCAAGTGCCTTCTTTTGCTGCGCGGCCGTCCGAAAACGGGAGAGCACCTCAACGGTTACGCCAAATGGCTCGCAGCGCTCACGGAAGCTGGTGTAGTGCTGTTGCGCCAAAATGGTGGTAGGGCACAACACCATAACCTGCTTGTTGTCCTGCGTTGCTTTGAAAGCCGCCCGCAGCGCAACTTCGGTTTTTCCAAAGCCAACATCGCCACACACCAAGCGGTCCATGGGCTTGCTGGATTGCATGTCGGCCTTCACATCGTTGATAGCAGCAAGCTGGTCGGGCGTCTCACGATACGGAAACGCGCTTTCCATCTCGCGTTGCCACGGCGTGTCGGCGCTAAAGCGGAAACCGGAAACAGCCGCGCGACGCGCATAGATGTCCACCAGGTCGAACGCCAGCTTTTTCGTCGCCTTGCGAGCGCGCGTCAGCGCACGCGACCAGTCGGAGGTGTTCAGGCGCGTAAGCCGCGGCGCCGAGCCTTCCGGCCCCACATAGCGCGTGACGCGGTCGAGCTGATCGACGGGAACGTACAGCTTGTCGTCCTCGGCGTATTCCAAAAGCAGATAATCACGGGCTGTGCCGTCGATTTCCTGGCGCACAAGCCCCGTGAAGTGCGCGATGCCGTGCGAAGCGTGCACCACGTAGTCGCCTGGTTTGTAGGGGAAGGTTATCTCGGTGATATCGATGTGGCGCATGGTGCGGTGGTTCGCCGCGCCTTGTGTATCGGAAACGCTCACCATGGCCAAACGCGCCTTGGGGATGATCATTCCCAGCGGAATGTCCACATCAACCACGTTTACCACGCCACGTTTTAACCTACGTTTACGCAGTTCAAGCAGCTCGTCTTCGTTTGAGATGAGAGACGCGGCCTCGCGCGAGAGCGCGTTGGGCGCAGGCCGCGCGCCCGTCTTATTCGTAGTGCCTTCGCGCTGCGCCTCGCCTTCGCCCTCATCTTGGACGCCCGCGCCATCCAGACGCTCTTGAATGGGCAGCCCCCGCTCCACCAGAGCAAGCTTCATATCCTCACGCGCACGATAGCCCGGAACCGAAAACACCACGGTGTAGTCTTCATCCACCAGTTGGCGCAAGCGCCCGAACAGCTTGTCGGGATGACCTGCAACCTCTACGCGCTTAACCGGCAGCTCTTCGTCCAAAGCGCCGCCAACGCGCATGAGCGACAAATAGGTTGCGCGCACCTGACCGCCAAAATCCAAAGCGGAAGCCTGTGCATAAAGGCCTTCCAGGGCGATATTGGAACCCTTTGCGCGCGCGGCAAGCTCGTCAAGCGCATGTTGCGCATCGTCAACCAACGAGCGCGGCTCAATGAGCGTCGTCAGCGTTCCCGTTTTGGCGTAATCGCCCAAGGTCACGGTTTTATCGTACAAATACGGAAGCAGCGCATGCGCGCCTTCGAAATGCAGGCCGCCTTCCAGCTGCTCCAAAAACTCGCGCAGCGTCGGGTTGGTGCGTGCGGGCCGTTTTATTTTCTCGATGGCACGCGCGCGCATGGAAGCCGAGCAGGAAAACTCGCGCACAGGATACACTTCCACCCGTTCAAGCGATGAGATGGTTTGCCCGGTAGCGGCCACAATACGACGGATTTCGTCAACCTCGTCGCCAAAGAAATCGAGGCGAATGGGATACGACAGATTGCCGGGAAAAACGTCGATAACGCCGCCTTTTACGCAGTAGGTGCCGGGGCCTTCCAACTCGCCGGTGTTTTCGAAGCCATGATCTTCAAGCGCACGCGAAACGTCTTCAAACGAATGGATGCCCCACTCTTCAGCATGCTCCATGTGGTCGACTTCGCGCCCAACCTCAAACACCAAAGGTGCTGCCACCATCGAAGAAGCCGGCGGCAGCATGCGAAGCAAAGCCCGCGCACTGGCAACCACCACCACGTCGCGCTGCTGCAGCAGCGCGTAGGCGGCCTCCATGCGGCGCGCGACCTGCTTGGCCACGGTCGCAGCCCTTTTTGCCGTAGGCGCTTTTGTGTCGAACGGGTTGTCCTCGCGCTCGGGAAAGCGCAGAACCTTATCGTCGCCGATATAGGCGGCGACGTTTCGCGCGAATGCAGCCGCAGCATCTTCACCGGCAATTACCACCAGCGTTGGCTGCGGATGATGAGCAAAACGTGCGGCCACCACAAAAGGACGCGCTGAAGAGGCGACGCCCAGCACGCCATCCTCCCCGGCATCCAGCTTGTTCCAAAACGCATCCAAGCAGCCGGTTCTTTCGAATGCGTACGTGAGCGAATCTATGAGCACGCTCGTCTCCTTAGCGTGAAAATCCTGTTAATCGCTCAGTATTGTAGGCAATATGACGGCAGCTCGCCCTCAAGCGC
>JAZQAV010000135.1:0-9838 GCA_045545435.1 Eggerthellaceae bacterium | reverse complement strand
CACCATTGCCTTCAACAACGCGCCCATCGGCCACAATACCAGCGCCAATGCCCGTGCCGATGGTTACCAGCATAGCGCTGCGCGCACCGGGTGCAGCCCCCAGCCACATCTCGCCCAATGCTGCGGCATTGGCATCGTTGATGCACTCAAGCGGAGTGTTCCCAAACGCGGCGCGCAAATTCTCAAGCAGCTGCGCCCATGCGATGTTGACGTTAACGGTAAGCTGCGGCATACCACCGCGCACAATGCCCGGAACCGCCAATCCAACGCCGGAAATCTCAGAAGCGTACACGCCCGCATCATGAACGAAATCGAGCACTTTGGCCGTGAAGGTTGCCGCCTGCGTTTGCGTTGTTATGGCTGAGGTGGGAAAGCTTGCCTGCGCCAGCAGCACGCCGTTTCCCTCGACGATACCTAGTTTTGTAGCCGTTCCGCCCAGGTCGATTCCCAGGTACATTGCACCCAAATCCACCGTACACCCCTCACCAACGCGTTGTAGCACCTTTGCGCGCGGCAAAACCGTAAGCACTTTTGTCGCGCACGCAAAACATTCTATCAGGATAGCATCGCATGCAACACTGATAGAATAGGCACGCGACAAACCCACTACCGCCGCTTGGAAAGGCTTCGGAGATGTCCTTCGACATACGCGCGATGATTGCCAACATGACCACCTCGGATAAGGCGCATTTCCTTGCTGGAAGCGGCTTTTGGCACACGCAATCAAGCCCCCGTTACGACGTTTCACCCCTCACCGTCACCGATGGCCCCCATGGCGTAAGAAAGCAGCCGGGTAATGCCGACCATCTGGGTCTTAACGACAGCATACCCGCCACGTGCTTCCCTTCCGAAAGCGCACTGGCCTGCTCGTTTGACCCCCAACTGGCGCATTTGATGGGACGCGCACTGGGTGAAGAGTGCCGCCGCGAAAACATCGCCGTGCTGTTGGGACCAGGCGCCAACATCAAGCGCCACCCCTTATGCGGCCGCAACTTCGAATACTTCAGCGAAGATCCGCTGCTGTCGGGAACCATGGCGGCATCGTACATACAGGGGCTCCAATCGATGGGCGTCGGAGCATCGCTCAAGCATTTCACGGGAAACAACCAAGAAAAGATGCGCATGGTTTCGGACTCCATCGTGGACGACCGTGCGCTGCACGAAGTGTATTTGCGCTCGTTCGAGATTGCCGTCAAAGACGGAGCACCGTGGACCGTTATGGGTGCCTACAATCGCCTGAACGGCACCTATTGCTGCGAAAACTCCTGGCTTTTGCAAACCGTCCTGCGCGACGGATGGGGCTACCAAGGCACCGTGATTACCGACTGGGGCGGCATGTCCAACAGCGTGAAATCGGTGCGCGCCGGCCTTGATCTTGCCATGCCGGGCCCGCGCGAGGATCACTCATGGAAAGTGATGCGCGCCGTCCAAACGGGTGAGCTTGATGAACGCTGCCTCAATCGCGCCGTGAAAAACGTTCTTAAGCTGCACAACCGCACCCTTGAAAGCAACGCTATCCCCTATACGTGCGATATCGAAGCGCATTTGCAACTTGCCAAGCGCATCGCAACCGAAAGCGCCGTGCTCTTGGAAAACGACGGCACGCTTCCCCTTTCGCGCAGTATGCGCATCGCCCTTATAGGCGCCATGGCAAAACGACCGCGCTACCAGGGGGCCGGTTCATCGAAAATCAACCCTGTTACGCTGGACAGCGCCTGGGAAGCCCTAATGGCGGCCGGCGTTGACGTCCGCTATGCACCTGGCTACTCAGCCGAAACGGGCGCAACCACCGCAGCGCTTTTGGACGAAGCCGCCCAGGCAGCCCAAAACGCCGATGTTGCCGTGGTGTTTGCCGGCCTTCCCGATCGCTACGAATCGGAGGGCTACGACCGCATTGACATGCGCATGCCCGAAGGCCACAACCGCCTCATCAAACGCGTGGCAAGCTGCAATCCTAAAACCGTCGTTGTGCTCTCGGGCGGCGCCCCCGTCGAAATCCCCTGGCGAAACACGGTATCCGCCATTTTGGTTACCTACCTTTCGGGCTGTCAGGGCGGCGGCGCCGTTGCCGACCTTTTACTTGGGGTAGCCAACCCGTCGGGCAAGCTCGCCGAAACGTGGCCCAACATGCTCGAAGACACCGCGCTGGGCGAAAACTTTCCCAGTGCAGCGCGCCTCATTCCCTATGTTGAAAGCACCTTTGTGGGATACCGCTATTACGACAGCGCCAAGCTCCCCGTTGCCTATCCATTTGGGCACGGGTGCTCGTACACGGCGTTCACCTACGACAACCTGGAGGTGAACCCAACGCCCGATGCCGTCGAGGTCTCGTTTGAGATTACCAATGCGGGCGATTGCGACGGCGCCGAGGTTGCCCAAGTTTACGTGCATGCCCGCGACTGCGCGCTCCCCTTACCCGAACAAGCACTGGCTGCGTTTTCCAAGGTGCACCTTGCACGCGGCGAAACGAAGCGCGTGCACCTTACGCTTGAAAAACGCGCTTTCTCGTACTGGGACAACGTGGAAACCAACGGCTGGCGCACCGATGAGGGCATGTGGGATATACGCGTGGGCGCGTCGAGCCGCGACATACGCCTGCGCGCATCACTGGAGCTCAAGCAAGGTCAGGCGCCCTTTTTCGCAACCGGAAAATTGGCCGTCAGCGACAACCTTAAAGAACGGCTTGAACCGTATTACACACCAACGCCCCACGGCTTCACCCTTGAGGCCTTCAAGGCGCTCTATCAGCGCGAATTCCCCAAGCCACCCGCTCGCAGGCCGTTCAACGGCGATTCTCCGTTGGCAGATTTGTCGGCTGCGCCCTTGGGCCGGCTGGTGATTCGCGTTGCGAATATGCAGTCGGATCGCTCGATTGACAAAAACGACGAGAACCTGCGCAACATGATGCGCGCCACCATGCACGATATGCCGCTGCGATCGGTATCGATGACCGGCGTCATGTCGGAAGGCGTCTACAACGGTATCATCGATTTGCTGAACGGCAGGCACCTGCGCGGACTTGCCAGGCTCATCCGCAGATAACCGCAAGCACAGGCAAGCACATCGGCAAACAAGCGCAACGCACGAGCGCACGTGCGCCTTCACGCAGGTGCATCGCACGAGCGCCCAACTACCTTCACGCAAGCGCAGCGCTCGCGAAAAACGCCTGCAAGAGAGCCGTCGCCCAAAACAAGCTAGTCCAAAAATTCCTCGCGCAGCGAGAGGTTGTACGCCATGGCGGTTGCGCGGATGTCCGCATCGCTTAAGCGCAGCACCGGCTCACCCGAACCGCTGAGCGCACGCCCGCGCGCGTATATATCGGCCGCTTTATCGAGGGCCTGAACTAAACCGAACGCTTCGTCAAATGTTGCCCCCGAAGCCATCACGCCGTGCAATGCCCACACGCATGCCGCATAGTCCTCAAGAACCTTGGCCGTTTGCTGCGCGAGCTCGGTCGAGCCGGGAACCAGGCAGCCAAGCGCACCCACGCCACCAGGGCACGCGATCACGCTTTCGGTATGCGAAGACCAAAGCACGCGCGTGAGAATTCGCGCATCACTGGGCACGAAAGAAGACAGCGCCACCAAGGCAGTGGGATGAGCGTGGTAAAGCACGCGCGAGGCACCGCCGGTAGCTCGTTTGCGGGCTGCATGAGCGCCCACATGAGCCGCAATCTCGCTGGTGGGTCGCGCGTTGTTCTTTAAGCCCCACACGATGCGCCACGACGATCCCGCAGCATCAAGCTCCACGATTCCGCAGTTTGCGGGAACATCCAGCGCAACGTTTCGCAAGTATTTGCCCGAACCGGTCACCAGCAAATACTCTCCGCCCATATCGGGAATCGGAATGCCCATAGGAACCCACGAGCTGGGCGTGGTGTAGAAAAACGGGCGAATGGCCGCAAGGTCGTCAGCGGTTAAACGATAGCTCGCGTTGCCCCCATTGCTCTCGTGGTAACCCAGCATCCATCCATCGGAACACATGCGTGCGAACGCACGCATGAAACCAAGCTGCTCGCCCGCAACCGTGGACACCGCACCACGCGCCGCACTCACACCGCGATCGAGCACGTTCTGCGCGTCGTCAAAAAAGCCCATCTTGCGCCATCTCCTTTAAAGCTTTGCACCGCTTCCCAAGTAGTGCCTTTTGCCATGCTTTACGCAGCAGTTGCATCCGCATCGGCCACGTCCGGCATCCCCTGCTGACTTCGCTTTTTCACGCATGCATAAACGAAGACGGCAATTCCCACCACTATCAGCGGCACGGAGAGCACTTGTCCCATGGTAAGCCAATCGGTACCCATAAGGTAGCCCAGTTGCACATCGGGTTGTCGCACGAATTCAATAAGAAAACGGAAGACGCCGTACAGCGTTAGAAACACGCCAAGGAAACTCCCCTGCGGGAGCGGCGGACGTTTGCGCGACATGCAAAAAAGGATGATGAACAGGATTAAGCCCTCGAGCAGCGCCTCATAAAGCTGCGAGGGATGACGCGGGAGCGATCCGGCTGCGCCACCGAAAACCACCGCCCAGGGCACGTCGGTAACCGCGCCCCACAATTCGCCGTTGACAAAATTGGCGCACCGGCCGAAAAACAGACCAACAGGCGCCGCAATAACGCCCATGTCAGCCAAGGTCAAATAGGGTATCCCTGTTAAGCGGGAGGCAACGATGCCGCTCAGAAGCGCCCCGATAAGACCCCCATGGAAGCTCATGCCGCCTTTGTTGACCATAATGATCTCGATAGGGTTTTGAAGGTAGTAGCCATTGCCGTAAAAAAGGCAGTAACCCAGTCGCGCGCCCAAAATAACGCCGACGATCACGCACATGATGATGGTGAGCAGCGAGTCTTCATCGAAGCGCAAATTCCAGCGTTTCGACGTTCTCCATATAAGGATGGCGGCAGCGGCAAAACCAATTAAATACGCAATTGCATACCAGCGCACGGTTATGGGCCCAAACGAGAAAGCGATGGGGTCCAAACTATGGTACAGATCATCAAGCATAAAAGCGAACTCCCGTGCCGCCGCAGCGGCAAAACAAGCACCGCCCCAAAGGACGGCGCTTTTACCTTGCATGGTTACTCTTCTTGCCCCATTCCGGCGCCCACCTCTCGTGCGGCGGATCGGATGAGGGGACGCAGCTCACGCGGAATCCCGCGAATTGCAGCTATGGTTGATTTGCACGAGGGACACACGAGCGTGAACACGGCGAGATTGGAATCGAGCACCATCACCGACTCGTAATCGTGCAAACTAAGGCCTGACGCGGCACAATGGGGGCATTTAACGCAATCGCTCATGGCAACCTCCCCTCGCCGCATATTGTCCAGCGCACTCTCGGTTTAATTTTAACAGACCTTGACGCGCGGACAGCTTAGAGAAGAAAACGCGCTCCTCCGTATGTTTTTTGCCCTGGCGCACGATCTTTCTTGTCGGGCCCGTATTTCAGGAAGAATTCGCACGAGCGGCAAACCTCTTTTGGCGCAACATCAAAGTCGCGATCGGGATTAAGCAGCAAATCGATATCGCTCGTTGTCACATGAGTCGGCCGATCGCAGAAGGTGTTGAAGCAATCGGAAGGGCAGATATCGTCCCCTAAATTATGCGGACAACGCGCCATCCACTCTTCGTCGCACCCGCGAATCTCCCAGCATTGCGCCATATACGTTCACTTCCCCCCAGCTCGATTGCTTTGCTTTCGAGCCGTTTGTTGCCTGCCGCTGCGCCAACATGCAGACGACATCAAAATAAAACCTACCGTAAAACGAGGAAGGACCGCAATGCGGCCCTTCCCTATCACCTTAAAACAGATGGATGCCCTGCGCTTTTGCGCGAAGGACGTATGTGTTACTCGGTGGGGTCGCCCTCGTAAGGAACAACGCGCGTAACGCCAGGGACGCGCTCAATGAGGATGCGCTCGATGCCATTGGCAAGCGTCATCTGCGACATCGGGCAGCCACGGCAAGCGCCTTGCAGCTCAACAACCACGATGCCATCATCGGTTACATCTACCAAACGAACGTCGCCGCCATCGGCAACAAGGCTGGGGCGCACCAGGTCAAGCACTGCTGCTACATCGTATTTATCTACCACCATGCTCTCCTTTGAACATACGAATGATTCATGCGAATTCTAGCATAGCCGATGTGGGACTTTTCATCGTGCACCGAAACTACGCAGGCGAGCGGACGTATGAGCACGACCTATGAGGTAGGTCGATAATCGCCGCCCAAAATTACCAACACATCGGTTTCGTACTCGTAGTAACCCATACCGTAAACAGGGCGGCCTATGCGCAGCGTATTGATGATGGTTTGCGCCTGTGCAAAGCCGTTGGCGTTGTCATAGATTACCAGCGTTTCATCGTATATTTGCTGGTCGGTATTGCCGACCGTTTCCACTTTGAAGCCATTGCTGGTTAACGTGGCGGCCGTAGTTGCCGCAGCGCCCGTGATTGAAGCGCCGTTTAAAACCGTAACGGTGAAGCTCGAAGGATCAACGAGCTCTATTTGCGAAGCACCCAGCGACGAATCGCCCTGCTCGATGGCGGCCATAAGAGACTGCCAGCGCGAGGGAGTGGCTATGAAGTACGTGATTTCGCCCGTGTTGAGCGTTCCCGTGGTGGTTTCGTAACCCGGCACCGATGCGAGCAACATGTCGGATTGCGTTATGCCGCCCAGCGCATTGCCCAGGGCAACCATATCGTTGCTGGACATATCGGTTTGGAAGGTAGGACCAATTGAACTGAGCGTATTGGCAAACGACAGCGCTGCATCAGAGGCGAGCAAGCGCGAGAACAAAGCGCCCGCGAAAGCAACCTGGTTTGCCAGCTGGCCTTCTGCGGCACCGCTCACATTGGTAGCCCGCTGAAGAACCACGGCGGCCTGGCCATTGAGCCGCTGCGTGCCACTGGGCAAATACAGCGCACCCGCGTTGGGGTCGTCAATCTCCTGCGTGAGGTTCATATCGATGCCGCCCAAGCTGTCAACCAGCTTCTCAAGGTCGCCCGCGCCCAGTTTGAAATAATGGGCGATGTTGACTCCGGCAAAATTGGAAACCGCTTTGATAAGCGCCGCGTCTCCCTTGCTTGCCACCGAGCTCAGTTGCGCCGTTTGCGCCTCGGCGGTTACCTGCAAATCCCCTGGTATCGAAATAAGGGCAAGTCCTTTGTTGGCCTCGTCAACGCGCGCCAGCAGCAGCACATCGGGGCCGTCGTTGTCGAGCGTTTGCGAAGCTGCACCCAATTCTACCGAGAACAGCAGGTAATAGGGCTGGTCTTTCTCGGGTGCCACCAAAGCGGTTTTAGCATCCGAATCGCGCAGAGCCGTCTCCCCGCTTACCAGGTTTGCATACGTAAAGTAGCCGGCACCAATCGCCAGAGCAACTACAACGGCAACCACCGCAACCACTTTGATGATAGTACGCACGCGCTGGCGATGCTGCCTTTCCTGCACATAGCGGCGACTGCTTACGCGCTTGTTGTACGAAGAAGCGCTCTCGCGCGAGGAGGTTTTGGGCACAATGGCACTCACCTCGCCGCGCACGGCACGGTTTTGCTTTCGGGCATTCGAAAACGACAAACTGGAAGCGTTTTGACGCGAGGAATCGGGGCGCGTCGTGCGCACATGCGTGCCAACCGTATTGTTGGCCATGCGCCGCGACGTGCGCTTCGATTGCTTAGCAGTAAAACCTTTTCGCTGGTGGAGCGCCATAAAGCCGCCTATCCAATAACCGCGCGGCGCACATCTGCGCCCAGTGACGCCAACTTACCCACGTAGTCTTCGTAGCCGCGATCGATGTGCCCAATGTTGTGAACTTCAGTTTCGCCATCGGCCACAATGCCCGCAAGCACCAAAGCGGCACCCGCACGCAAATCGGTGGAGGAAACCGGGGCGCCTTCCAACTGACGAACGCCGCGAACCAATGCATGGTGGTCCTCTATGGAAATGTCGGCGCCCATGCGCATGAGCTCGGCTGCGAACATGAAGCGATTCTCAAACACGTTCTCGGTGACAACCGACAAGCCGTCGGCAACCGCCGTGAGCAGCATGAACTGCGCTTGCAAATCGGTTGGGAAACCGGGATGGGGCAACGTTTGAATGTCAACTCCCACCAAAGGCTGCGTGCGCGAAACCGTGATCCAGTCATCGCCGGTTTCCACTTCGCATCCCATCGCCGAAAGCTTTACCAGGCACATGCGCAAAAACGACGGGTTTATGCCCTTAACCGTTACCGGACCTCCCGTAAGGGCGCCTCCCACCAAAAACGTGCCGGCTTCAATGCGGTCGCCCACCGTCTCATGAACGCACGGATGCATCGAGGACACATCGACGCCTTCTATTTCGATAATGGAAGAGCCAGCTCCTGAAACTTTGGCTCCCATTGCGTTGAGCATATTGGCCAAATCAACGATCTCGGGCTCGCGCGCAGCGTTTTCGATAGTGGAGTAGCCAGAAGCGGTAACAGCCGCCATCAGGAAGTTTTCGGTTGCGCCCACGCTGGGAAAATCGAGCACAACGTGACCGCCGTGCAAGCCATTTGGCGTGGCAGCGCGAAGGTAGCCGTGATCGGTTGAGAACTCGACGCCCAACGTCTCAAGACCTGCAAGGTGCATATCTATTTTGCGCGCACCAATTTGGCAACCACCGGGCATCGCCACGCGCGCATGCCCGTAGCGGCCAATGAGCGGCCCCAACACGGCAATGCTCGCACGCATTTTAGATACCAGCTCGTACGGGGTTTCCTGCTTGTCAACCAGTGCGGTGTCGATGGTAAGCTCATGGCCTTCGCGCTCAACCGTGGCGCCAAGATAGCGCATGACCTCAATCATTACCTCGATATCGGAAATAAGCGGAACGTTGCGGATAACGCTTTTGCCACGGCCCAACAGTGAGGCGGCAAGCAGTTTGAGAGCCGAATTCTTTGCACCCGAAACAGCGACCTCGCCTTTGAGCGTGTTGTTTCCGCGAACGACGATGACTTCTTCCGACATTGGTACCACCCCTGCTGTGTTATTGGTTCATATCGATGGCTTTGCAGTGCTCCCATTATAGAGGAATTCTTGGCGCTTCTTAAGGCTTCAACAGGGTTCACAGCGAAACCGCAAGCGCCCGGGCAAGCCGCTGCGCGACACAAAAAAAGACCCGCCGAAAACGACGGGTCTCAAGAGCATTTTTACCTAAGCAGCGCGAGCGCAAAATGCACCAGGAGCTGCCAGCACATTAACCAGGTAAGCCGTTAGCTTACTCGCCCAAGACGAAACGAGCGAAGCCAACAACCTTGATGGAGCCGCCAAGCTCTTTAGCGGTGGCATCGGTGTACTGCTGGATGGTTTGCTCGGAATCCTTGACGTAATCCTGCTCGGTGAGGCAGTTCTCTTTGTAGAACTTCTCCATGCGGCCAAGAGCAATCTTCTCCTGGATGGCAGCAGGCTTGCCGGACTCTGCAGCCTGAGCTTTGTAAATCTCGAGCTCGTGCTCAACAACCTCAGCAGGCACAGCGTCGCGGTTGGCGGCAACCGGAGCGATTGCGGCAACCTGCATAGCAATGTTGCGGCCATAGGTCTGGAAAGCCTCAGAAGCGGCGTCGATACCATCAACGTCGAACTGAACCAGGACGCCAATCTTGCCGCCCATGTGAATGTAAGAGCTCACAGCGCCAGCCTCCAGCACGCATGCGCGCTTGAGGGTGGTGTTCTCGCCCAGAACATGGATGCAGTCGGTGAGGATGGCCTCAACGGTTTCGCCGTTAGCGTCGGCAACAGCCTTCAGAGCCTCAACATCGGAAACCTTGTTGTCGAGAGCAACCTTGGCGATGCGCTCAGCATACCCCTTGAAC
>JAZQAV010000134.1:0-21285 GCA_045545435.1 Eggerthellaceae bacterium | reverse complement strand
CATGGTGATGATCATCGCCATTTTCGTGTACACCATTACGCCGCTCAACAGCATCATCGCTGCGTGGGGCGTACCCGATGGTGCGCCCAAGCTTGCGCTGGTCATTGTGGTGCGCCTTTTGCTGCTGCCCATTATTGCGGGTGTTTCTTACGAGATAACCGTGCGCTGGGCTGGGTCGCATCCCGACAATCCGCTGGTAAAAGTTATTTTATGGCCAGGCCTTCAAATGCAGAACCTCACCACGCGCGAGCCAGGTGACGATGAACTGGTGTGCGCCATTGCGGCTATGCGCATGGTTTTGGACCGCGAAGAGGCCGAAATGCGCTTGAACGGCGCAAAGGCGCCGGCTGATGTGACGGGAGCGTAAGGCCTACATGACACGCACCGCACGCACGCGCAAGCACCAAGGGTTCGATCTTGAGGCCCGCTTGGCACCTGTTGAGAAGCATATCGAAAGAAAGCCTGCGTCGTGGCGCGGGAACTGGCGCCACTGGCAAAGCGCTGGGGCAAGCACGGACAATAGCGGAATGCGCACCCCCGAAGCCGAAGCAAACGGTTCAGATGACGCGTCATGTGCCCGCACGGCCGAGGCCCCTGCATCTGACACCCTCACAATCCCTTGCAAGCGTGCAACCGCCTGGCGCGAAGTGCACGTCGATTTGGGCTGTGGCAAAGGCGAATTTGCCACAGGGCTGGCAAAACGCAACCCCGACGTTCTGTTCGTGGGAATAGACAGCGAGCCGGTGTGCGCGATGCACGGGGGAGAGTGCGCGTTAGAGGCGCAGGTGAACAATGCCGTGTTCACGCTCGATGAGAATCCCGACGTGCTTCAGCTGTTCGCGCCCGGTGAAGTGAACGTGTTGTACCTCAACTTCTCAACGCCGCACCCTAAACGCAAGCATGCGCCGCTGCGCCTTACGTACGTGGACCGCCTGCTCGCTTATCGCACGATTTTGGCAGACGATGGCTATCTGTTCGTCAAAACAGATAGCGACCCGTTTATGCAGTTCACGCGCAATCAGTTGGAGCTGGCGGGATACGAAATAGTGTGGGAAACCGATGATTGTCGCGCGGCGCGTCCCGATGACCCGCAAACCCATTATGAGCGCAAATTGGTGGCGCGCGGTGCGCAGGTGTTTGCGCTTATAGCCAAGCCGGGTGATGCACCTGTTCCCGCCGCAGAGGATATCGTGCAAACTGCCCCGCTTAGTTTGTACGCCTATCTGCCCGAAGATCTTGAATCGTTGGAATACATTCCCCATGGTATGACTGCTGGTGTTGAAAACGAACGATACCGCCGTCGTCGCGAGGCAGCGCGCAACGACGGGAAAACGACGGAGTTTTGGACGCGCGCCTAGGAGCTGGTGGCGCCGCGGGCATTTGGGCAACCGAGCGCGCTTTTTGCGCTCGCCCTAGCAGCCGCGCCCATATTCCAGGGCAGCGGTGCCTCCCATGTGTTTCACCTTGCGACCAAACGCCTCTTGCGGCGAGAGCACGCGGTACAGGTGGCTGGGCTTTTCGTAGCGCACCGGTACGGGGTTCGAGCGCATGGTGCGCTCGCCATCGACGCGCCCGTCGTTGACTCCCGGTATCCGATAGAACGTCTCCTGCTTGCCCGTGCGTTCAACGGCGCTAACAGCTCCGCTTTGGCCGTTCACCATAATGCGCATGCCGCCGTTTTCGGTTAACTGCTCAAGGTAATACACGGGCAACGCGATAAGGCCCGATTGGTGGTTTATAAGATCGTGCGACCACAGAATAAGATCCAGGCGTTGGGCTCCGAAGCGCTCTTCGATGGCATCTGCTGCGGTGCGCGCCGCTATTGAATTGATGATTCCCAGCTTGCTTGCGTAATTGGTTGCCGCGCAAATGATGACGTCGCCCACCACCAGGTCGGGAGCAAACACGCCCGCTTCGTTGAAGTCCCACGGGGCCACGCGTTCCAGAAGCGCGATGTCAAGGCCGGTGTCGCGGGGAAGCGCCCAGTCAACCCATTCCTGGTAAAACTCAACGCGCCCTAAATTCGAATGCGTGAGCGTGCGCAGCGACAAGTCGCATAAGGCGGCGGGGGTGTATATGGCGCCCAGTTGGTTGGCGCGCAGCAGCCCGTTGACGTCGTATGCGGTGAACGCATGGGGATACTGCGAGAGCAAATAACGAACGCGCCCTTGTGCTTGGCGGAGGTCAAGCTTGAAGGGAAGGCTTTTGGTGGGCACCATGCTCTGGTTGCCCACGATTTGCGGAAGCTTGTCCAAGCCCAAATCGGACAAATCGTCCAAACCGAAAACGCTCCCGCAGTATTCGCAGTCGTACATGGTTTGGGTTGAGGAGCCTTTGATGGGCGCCCCGCAGTGCGGGCACGCGAACGTGAACGTAAAGCGGTCGCGACGCGTCACGTAGGCGCGCCGGTCAATGGAGGCAACGTAGTCCACAAACGATCGATGCCAACGAACGGCAGGGTCCATGGGATCGGATTCGGCCAGGCTTTCCTTAACGCCGCCCATTACGGCAACGCGTATGAGCTTCAGCAGCCCTTCGTGCACTTCGGCGGGACGATGCTTGAATACCAACGGGCGGGCAGTGCGCACAAGATCGCTGTTGTAGGGCGTTTCGTGGCCGCAGAACGGGCAAAAAAAGGCATGGCGAGCGGGATTGGGATGCATAGGTGCACCGCAGCTGGGGCAGGCGAGAACGGCTATGTTAATGGTCGCGGGCTCCATGGCCTTTTGCTCCTTATGGTTACAAGCCTAACTGCTTCATTATAGCGCGGCACATGCTTAATGGGTTTTGGTGTCCGCAGCGCGAGGCTCGATGGAAAAGCTATCGTTGGCACAAGCGTGTCCAAATTTGGTTAGCTTCGGGTTTTTGCTGCACATGCAACGAAATCGTGTATCCTAAGTAACGTTGCGCGCCCCGCAACGGCAATGCCCGCACACGTAAATAAACAAGGGCGATTCGTGTGAATGACCTCGGCTGTGGAACTCGGCCGAAGAAAAGGAGTGTGCCCCATGAAATTGGTGGTAACCGAAAAAAATGATGCTGCGGAAAAAATCGCAGCACTTCTGGGCGCTACCAAGCCCACCAAAGACAAGGTCTTTTCAACCCCCGTTTATCGCTTCAAAGTTAAAGGTGAAGAGTGGGTCACCATCGGCCTGCGCGGCCACATTCTTGAGCCCGATTTCACGCCGCGCTTGGTGTATCGCTCGCGCGGTGGATGGCGCGGTGTCACCGCCGAAGGCGAAAGCATCCCTGCAGAGGTGCCAAAAGGCTTGGCGCATCCGCCGTTCAAGACCAAGCGCAAGCCGTTTCTTGAGGATGGCGTCGATCTGAAAACGTGGAAGATGGATGCGCTGCCGTATTTGGTGTACGCTCCCATCGAGAAGCTTCCCAAGGAAAAGGACATCATCCGCTCGTTGAAGAATCTTGCCAAAAAGGCGGATGAAGTGGTAATTGCCACCGACTTCGACCGCGAGGGCGAGCTTATTGGTTCTGACGCTCTTTCGTGCGTGCGGGAAGTGAACCCCAGCGTGCCCGCGTATCGCGCGCGTTATTCGGCCTTCACGAAGGAAGAAATCACGCACGCGTTCGCCAATTTGGTAGAGCTTGACGTGAATTTGGCCCAGGCGGGCGAATCGCGCCAGGATATCGACCTTATTTGGGGCGCGGTGCTCACGCGCTACCTCACGTTGGTGAAGTTTGCCGGGTATGGCAACGTGCGCTCTTCGGGTCGCGTGCAAACGCCCACGCTTGCGCTCATCGTTGCGCGCGAACGCGAACGCTTGGCCTTTGTGCCCGAAGACTATTGGGTAATCCATGGCCTGTTCGGTGAAGGGGAGCAGCAGTTCAAGGCTCCGCATGCAACCGATCGCTTCAAAAGCGCCGAAGCGGCCCAAGCGGTTATGGACCGCGTGGAAGGCGCCAAGACGGCCACGATTGTTTCCGTCGAGAAGAAAAAGCGCACGGTTAAGCCGCCTGCGCCGTTCAATACCACATCGCTTATGGCGGCGGCAGCTGCAGAGGGCATAAGCCCGGCGCGCACGATGCGTTTGGCCGAAAGCCTGTACATGGACGGTTACATCAGCTATCCGCGCGTCGACAACACCGTGTATCCGTCGTCGTTGAATCTGGCGGAAACGGTGCGCACCATTTCAAGCAACCCGGCGTATGCCGAGCAATGTGCCAAGGTCCTTTCCATAGGGAAAATTGTTGCCACGCGCGGCAAGCAGGAGGACACGGACCATCCGCCCATTTATCCCACCGCAGCAGCAACACCCGATGATTTACCCGCGCAAAGCTTCAAGCTGTACAACCTTATTGCGCGCCGCTTTTTGGCGACGCTTTCCGACGCAGCCATCATCGAGGGCACCAAGGTCAAGCTCGATGTGGCGGGTGAGACGTTTGTGGCGCGCGGTGACGTGCTTGTTGAGCCGGGCTTTAGGGCCATTTACCCGTACGGCCTGAAAAAGGACGAACAGTTGCCCGCGCTAAACGAAGGCGAAACCATTGCGTTTGGTGGTGCCACGTGCACCCAAAAGCAAACGGAGCCGCCCGCACGGTACAGCCAGGGCAAACTCATTCAGGAGATGGAGAAGCTGGGTTTGGGTACCAAGTCCACGCGTCACTCCATCATTCAGCGCCTCTACGATGTGAAATACATTCAAAATGATCCCATCGAGCCGTCCCAGTTGGGCATGGCGGTGTGCGACGCGCTTGACAAATACGCTCCGCATATCACGCATCCTGAGATGACGGCCGAGCTTGAGCGCGAGATGAACAACATTGCCGCGGGCGAAACCACCAAAGACAACGTGGTCAGCAACTCGCGTGCGCGTTTGGCAAACGAGCTTGAGGTGCTCATTCCCCATGCTGAAGAGGTAAAAGACGCCCTTGCCGATGCCGTGGCCGCCGACGCATACGTGGGCAAGTGCCCCAAATGCGGCAAGGACCTGCAAATTCGCGCTTCCAACAAAACTAAATCGATGTTCATCGGCTGCTCTGGCTGGCCCGATTGCGATGTCACCTTCCCGCTGCCCAAGGGCAAAATCGAGGCGGTGCCCGAGCTGTGCCCCACGTGCGGCATGCCCCAGGTGAAGGTGAGCGCGTTCAGGGCGAAGCCCCGCACGGTGTGCATCGACCCTAACTGCGCTTCCAATCAAGAACCCGATGTTGAAGTGGGCGTGTGTCCCACGTGCGCAGCGGCGGGCAAAACCGGAAAGCTTATCGCGCAGCGCAACCCGCGCACGCTCAAGCGCTTTATTCGCTGCGAAAACTACGAAACCTGCAACACCAGCTATCCGCTGCCCCAGTACGGCGAGCTGAAGGCAACCGAAGACGTGTGTCCGTCATGCGGGACGCCCATGGTTGTGGTGGTGACGCCGCGCGGACCCTGGAAACTGTGCCCGAACACGGCGTGCCCCAGCAGGGAAGAAACTGATAAAACCGCGAAGGGAACGCGCGGTGGCGCGCGCAGGACCACTACGCGCAAGTCTACCGGCGGTAAATCGTCGGGCAAATCGAAGAAGGGAAACTGATTTTAGATGTCTGTGCAAGATGAGGCATTGGAATTGCACCGTACGTGGAACGGCAAGCTTGAGACGGCGCCCAAGATGCGCGTCGATACGCGCGAGTCGTTGGCCATCGCGTATACGCCCGGCGTAGCCGAACCCTGCAAGGTAATCGCGCAGGACAAAGACGCTGCGTACACCTATACCATGAAAGCCAACACCATCGCCGTCGTAAGCGACGGAAGCGCGGTGTTGGGGCTGGGCAACATTGGGCCCGAGGCAGCCCTTCCCGTTATGGAGGGCAAATGCGTGCTGTTCAAGGAGTTTGGCGGCGTGAACGCGTTTCCTTTGTGCCTTGACACGCAGGATACCGATGAAATTGTGAAAGCGGTCCAGCAGGTGGCGCCAGTATTCGGCGGCATCAACCTGGAAGACATTTCGGCGCCCCGCTGCTTTGAAATCGAGCGCCGCCTGAAAGAGACCTTGAACATTCCGGTGTTTCACGACGATCAGCATGGCACGGCCATCGTGGTTTTGTGCGGCGCCATCAACGCGTTGCGCCTGACGGGCAAAAAGCCCGAGGAGTGCAAGGTGGTGGTAAACGGCTCCGGTGCAGCGGGCATTGCCATCTCAAAGCTGTTGCTGCGCTATGGGTTTAAAAACCTGCTGCTGTGCGATTCGCGCGGCATTGTGTGCTCGCGTTCGTCGCGCATGAACGATGCAAAGCGCGAGATGCTGAAGTACACCAACTTGGACGACGTTTCGGGAACGCTGGCTGATGCCCTGGTGGGCGCCGATATCTTCGTGGGCGTTTCGGCTCCTGGCGTGGTGACGGGCGAAATGGTAAAGGCCATGAACACCGACCCCATCATTTTCGCCATGGCCAATCCCGTGCCCGAGGTTTACCCCGACGAGGCCAAAGCGGCAGGTGCGCGCATTGTGGCAACGGGCCGTTCCGATTTCCCCAATCAAATTAACAACGTTATTGCGTTCCCCGGTATTTTCAAAGGCGCCTTGGAAGCGCGTGCGCCGCAGATTACCGAAGATATGAAGATGGCCGCCGCAAAGGCTCTTTCGGCGTTGGTGAGTGACGATGAGCTCACCGAAGACTTCATCATGCCCGAACCGTTTGATCCGCGTGCGGCCCAGGTGGTTGCACAGGCTGTAAAGGATTGCTGCTAAATGGCCGTCACGCTCACCAAAGAACGCATCGCCTCCGTTGTTTACGATGCAATCGTTAGCTTGGCCTGCGATTTGCCCGATGACATTGCGCGTGCGCTTGATGCGGCACGTGCGCAGGAAAGCAATGCGCGAGCTGCTGAAGTGTTGCGCTTGCTGTGCGAGAACGCGCGCGTTGCGCACCAGGACCGGGTGGCAATTTGCCAGGACACCGGTTCGGTGTGGGTATGTCTTGAAGTGGGTCCCGATGTGCTTGTTTCCGGCGATGTGCTCTCGTTGGTAAACGATGCGGTTGCGCGCGCCTATACCGATGCTCATCTGCGCAAATCGCTGGTACGCGATGCGCTGTTCGATCGTGTCAACACCAACGACAATACCCCTGCGTTCTGCGAGATTCATGCCGTTGATACGCCGGGTGCACGCCTTCATATCATGCTGAAAGGCGGCGGCTCGGACAACGCCAGCCGCGTGGTCATGCTTGCCCCGGGTGCGGGAAAGCAAGGCGTGGTTGACGAGGTGCTGAAATGCGTGCGCGAAAAGGCTGCCAATGCGTGTCCACCTTTGGTGGTGGGCGTGGGCATTGGCGCTACGTTCGACAAGGTGGCCGGTTTAGCCAAGCAAGCGCTTATGCGCCCGCTTGACGTGGCGGCGCCCGACGAGCGCACGGCGACTTTTGAGGCCGAGCTGCTGGAAGCCATAAATGCGCTGGGCGTGGGCGCTGGCGCCTTAGGTGGCGCGCACACGGCCTTGGGCGTTCGGGTGAAAACGGCTCCGTGCCATATTGCCGCTCTGCCATTGGCAATCAACATGGGATGCTCCGCGATGAGGAGGGCAACGTATGAGCTTGACTAGCGATCGCTCTCAATTGTCTTATGCAGAATGCGGCACCGACGTAGCGGCAAACCCCACCAGCCGTGCGAATGTGCGCGCTTTGACGCTTCCGCTTGATGCTGAAGTGCTGAAAACGCTTAACGCAGGCGATGCCTGCACCTTAACGGGGCCGCTTTTCACCTTGCGCGACGCGGGTCACGTGCGCCTGGTTGCCCAGATGGATGCCGCCAACAGCGAGCAGCTGCCCTTTGGGCTTGACGGTCAGGCTATTTTCTACGCTGGCCCAACCCCTGCGGCAGCGGGACGTCCGTTTGGGGCCATTGGGCCCACCACGGCTTCGCGTATGGACTTTGCTGCGCCGCGTTTGTATCGCGCAGGCATAAAGACAACGGTGGGCAAGGGTCATCGCAGCCAAGAGGTAATAGATGCATGCGTCGAAACGGGTGGCGTATACTTTGTTGCAGTGGGTGGCGCTGCCGCCTACTTGGCCAAATGCGTTACCGACTCTGCGGTGGTTGCCTACGACGATTTGGGCACCGAGGCGCTCAGGCGCATCGAGGTGGTTGATTTCCCTGTGTTTGTGGGCGTTGATTGCCGCGGCAACGACATTTATCAAATGGTGGAAGACGATGCGCTCGTCGCAAGCGAAACGCGTTGTCTCGCCGATGAGCAAACGGGCGATGGTAGGTAATGGAAACAGCAAGCTCATTGCAAAACGACGCTTGTAGGCGCACATCGGGAGCCTTCATCACCTTCGAAGGTGGCGACGGGGTGGGCAAATCCACTCATATCGCATTTTTGGTAAAGCAGCTGTATGCGCACGGGTACGAAGTGCTGCAACTGCGCGAACCAGGTGGAACGGCCGTGGGCGAACAGCTGCGCGCTCTGGTGCTGGACCCCAACAACGACAATCTTGCCGACGAGGCGGAGCTGTTTCTGTACGAGGCTGCCCGCGCGCAGATTGTGGCGGAGGTTATCAAGCCCGCTCTTGAGCGCGGAGCGGTGGTGGTATGCGATCGCTTTGCCGATTCTACTGTTGCCTATCAGGCGTATGGACGTGGCCTTGATCTTCAGGCGGTGCGCGCCGCCAACGCGTTCGCGTGCCAGGGGATTGTGCCCGACCGCACGATACTCATGGTTGTCGACAAGGCCGAGACGGGTTTGAAACGCTTGAGCCTCGAGCGCGAGATGGATCGCCTTGAGCTTGCAGGCGCCCAGTTCCATGAGCGCGTTGCCGCGGGATTTGCCGCTTTGGCGCAGGAGGATCCTGCGCGCATTCGCACCGTGGTGTCGCAAGAGCGCATATCGGATACCGCCAAAGCGGTGTTTGCCCAGTTGGTTGATTTGTTCCCGTGGATGGGCGACGGAAGCGTTGACTTTGACGAATTAGATGGCAGGTAGCATGGCGGACGCATTCGACAAAGTGGTAGGCCAGCCGCAGGTGCGTGAATTCTTGCGCACCAGCGTGCGCACCAATCGCGTTTCCCAAGCGTATCTGTTTTGCGGGCCCAAGGGCTCGGGCAAGCGTCGCGCCGCATTCGCGCTGGCGAAAACGCTTTTGTGCGAGCACGGCGGCGATGACACTTGCGACGTGTGTCAGCGCATTGAGCGCCGCAAGCACCCCGATGTCCATTACCTGAAGCCGGAAGGCGCCAATCGCCAGTACTTGGTGGAGCAAATTCGCGAGATTGTGGCAAACGTTTCACTTGCGCCCATTCAGGCCAAACGCAAGGTGTACATCATCCACGAGGCCGATCGCATGACGGCTTCGGCGGCCAATGCGTTTTTGAAAACGCTGGAAGAGCCGCCCGAGGATGTGACTATTATCCTTACCAGCGTCACGCGCGCAAACGTGCTGCCGACGTTGGTGTCGCGCTGCCAAGTTGTTCCTTTCCCGGCCATTTCGCCTGAAAAGGCCGCAGAAATTGTGGTGCAGCATACCGGCGCTTCGGTTGAAACCGCGCGCTTTGCGCTGGAGGCATGCGATGGCTCCATTACGCGTAGCGTCGAGTTCTTGCGCTCCAACGAGCAGCTGGGCTTTAGGCGAACGGTGCTGCGGGTGCTCTGCGGTTTGCGCACAAGCGACCCCTGGGACATAACGTCGGCGGTGCGCGATTTGATGGTACAGGTCAAAGCACCGCTGGATAATGTGCGCGCGCGTCAAGAGGCCGAACTTGCGGAAAACGCCGACTTTTTGGCACGCTCTGCCATCAGGCAAATTGAAGCGCGCAACAAGCGAGAGCTTTCGGCGCGAACCCGCGAATCGGTGGACCAAATAGTTTCAATCGCAAACTCCTTCTTGCGCGACGTGTTGGTGATGTGCGCAGGAACGCCGGAATTTGTGGTTAACGTGGATGTTCGTGAGCAGATTGAAGATGTTGCCGCACACACCGATGAGGCGCGCGTGGCAAGGGCGTATACTGCTGTTTCACGCTGCACAGATGCACTTGACAGCAATGTTTCAACGCAGACATGCATTGACGCGCTGTTTTTCGAGATAAGAGAGGCACTCTATGGTTCGCATAGCGCCTGTTAGATTTCCGTTCAACCCAAAAACCCTGTGGTTCGACGCCCGTGATTTGGAAATTGAAGTCCACGATCCCGTGGTGGTTCTTACTGCACGCGGTCATGAGTTCGGCTACCTTGACGATGCCGTTTTCGAAGCTACCGAAGAGCAAATTAGCGCTTTGAGCTCGCCGTTAAAGCCTGTGCGCCGCATTGCTTCGGAGGAAGACGTGCAGCGCGCGTACGAGCTTGAGCGAAAAGGTCGCGATGCTATGCCGCTGTTCCGTGAACTGGCGGCTGCAAAAGCTCCCGATATGAACCCCGTGGCGGTTGAGTTTTTGTTCGACAGCGATAAGGCCGTGTTCTACTTCGAGTCCGACGATCGCATCGATTTTCGTGATTTGGTGCGCGATTTGGCGGCGCAGTTCCGCGTGCGCGTGGATATGAAGCAAATTGGCGTGCGTGATGAGGCGCGCATGGTGGGCGGCATTGGCCATTGCGGCCAGGAGTTGTGCTGCACGCGTTTGGGCGGCGAGTTCAACCCAGTGTCCATTCGCATGGCCAAAGAGCAGGGGCTTTCGCTTAACCCGCAAAAGATCTCTGGTCTGTGCGGCCGCTTGATGTGCTGTTTGCGCTACGAATACGACGCGTACAAAGATTTCCACGCGCGTGCGCCCAAGAAGAACGCCCTTGTTCAAACGCCTGTTGGCGAGGGCAAAGTGGTGGACATGGACGTGCCGCGCGAAACCATTTCCATTTTGGTGCCCGAGGAAAAGCCTGTGGTGGTGCCGCTGGCCGATATGGAAGTGGTGGGCGATGGCTCGCGGCCCAATTTCGTGGGCGAGGAGGCATGGGAGCTTGCCCATGCAACGCCCGACCTTGATCCGCTTACGTCATCGACGCTGCTCATATCGCAGCTCACCGAAAAGGATAAACTCGCCGAACCTACTTCGCGCAAGCGCGGGGGATCGGATGATAAGCGCGGTCAAAAGCAAGGGGCGTCCAACCGTTCTGCGCGCGGCAAGCAAGGCGCGAACGACGATGTTCAGCCTGCCGCCGAAACGCGCAAACCCCGTCGTCGCCGTTCGACGAAGGTAACCGCCGATGGCTCGGCCAGCGCGGTGGAAGAGCGTGACGAGCGCATGCAGGCTCCCTCTGCGCGCACGCGTTCGAAGGGGCAGCAACAAGAAGAGGGCACTGCGCAAGCGCGTCCCAGTGCTCGCTCGCGTCGTCATCGCGGTGCTGGTGCGCGCAAGCAAGCAAATGATGCGTGTGGTGCGCAAAACGCAAGCCAGCAAGGTGGCGCAAATGCAGCACCAAGCGCGGCGAAAGGTGCCACTCCCGGACGCAAATCTTCTGCTTTGCGCGCACGTGACAAAGGCGCAGCCCCGCAAAATCCCTCGGCGCAGCAGCGTGCGCATAAAAAAGCAGCTGCGGCCCGTTCGCAGCATGAAGCGGCGCGTGAAGGCGCAGCTGAGGGGGAGCGCCGCGTAAGGCGCCGCACGCATCGCACGTCGTCAGGCGCGCCATCTGGCTCTGAGGGTTCGCAAGCCCACTAGGTTGTTGGAAGTTGGAAAGCTCGCACATGCACCTGTTTGCATGCCACGTTATTAGAAAGGCCGATCATGACTATTGATTACGCGATGTTTACCGACTTGTACCAAATCACCATGGCACAAGGCTATTGGGAGCACGGTATGTTGAATACTGAGGCGTGCTTCCATATGTATTTCCGCGATTATCCGTTCAAGGGCGGTTACGCTGTAGCCTGCGGCATGGACCAGCTTGCCGAACTGGTTGAAACGTATAAGTTCAGCGACCAGGACATTGCGTATCTTGCCTCGCTCGAGGCGCCGGGCGGCGGCAAGATGTTCAACCCCGACTTCTTGGAGTATCTTGCCACCTTCCACCTCAGTGTGGATATCGATGCGGTGCCCGAAGGAACCATCATGTTCCCCAACGAGCCCCTGGTGCGCGTAACGGGCCCCATCCTTGAGTGCCAGCTTATAGAAACACCGCTTTTGAACTGCGTGAACTTTGAAACGCTCATCGCAACCAAAGCCGCGCGCATCGCGCAGGCGGCAGAATCGTCCGTGGCGGAGTTCGGTTTGCGCCGTGCCCAGGGCATGGGCGGGTTGTGGGCCTCGCGCGCCGCGGTTATTGGCGGCTGCAACTCCACGTCTAACGTATTGGCGGGCCGCGAGTACAACATCCCCGTGTCGGGAACGCATGCGCATTCGTGGGTAATGTCGTTCCCCGATGAGCTGTCGGCGTTCCGCGCGTACGCAAAATCCTTCCCCACAAACTGCGTGTTGTTGGTTGACACCTACGATGTTGAGCAGGGCATCAAGAACGCCATCACGGTTGGTCTTGAGATGCGCGAACGCGGTGAGCGCCTGATTGGCATCCGCATCGACTCGGGTGACTTGGCATGGTTGGGCAAGATGGCGCGCAAGATGCTGGACGATGCCGGACTTACCGATTGCGGCGTGGTGCTCTCAAACGATTTGGACGAGTACCTTATTCGCTCCATCCGCGACGAGGGCGCACAGGTTGCCTCGTGGGGCGTGGGAACCAAACTTGCTTCCGCGTATGACCAGCCCACTTTGGGCGGCGTGTACAAGCTGGGCGCCACGCGTGCAGAGGGAAGCGACGAGTGGGTAGGACATCTGAAGATCACCGGTTCGGCGCAAAAGCTGACCACACCTGGTGTTCTTGATATTCGTCGTTACTACTACGACGATGGCAAAATCGCCGGCGACATGGTGTTCGATGTCAATTACGGCGTGGGCGAGAGCCAGACGATCGTTGACCCCTTCGATTCGCTGCGCCGCAAAGATTTGTCGGGCAAGCGCTATGAGACGCTTCTGAAGCCGCTTGCAAGCAAGGGCACTGTGGTTCTTGCCAAAGAGGATCGCGACGCGATGGAGGCGCGCAAGCGTGCCAAAGCGGGCCTTGAAACGCTTGACGAAACGCAGAAGCGCATCATGAACCCTCACACCTATCCGGTGGGCTTGGAGATGGGCCTGTACGATCGTCGTCGCGAGCTGGTAAAGCGCTTGCGCGGTATAGAATAGCTGGCAGAGTGGCAGTAGCATAGCGAGCGAGGGCGCCTTTACCGGGCGCCCTTCTTTATGGCAGCCAGCAAACTTCCGCCGAGCTTTTTTATGGCAGCCAGCAAACTTCCGCCGAGCTTCTTTATGGTGATCAGCTAACTTTCGTCGGCTTCTTTTTCTAACGGCGCCGCGTTCGCTGCGCGTCCCATTAGCAGCAATCAGGCCATCTTCGCCATATGTCCTTTAGCATTGCGTGAACTGTCCTGTAGAAACGCCGCAAACGAAGCATTTGAGTGTTTCGTTGGAGTACAATACAACCGATTATGCGTACAGAAACGAACCGTTTAGTACAAAGGAGCTTTATGAGCGCCGAGCCGCAGTGCAATTTAATTGTCGATACCGCGTGTGACCTTCCGTATTCGCTGATAAACACGCCTGGGGTACAGCTTTTGCAATTCCCGTACATCTTAAGCGATGGCGAACACCTTGATGATATGTACGTGAGCATGTCGGCTCACGATTTCTATGAGCTTATGCAAAAGGGCGAAGTTCCCTCAACCGCGCAAATCCCGCTTACCACATTCATGGACATGTTCACGCGCGCGGCGCAAGGCGGCGTGCCCACGGTGTACCTCAGCTTCTCGAGCGGCCTTTCCGGCAGCTGCACCACGGCAAAGATGATTTGCGAGCAGGTGAAGGAAAAATTCCCCGAAGCCGAGCTGTACGTGGTTGACACCTGCCTTGCCTCCATTGCCGAAGGCGTGTTGGTGTATGAGGCCATTAAGCAGCGTAATCGCGGCCTCACTGCCAAAGAGATGGTGGCGTGGGCCGAGGAGGCTCGTTATTACGTGAACGAGCTGTTCACCCTTGACTCGCTTGAGGCGCTGCGCCGCGGCGGCCGCATTCCCGCATCCGTTGCATTTGCCGAATCGAAGATCAATGTTAAGCCCATGTTGGATATCACGCTTGACGGCAAGCTGGGCCTTAAGGGCCTGGCGCGCGGGCGCAAGAAGGCCATCCACCAGCTGGTTGAGTTCTATGAGAAGCATGCCTTGGACGATGGTTCCAGCAAGTTTGTTGTCATTGGTAACGCCGACTGTCCCAAAGACGCCCAGCGTTTGAAAGACGAGCTGTTGAAGATAGACGGCAGCTTGGTGTTCATGGATGCATCCATTGGCCCGGTTATTGGTTCGCATGTGGGTCGCGGCATGTTGGCATTGTCGTTCTGGGGTGGCGACTCGCGCGAGGACGTGAGCATTTCCGACCGCATCGCGCGCAAAGTGCGTCGCGCAAACTAGCGGCAAGTTGGCGGCGCGCAGGAACGAGCCGATAAACGGGCGAGTAGTACAAGCAAACGAGCAGCACTTAATAAGTGACGACTTAAGCAAACGAGCAGCACAAAGAGGGGAACGCAGGTATGGGAAGTTACGTGTTCGCAGGTAACAAAACGGTTGGTTCGTATGTTGAGCGCATGCTGGAGCCATTGGGCTTCACGCGCGAGGAAACGCCGGAAGAAGCCGATGTCGTTATCACGTACTTCACCACGGCAAGCGCTCTTGAAGACGCGTATTTCGACACAGATGGCTTCGTGAAGCGTTGCGCACCCAAAACGCTGTTCATCGATCTTTCGCCGGCTACGCCCGGGTTCGCCCGCGAGTTTTCGGCAGTTGCCATGGTAAACGACCTGCGTCCCGTGGAGTGCCCCATTGTGGTGCTTGATTCCTCCCTTGAGGACGCTTTCGAAGGCCCGCAGAACATCGCGAGCTTTGTTGCAGGTGAAGCGCAGGACATTGAAGCTGCTCAAGAAGTGCTCGAGGCGCTGGTGGGCAATGCGCAGACGGTGGGAGCAAGCGGATCGGCCCAGCTGGCACGCTGTGCGCTTACCGCCCAGGTTGCAGCGCAGATTGTTGCCGCCATCGAAGCCGATGCACTGTTCCGCGCGGTGGCAAGCGATGCCAGCATGCCCGACGTGGGCGAGGGGCATTCCGGTGCGGCTTCGCCGTATGCAGCTCAGGTTTTGGCGTCCGTCGACCAAAAACGCTTTGCGGGCACGTACACCGTCGAGATGATGATGGGCGAGGTGGCTGCCGCTATGACAGCCGCCGAAGATCAGGAGCTTATTCTTCCCCAGCTTGAATCGGCAGCGCGCGTGCTTGAGCTGTTGGCCATCATCGGAGGCGCCGATATGGCCCCTGCGGGCTTGGCGCTTTTGTATCGCGAGGAAGAGGACGTGAAAGAGGCAGGCCTTGATTGGTCGCGCGCGAAGGATTACTACTCAACCGACGCCGATGCCGATGACACCGATTCCGATGGCTCCGAGGGTGTGAGCATCGAGAGCCTGTTCGGTATTCCTGGCATGGACAAATTCGACGACGACTTCGATGACTACGACGACTATGACGATGACGTCGAGCGCGATGACCGTTTCGAAGACTACATGGGTGGATTCGGTGGCTATTCTGCAAATTAGCCCCTGCAATTTATGTCCGCGGCTGTGCGGTGCGCGCCGAGACGAAGGCGAGCGCGGTGTGTGCGGAGCGAATTCCGAAATTATCGTTGCCCGTGCGGCGCTTCATTTTTGGGAAGAGCCGCCGCTGTCGGGTGAGCGCGGGTCGGGTGCGGTGTTTTTCGCGCATTGCCCGCTGCATTGTGTGTACTGCCAGAATGCGGTTATTGCGAATGGATCGTTTGGCAAGGTCGTTACGGTTGAGCGGCTTGCGCACATATTCCTTGAGCTGCAACAACAAGGCGCGCGCAATATCAATTGCGTCACGCCAACGCACTATATGCTTGCGATTAAAGAGGCGGTTTCTGCTGCGCGGGCGTTGGGTTTGCGCATTCCGGTGATGTGGAACACGTCCGGTTATGAGCGCGTTGAGGCTGTTCAGGCGCTTGCCGATACGGTGGACATCTATTTGAACGATTTCAAGTATGCAAGCGCCGATGTGGCGCGCGCCTATTCACATGCTGAGGATTATCCTACAGTAGCGCTTGCCGCTTTGGATGCCATGTTGAATATGGTTGGAGCGCCCCAATTTGACGTAGTGGACGAAGCGCCGCGCATGACCCGTGGCGTGGTAGTGCGTCATCTGCTGCTGCCAGGCGAGCTTGAGCAGTCGAAGCAGGTGCTGAAGCTCTTGTTCGAGCGTTACGGAAACGATGTGCTGGTGTCTATCATGAACCAGTACACGCCCGTGTTAACGACGGCCGCCCAAGAAGGAGATGCGCGCGCTGCAGCGGTGCTGGCGCGGTATCCGCAGCTAGGGGAGACGGTTTCGAACGACGAGTACGAACGCTTGCTTGATTATGCGGATGAGCTGGGTATGGAGGACTACTACTGGCAAGAAGGTCCCGCGGCACTCGAGAGCTTCGTGCCCGCATGGGATAATACCGGCGTTTGACAGTTTTCTGTACGTTCTTGTTTCCTGCTAATGCCAAAAACCGAGGATGATTCGGCTTGTCCTCGCCTCGCTGCGGAATCGCCGAATCATCCTCTGCTTTTTGCATTGGTTCGCTTCGGAATCGTCGCAACTGGTCAAGTTGGTATGCTCTGCGCGCTGCGGAATCGCTGAAACGCACCTGCAGAAGGGCCTTGGGCATTGTGGAACTGCCGCTTCTCTGCAAGTGCTTGAATGCGTTACGTGTTGTTAGTTGCTGCCGGATATCTGCGTTCGTCGGGCGTCGCGAGTGCGCTGGGTTCTGCTGGGCGCTACTAGCGCTACGAAATGCGTAAAGCGGCTGTTGAGGGCTTCATTTCGGGAAGGTTCTTCCAAAAGCGAACAGGCATAAAACTGCGACGCAACTCGGGGTTGTAGCGCGCATCAATTGCAAGCGCGTGGTAAAAACGCTTCCAGGCTTCTTCGAACAGCGCATCCGTTGAAGCGGCTTCCGTTGGAAGGATGGGCGTCTCCTTAAGAATATGCCATTCGGAGCCATCGCAGATGCCGCACAAGGTGTGGGCCTCGTCGTAGATCATGAACGGCTCAGCCCCAAATCGCGCTTGAAAATAGTCCATGAGCAAGGGTATTGCGCTGCACGCTGGATGGCATCGAGCAAACCAGACACCGTTTTGCAGCTGGTTGAAGCGCATAAACTGTTTGAGGTGCTCCTCTTCGTTATTGACGCGGCGCCTGAGGCGCAGAAGGTCGTTTACCAGGGGATTCGCTAAATCGTTCAGTGGGTTTTCGCGGCGGTTGCGGCGTGAGCGCTTGTCCATAAGGTAGTGAACGAAACGATAGATAATAATTCCTTTTTGGGGATCGTCGGCGCAAGAGGCGCGCAAAATGGCATAGAACGAGTCGTTGCCTCCTTCGCGCACAATGCCATTGCGCACGCGCAGCGCGTGGTCGAAATTGGTTTCGATCACGCGGGTAGACTGCCCCAGTCGCTGTTGCAACGCGCTGATAGATGCCCCTGCCAAAGTGGACGGGAGGATGTCTTCGGGTATCTCGTGATTGGCATAGGTGGCAAAGATGCAGCTGAGCAGGCCTTCAAGCGTGTCGTCATAGAGGTAGGCGACATGCAGAAGCGGCTCTTGGGGTAATGGGGAAGAGGCGCTGTACATAGCGTTACACCACGCTTTCGAACAAGCTCATTTGGCCAGGAATTACGCGATCCGCGCGTCTGCCGTGCGCTCCTCCGTTGATGGGCGCGGCGAGTGCCGCATGCAAACTTTCACGTGTGAAGGCGATACCCGCCCCAGCATAGGAGCCGTTGCAAGTAAGAAAATAGCGGGCACGTTTGTATGCAATACCCAGTTTGACGAGCTCTTTTTCGCGTAGCGTGCACGTGCGGCGTGCGCGCACGATGCGTCGCGCTCCTTGCACGCCAATGCCGGGGACGCGCAGGAGCATTTCGTACGGTGCCGTATTAACCTCAACAGGGAATACGTCCAAATGATTGAGCGCCCAGTTGGCCTTGGGGTCAACGTCGGTTTCCAAAAACGGCCTGTCTTGCTCTATAAGCTCTTCCGCTCGAAAGTCGTAAAAACGCATGAGCCAATCGGCCTGGTACAGGCGATGTTCGCGGTTGAGCTGCACCGCATCGGTGTTGGGCAATCGCGGATCTTGGTTAACCGGCAAGTAGGCGCTGAAGAAAACGCGCTTAAGGGAAAGTGTGCGGTACAGCGATGCCGCAAGGTTAAGGATGTGGTAATCGCTTTCGGGGGTGGCGCCAACTATTATTTGCGTCGATTGACCAGCGGGGGCAAATGCAACGTCCTTGCGCTGGGGCGAAAGCTGGCGGGCGTAATACGTGGTGCGCACGCGCCTGAGGGCGCGCGATTCAGCGCTTTCGGCTATGCCCTCTTTAATAATGCGCATAGGCCCTAAAATGTCTTGTGCGCTCTTTTTGGGGGCCAAAAGCGCTAAGCTTTTGCGCGAGGGCAGCTCAAGATTGATGCTAATGCGGTCGGCCAACAGCCCTAATCTATTGATGAGCTCGGGGGAGGTGCCGGGCACCGCTTTTGCGTGAACATAGCCGCGAAAACCGTACTGATTGCGCAGCAGATGCAGCGCTTCGCACATGAGCTCGGTGGTGTAATCGGGACTTTCGATAACTCCTGAGCTTAAGAACAGCCCTTCAATGTAGTTGCGCCGATAGAATTGAATGGTGAGTTCGGCAAGCTCTTGTGGCGTGAAACGCGCGCGGGGGACCTCGTTGGAACAGCGGTTGACGCAGTAGGCACAATCGTAGATGCAAACGTTGGTCATAAGCACTTTGAGCAGGGTGACGCAGCGCCCGTCGGGCGTGAAACTGTGGCATAAGCCAGCTAAGCGCGCGTTGCCAACTTGCCCCGGAGCCGATTGGCGGCTTAAGCCCGATGACGTGCAGGCTACATCGTACTTGGCTGCATCAGCAAGTATTTCAAGCTTTTGGATGAGCTCCATGCGTACACCTGTTCGATTTGATACTTGGTGCTATCGTAATGCAAACAGATGTACGTGTCAATGCGGGGTCTTTAAAAAGAGTCTTCGGGCTTTAATTCGGCTTGGCCGAAGCAAATTCGAACCCCGCAGTTTCGTTCACGAATGCGTATATCGGCACGCCGAAACCCTCGCTGTCGATATGCCTTCCGAGCGTCTTGAGGAAGTATTCGGCCCATTCTTTGTCGGGTTCTTCGAAATTCTCGGTTTGGGGCGTGAGCCAAAGTTCGCTCTTGGTTTTCATGGCCTTCACGTCAATAGCGACCCCTATTGCAACATCGTAGAAGTCAAACGTTGTCTCGAAGGCGTAGGTGCTGTCCGTGATTTCGATTTCGTCCTTCAGGTTTTCGGGGATCTCGCAGAGGTCGATCATCATCCGCCCGAGAATTTTGCCGTTTTCTTCTTCGAACTTTGGAATAGTTCCGTCTGCGATGAGCTTGAGCTCAACGATTCCGAAAGCTACAGCCTTGCTCAGCATTGCTTATCCTCAAGTTTGTCCGAAGGCTTAAATGAGAAAGCCGGAGGATTGCCCCGGCTGTTACACCCAGGCTTTCTCCGGCAAAAGAATTATACCGCATGCGAGGCTGCTGCGGAACGGGTATGTGCGCATGATCCGGGGCAATGTGATTTGGCGGTTTTGGTTACGGGGGAAGTTTTAGTAAAATCGGCATCGATAGAGCGTTTACAAGATGGCATTAGATAGCGCGTGTTTTGCGATGCGAAGCGCGGCTCGTGTTGGGATGTGGGGTAGTACTATGACGTACGAAGTCGATAACGAATATCCGTTCAGCGTGGATGAACAGGGTGTGCCCTATCTGCCGGATAGCTTGGTTAAGGATGGCAACCTCTACGTTCTGCCGAACGGCAAGTATCTGCCCCGAGGGGTGTACAGGACGGAAGACGGTGGTCATTTGATATACGAGCCGAGCGCGCTTAGCCCCTATGCCGATAGGCTCGAATGCTCTACATAAACCGCGCAAGAAGTCGCCCACGGGCGGCTTCTTATTATGCGCTGCCTGTATTAACTAGCGTGTTTTGCGCACGTCGAGCACGTTTAGCCTAAAGAATTGAACCGTGGGTTGCTTTGCCGTCAAAAAGGTAGACAAGGAGGTTGAGAAATAAAACAACGGGTCGTATCCCGATGCGAAGTCAGGCCGTTTCCCGTTGAAGATATTGTATCAAATTCAAGCTGCTTCAAGATAGATAGCGTTTTTCCAGGCGCGGTTATTCCGTATAGGTGTCATCGAAGATCGCGAGTTCGTCGTAGAGCTCGGCGAAGGACTTACCGCCCAGGCACGGCAGGGCGAAGAGCTCCTCCATGGTCTCGCACGGGCCGAACAGCGGCTTGGGCTCCAGCTTCTTCGCCCAGTACTGCCTCAGCGTCGCGATGAACCACCCGGTGTTCCACCTGTTCAAGATGATGTAGTCCTCGCCCTCGAACTCGAAGCACCGGCAGTTGTCCGCCTCGCAGATGTCGCAGAACGACTCGTAGGGGAGCTTGTAGTAGTCCTTGACGAGCCCCTTTATAGGCTCATGTGAATCCGCCATACCGCCATCGCCGTCCTTGCCGTCCGCCTCTCGGCAGCGTCCATCATTCTTGTGGGGCCTTTTCCGCAGCCCTCCTGTACATCCCAACCCATGCCTCTGCGGGCTTTCAAGAACCTAAATTATCAGGCCTTCGGTTGCCAACAGCTCCGAGCCGCACCTCCACTTCCATGTGCAGGCGGGTGCGAGCTTCTACACCTCGCCCGGCGTGCCGATACGTTTCACGAGCGTCGAGGCCGAGCTCGTCCGCGGGTACGAGAGGTTCAACCCGCGGCCGCAGCTGGAAGACCCGCCCGCGCCATTCCTGACGTGCGGGCTCTTGGTCCGGAACCGCTGAGGAGCAACGGGAGAAGTCGATAGGTCTCTGACGAGCCTGTAGCCCTCACGCGCCCTTGCGAGCAATGGCGAGGCAGGCGGTGGTGCCGACGCGGCGCCACTCGACCCCGTCGAACCAGTGGCCGAGGATCGTGCGCATCTCGGCCTCGGAGTAGATGTGCACGTCGCCCTCCCCGGAATGCGGCAGCCACGCGTTCATGATCGCGCGGGCGGGCGCGGGCTGCCAGGCGTCGCCGATGACGAGCGCGCCGCCTGGCCTGAGCATGATAAAGTCAATATAATTTTCGACGATTGCGCTACCGTTTCATCGACATCCGCGCGACTGCATAACCATCGGCCGCGCTACCGTACTTTCGCCGTTTCCGATTACTCCTCCCTCCGCTTGTCCGCCGGCAGGTCCTTCAG
>JAZQAV010000133.1:0-9680 GCA_045545435.1 Eggerthellaceae bacterium | reverse complement strand
CACAACGAACGGCGCCCCTCCACGTTGCTGAAAAACTATATTACCGAGCTGCACAACGTCATTGCGCAAAACCCCACGGTAGAAGCGCGCTACGAGCGATAGCGCGGATTTGCGGATTGCCCGTCATTGGAGATCGCTGGTTCGCATCGAAATCCAAAACGACTTTTTGCTTACTTTTGCTCCGTCTTTTCCCTACGCGCATAATGCAGTGATGCCCATAGAAGCGGTAAAGAGCCCATTACCGGTAGCAGGTAACGCACGCATCCGTTAACGGGCGATGCAAGGCATACCAATACGGTTATCGCAAGTGGCGCGGCTATCGCAAGGGAGAATTTCAGTCGCCGCGAAAAGGCGTATCCGAGCATTATCAAGAACAGCCACACGTAAAAAGCCGCGCTCATAAACAAGCCGAAAATAGGGATGTATTCAGATGAGCGAAATGATAGTTCAGCGTTTGCGCACGTCTCGTCGCCATTCACATGGTAAAAATCAAACCGTCCGGTGTTAATTGAGGCATTGCTAGCTTGAGTGAAAATAAACTTATCAACGTGGTCGTCTATGATAGCGTTCGGGTAAAAATAACCGTAGGTGTTATGCATAGTTGCCGATATAAAACAGCCTGGGTGGCGCATAAACATTTTTGCCCAGACTACTGCATAATTACCGAAATCCGCTACGGTGGCATCCAGGTTTCTGGCGCCCTTCACGGGGTCCGACAACTCAGGCTTATAGACGCTTGCTATCACCTTGGTATCTATGACGCGGTCTATCACCTGATACTCTTCGTAAGAAAGATCTTCGGGATGATCGCGAAGATAGCGAGCTGTTTGCTGGAACGGTATGCTTAATGCCTCTCCCGAGCTACCTGGATCTGCATGAACGAAAGAGATGATAGCGGACGAAACGCCCATGTACAGCAGCGCAGCAGCCAGGAAGGCGCCTACCGACCGAACGCACAACCGCTTATTGCGCCAGCACATCACGCAAAACACAGCCGCCAGCACAGCAACGGCAATTATTCCGTTCTTCCTCAGAAGAGAAGCGAACGCACAAACTATCGCGAGACGCACGAACTGCCAGATAGTAATTTTTTCCGATTTGCGTATTTTTATAAACAGGTCATACGCAAGCGCGATCATCAGCGTGAAAACGGCCGCAAACAAACCGTCTTTGTAAACAACCTGCGCATAGCTTGCCCACACAGGACACAATGCAAAGAATGCAATACCCCCCCCCGACACTTGTGGGGATGGGGATCTCATCGTCAACTGCGACTTTAATTGAGTAGGCAAAGCATGCAGCCATAACCACGGACTGTACCGCAACGTAGAAAAATATTCCGGCATTGTCGGACCCAAAAAGCATGCCGATTTGGACCAAAAAGCCTATAACTACCGTAGAAAATACTGGATGCCAGTCAATCCACGACTCTTCACCAAAGTATTGGTTTAATTGGGCGTAAGAATCCCAACCAACCGTTCCGGGAAAGAAAATGGCGATTACGACAGACCAGCAAAGAAGCATCGTTGCGAACGAGACGAGGAATGGCCTGCGTTTGAACGTCCTTTCAAAAGCGTTCCGAGAGCTTTGAACAACGCCTTCCGTTTGCCTATCAAGGCGCTCAAATACCAGACACAAACATGCGTATATGAAACACCACAATCCGACGATTACGAACGAACCACAAAGCAACGCCAGCCGCGAGCCGGTTATAGGATCCAGCGATGCATACGTGTAGAAGCAGCAGCCACTTAACAAGCTTGCGGCAAACATCAACGCTATTGTTAAAGCGGTTTTTTCTAAACGCCGCATCGGCAAGAAGAGAGTGCGGTCGTACAGCCAATACACCGCGCACCACAGGAATAACGACAAGATGCCCAAGCTAGGCTGCGGAAACCATTTCGGCATGCGGGTCCATGACACCGTTACTGCATCGGGGGCACTTCCTGCGAGGCCTATCAGCATATTGATAGCAACGACCGTGAAAAACGAAAGTGCACCCAGGAATACTTTGCGCGGCAAAGACTCAGTTTGGAGTGCGTCGCGTAGCGTGATTCCAGCAACGGATGAATCGAAATGTTTTTCAAGTGCTCTCATGCGGTAGTTTCGTCAAATAGCTTTTAAATACCTGCGTCATTATCAATTATTTTTAAATTTTTAAATCCTTATTATTTTAATTTCTTAATTTTTTCTTAGTTTTCAGCGCGAACGGGCACGGAAACGACCTGAATGGACAAAAGGGCTCGAGCAGCACGTCAATGCCCACGGAATAAACAGTGGGGGTCATCCATTGCAAGCATTTTGCCTACGCGGCTTTTGGTCCCATGAGGGGGCGAATGCAGAGATGAAGCGTTTGGTCGATTGCGTATCTTTCGAAATGGAATGGCTCACTCGCAATGGAAAACAAGCTTTTAGGTCGGTAATATACGTACTGGCACATAACGATGGATGCAACCAATTTGCATGGCAGGTAAACGAAAATCGCAAATGGCTAACGATGAATCGGGCGCCTGAAATCGGTTAACTTAAGTTTCGCGCGAATCTACCAACATGAACGGAGGTGCGCATTTGAATCGTACTGTTGTTGAATACCTTCTTGAACAGCGCGCCTCTTTCGCCGAGGTCCCGCTTAACGAAGTCGACAGCCTTATTTTTGCAACCATCGCCTACTTCAACTTCGAAAAAGGGGCTTTGGAGCATCTTATGCCCAGCGAGCTTGTACCGCTTCCCGTGGCAATTTGCGGGATTTCCCACGATGACTTATATGGCGGCATTTGGCTTGCTCGCATGGGCGGTGACGAGTTCTTGACAGCGCTGCTTACCAACCCGCGCTTTATGCAGGTTGACGTGGGATATTACGCAAATGAATTCTCGAATCACTTTGAAAAGCAATTCTCGGCCATTACTTTCTTCCTGCCCAACAACACCGCTTACCTAGCCTTTCGGGGCACCGACAACTCGCTTGCCGGCTGGAAAGAGAACTTCAACATTACGTTCATGGAAGAAGTGCCCAGCCAGGTGAGCGCGCGAAGCTATTTGGAGGACGTCGCCAGCGCCGAACACACCGCAAACGCGACGAAAGCAACGGGCGCAAGCGAGCCCCGCCTGTACGTTGGCGGCCATAGCAAAGGCGGCAATCTTGCCGAGTACGCCGCACTCACCTGCCGCGACAAAACATTTGAAAAGATCGCGCGCATCTTTAGCCACGATGGCCCGGGCTTCGCGTTCGAGCCAAGCGATCGCATCAACGATGCCGCATACAACCAAAAACTGAGCAAAACCGTGCCCGAAAGCAGCGTCTTCGGTATGCTGATGGAAAGCCGCAGCAACTACCGCGTCATTCGCGCAACAGGGGCGCTGTTCGCCCAACACGCTGCAACGCATTGGCTGATTGAAGGTGACGGCTTTATCGACGCCGAAGCAATACACCCCGAAGCGACCGTTATATCAAGTACGTTGAACAACTGGGCGTATACGTACGAACCCGCACAACGCGAATTGTTCATAGATGCGGCCTACGATCTTTTTTGCGCCTCAAACGCCGAAACATGGCACGAGTTTGCCAGCAATCGCGCGGAAAACGCATTGGCCGTCGCGGAAGCTACCGCGAAACTCCCGCCCGAAATGCGCGCGAAATTCTTTGGCATGATTCGCGACATCGCCCCCATCATGAGCGCCGAAGCGGCAAAGCAGGCACGAAGCAAGCTTCCCGCCCTGCACAACCGCACCTAACACGCCCAATTGCGGCTGAACCATTGCCCTCAATATACTGCGCGCAAAACTCACACTGCACGGTTACCGCAAACAGCAGAAGCGCGATCGCATTGTGCACCCGCCGCAAAACACGGGCTCATTGCGCTACCGCAACCAAAAAGGTCGGCCCGCTTTTGTGCAGGCCGACCTTGTTTATGCTATGCGAAATCCCTTGTTCGTCGGTATCTTAGTTCGTTCCCGAAAGGGCCTCTCCGTTTACATACAACGTATGACCGTTGGAGATAACACTTGACGCATCGCCCTCAAACGAGGTGACGTACGTGTCTTCGGTAAGCGTCCACGTGCTGGAGGAATCAAGCGTAACATTTACCGTGCCCACTTCGGTTGAAACGGTTTCGCCCTTGGCATTGGTGATGCTACCGCTGATGCTTCCGGTAAACGTGGAGCCGTCCGCAAGGTTGAGCGTGAGCGTGGAGTCGCTGCCAACCAGCATGGTTCCCTCAAGCACCTGGCCAGTTGCGTTAAGCGTGGCAATGTTGGAAGCCCCGCTCCAGCCATCGGCACACACCGAGAGCAGCACGCCTTCAGCGTCTTCGTTTACCACCTGAACGCCCGCAAGCGAAATGACCGCATTGGTGTTGGTGACGTGGAACACATGACCGCTCTTGCTGGTGAGCACGCCGCCGGTCATGGTGAACGACGAAGTACCGCTGTCGGCGTCGCCCGACATCGATTGGTAGATCATGATGGTGTCCAAGAACGTCGCGTGACCGTTGCACTTGGTATTGTTAGCCGTCAGGTTGCAATTGGTAAGCGTGATGGAGTTTTTGCCCTCGATGCACACGCCCTCGGAAAGGTTGGACGTCAGCGTTGCGTTCGCCACATTAATTTCGGCCGTCGAGTAAATTGCCGGAGACCCCAGGCCGTTAGAGGTGTACGTTCCGCCATCGACATTTACCGTGCCGCCGCCGCGGTCGGTGCGGATAGGCGCAGATGAGCCGCCCGACGTGGTAACCGTAAGGTTGCTGGCATTGGTAACGCCGCCGCCGGTGGTCATAATGCCGCCCGAACCTGAACCCGTGGTGGTAATGGTAACGTCGCTCACATTTACCGTGGTACCGTCACCCGCGCCACCGTTGTGGCCTCCGTTGCCACCGTACGAGAAAATGCCGTTGGCGCCATCGGCGTTGGTTTCAATGGTGCCGCCCGAGATAGTGGTGGTGGAGCCTCCCATCACCAGCAGGCCCGCATTAAGCCCGTAGAAGTTGCAGTTGTCGCCGCCATCGGAGTCGCCCGACTTTGTGAGCGTGATATTCGTGAGCTCAACTGCGTCGGCCGTGTTCACGATAAGCGCACTCTCGTCAGTGGTTTCAGAAGCGTACGTTTGGCCGTCCTGCGAAGTGGCTGCAGTAATTTCGGTTGCGGCCGTATATTCGAAATCGGATGTGCCGCCACCGGGCGCACCACCTGGGCCGCCACTATGGCTGCCACTCATTTGACCCGATGGTGCGCCCATCGAGCCCGAGCTGCCCGAACTGTCAGACGAATTGGTTGCACACGCCGTGCACAACGACGCTGCGAGCATCGCCGCACACGCAACACCCGCGATCGCTTTCTTTTTCATGGGTACCTCATCTTTCCTTGGCAACATAATTCGGTTGCGTATTTAAGATGATCCCAGAATAAACGGCAAACCTGAAAATACCCTGATACGCTCGCCAAGGATGTTTCGCGCCGCGATGATCTTTTTGCCCTGACGCGGCAAACGCATTGAGAATGCAAGCAACGAAATGGTTCACTTCGCCAGGTTCTCCAAAAGCTGCATTTGCGCATCATCTACCAACACGTCCGCACGTCCTTGGCAGCACTCCTCCACCAACTGGCACAACCCTTCTGTGGCTTCCTCCAGCACGCGTGCCGTAATGGTTACATCTTGGGCGAACGCAGTGTCAACAATGGGAATCCCCTCCTGTTTCAACTGGTAGAGCAGCTTTTCGAACAGCGGGTACTCAACGCTAATCACCACATCGCAGCACGGCGCAAAGGTGGCCGTGCGCGCAAGCACCACGGCGTTTTGCGTAGCCTTGGTATAGGCGCGCACCACCCCGCCCGTTCCCAACAGCGGGCCGCCGAAGTAGCGCACCACCACGCACACGACGTCGACAAGCTCGGCATGCTCCAATACCGAAAGCGTTGGCAGACCAGCGGTTTTCTGCGGTTCGCCATCATCGGTGTAACGCACGCGGTTGTCCGCGCGCAACCGATAGGCGTACACATGATGGCGCGCCATGGGATGCTGCGCCTTGATAGCGGCAATGAAAGCAAGTGCGTCGTCATCGGTTTCGGCATGCGAAAGGTACGCGATGAAGCGGCTCTTCTTCTCCTCGTACTCGCCCTCGGCGGTGCCCAATATGGTTTGATAGGAATCCATTTTCCTCCAACGCGCGAGGCGATTATAACAACGTGACGCCCCGTCACCGTAACGCAAAGCCCGCGCGAACGCAAGCCGCGCGCCCACGGCGCCCCAAGCAACGCGCCGTCGCCACCACACGATGCGCGATAATGCCAGCCCCCGTACGACATGCGATAGCTCCAGCTCGCATGAACGAATACCATCCACCTGCACATGGTAAAATAACGCCCAAGATTAACACCTTAGACATCACCAAAACAGGAGCTATCGTGCCGTTACTATCCCTAGGAGCCCTTCTTACCGCCGGCACTGGCATAGCTCTCGCGGCTACGGGCGGATACGCCGCCTGGAGGCACTATAGACGCCGCAACGAGGTGTTTATCACCTACCCCACCATGTTTGGGACGGCGCGCATCTTCACCGTGCGACGTGACCCCGATCAGGACATCCTCGACCAATTTGGGAAGCCTTTGGCCAGCGCGCAATCGAACAGCGCGACTGCATCCGAAGCAAGCGACACGTCGCTCTCACAACGCAACGATGTGCCTTTATCGGATACCAACAGCGAAGTCGTTACCGAACCAGAGATTACTTGGGTGCGCGTGCTTGAGATAGGCGGCGCTCTGCAATCCGCCACCTACCTTGACGACGATCGCTGCTACGACCTGGTGTTCGACTATTACAAGCTGTACAACCACCTGTTCGAGGCAAACATACCCATTCAATCCATGCTCATGTTCGGGGGCGGCGGTTACGCCTATCCCAAATTCATCATCAGCCACTTCCCCGATATTTGCATAGACGTGGTGGAAATAGATCCAGCCATTACCAGCCTGGCCGAGCGCTATTTCTTCCTGGATCGGCTCATTGAGGAATTCGAAACCGAAAGCACGGGGCGCTTGGGGCTTTTCAACGAAGATGGGCGCGCGTTTCTTGAGAACTGCGACAAAACCTACGATGTGGTGCTCAACGACACCTTCGCCGGAAAACAACCCGCCTTGCAGCTCTCCTCGCTTGAGGCGATGCAGCTGGTAAAGGAGCACCTGTCGCCGGGAGGAATGTATCTTACCAACGTAGTATCATCACTTGCAGGGCCCGCTTCGCGTACGCTGCGTCTTGTTTGCAACACGTTGGCCTGCGTGTTTTCCAACGTGTACATACTGTCGGCAAAGCGTCATCTTCCCAATGAAAGCGAGAACTACATTGTTATCGCCACCGATGGCGACTACTCGTTTTCCGGCACCGTGCAACGTCCGCAGTTTACGCGAACCAACGAGATACTAAAGGATAGCTATGAAACCACTGCCCACGAACCAGCTTGACCCCCGCATAAAAAACGTTTGGCGCATCAACGATTTCATTTGGATTACCGTTGCGGCTTTGGGCGCGCTCACTATTGTGATTCCCCTTATCATCGTATCCAACAATCGGGAGATCACCACCCTGCTCATTGCCCTGTTTGTCATATGCTACGCAGCGGCGCTCGTTGTATTCTTGGTGATCCTGCCTCCTATTCGCTATGCGCGATGGCGCTATGAGATTTCAGAAGACTTCCTGGACATTGCCAAAGGAATCATCTGGCGTTCGCGCTACACCATTCCGTTCATCCGCGTGCAGAACACCGACACGCGCCAAGGGCCCATCCTGCGCGCTTTTGGCTTGGCAAGCGTGACGGTGTCCACAGCCGCCAAGGAACACGTTATTCCCGGCCTTGACTTTACAACCGCCGAGCAGCTGCGTGACCGTGCGGCCGAACTTGCGCGCCTTGCCCGCGAGGACGTGTAAGCATGAACGCGAGCAACAACAACCGCGCCCCATTCAGCGGAGGCGAGCAACGGGCCGTGGACGCCGGCGCACAGCCTGCCGTGGGCACCGGTTCGCAGCCAGCCGTGGGCGTAAGCGCACAGCCGAGCGCAGGTCCCAGTTCGCAGCCCACAGCGCGCCCATCCGCACAGATTGCTTCAACATTTGAAACCGGCCAACGCTATCGCGTGCATAAAAGCTATATCTGGTTGGGCCCTCTTTTGGCGGCTTTTGCGGCATTCACGCTTATTGCGCTTAACGGCATGCAGGGCTGGATTCAGCTCTTTCAGGCACTCAGCCGCAACGGTGTTACGTTCAACTTCGCTCTTGTATTTGCGGTTATCGTTGGCGGCTTGTTGCTTTTGTACGGCCTGCTTGTAGCCCTGTACGCTCTGGGGTACAAAAACATGTCGTACGCATTCGACGAGCGTGAGTTCAGCTTCTATTCGGGCATCATCACCAAGCGACAGGTACACGTGCCCTATGCGCGCATTCAGTCGGTGAATCATAAGGCCTCTCTTGTCCAGCGCATTGCCGGCGTCTGCACGGTCACCATCGACTCCGCAGGCGGCGCGCAGAACAAAGCAGTTCGCGTACCTTACGTGCAGCTGGATGTTGCCGAACGCATTCGCGTCGAGCTCTTCACCAGAAAGGCCGCACTTGAGGCCGGGGTGCCGTTGGCACAGCTGCAAAATGCCGCATTTGCAAGTGCGCCAAACACCGCATCCGCGAAAACCCCTTTCGCGACAAGCGCCCCAAACGCACCACACGCAACAAGCGCTCATGGCGCACCCCTTGCTCCTGGTGCAACGTATGCGGCAGGCGCTCCACCTGCGACAACCTCCGCAAATGTACTTGACTCCCTTGCAGGCGACATAGCAGACTTACGCGGAATTTGGGGCGGCCAGGTTGCGGGCCTTGAGCCCGTCGCCTACGAAACCGGTCTCACCAACGCCGAACTTGCTCTCACCAGCCTCTCGCATAGCACGCCGCTGGTGGCCGCAATTGCCGCAGGAATCCCCCTCAGCTTCGTGCTCATTGGGTTCTTCTCGTCCTTTGAAACCATCGCGGTTGCCCTGCTCCCCGTTGCCCTTGTTACTGGCCTTGCCACCTTTGCCTTCCTCTACCTTGCAGGCGCTGCCGGCGTGGCCATCTCGTACGGAAATTTCAAAGTGCGCCGTCGCGGTACGCGCATCGAAGTTGAGCGCGGCTTGCTGCAACGTTCGTTCTCGGGAATAGACATCGAGCGCGTTCAGTCCATCGAAATCAGGCAATCTTTCATTCGCCGACTGACCGGTTATTGCGAACTGTCACTGGGACGCATCAACACGCAAAGCGGCGACGCCTCTAACCAGAACTCCAATTTGGATGCGCGTGGCCTGGTGGTTCACCCGTTCGTAAAACTTGACAAAGTCGAAGGGATTATCGCGAACCTCGCTCCCGAGCTCACCGGCCGGCCACTTGTTTCCAGCTTAAAGCCACTTCCTCAAAAGGCGCTGCGCCGCAGCATCGTGCGCCATTGCGTTTTGTTCAACTGGGCTTTTTGGACAGCGCTGGCAACGATTGTAGCGTGGGTTTTAACTGCGTTGTATCTTCCGAAAAGCGTTACGTATTCGCTGCCTTCAACCGGCACAGCTCATGCGGCGAATCCCTTGCTTGGCCAAATGGGCTTCTTTTTCGCCGGCATGCTGGCAATTTGCGTTATCGCAACAATCATAAGCGCTGTTCACGCGGTACTGTGGGCGCGTGG
>JAZQAV010000132.1:0-8960 GCA_045545435.1 Eggerthellaceae bacterium | reverse complement strand
GCCGATGCGCTCTCGATTCTCGCGCCTATCAAAGATTCGCTGCTTGCCAAAGACTACGCTGTGCAACTTGCCAGCAGGCTCCACCAGCGCGAAAACGACGTGCTTGAACGTCTTGCGAATCTTGAACCACCACGCCGCTACAACGATGAGGTTTCAACGCCACAGCCGCAGCAAAACGCACCTGAGGCGCACCAAAACGTGCAGCGCGAACCGCTTTCGCAAAGCGAGCGAAACAGGCGCAGGTTCGAACGCGAGTTTTTGTGCCTGTGCGCCCAAAACCCTTCAATAGCCATGAACGCCAGCGCAACGCTTGCTCAAACGCAATGGCATGAACCCGTCCATAGCGCGCTCGCCGAAACGCTGTTGAACATTTTGGCCAACAATCCCAACGCCACCCCGGCTCACATTGTCTCAACCGCATCAGCTTCAATCCCCGCTGCTGCGCGCATCCTTACCGCTCAGTCTTCTCAGCGGGCGTCAGCTGAGGATATGGCTCGTTTTCTTTCGGAAGAACTCTCCATTGGCGACATGGAAGATGCCATCGCCGCAATGCGCGCGCAGGTGCAAAACCCAGCGAACATGGACCCTGATGAATACGAGATTTTGTTCGAGAGCATCGTGGGGATGCAAAAAGCTCTCAACGATATGCGCAAAGCGCACAGCTTGTCCCTCATAAACGAATAGAAGCCCCTCTATCTGCATGTTTTTCATTTGATGGAAGAGCGCGGCAGCACGCGTAAAATGCAAGCGCGTTATACTAGCTTTTTAATGAAAACAAATGCGAATGCGTTGCATTTCGCACTGCACCATGAGAAAGAACGTACCGTGATAAAAGTAGTAACCTCACCCGATCCCTTGCTCAATCAGGTATGCGAGCCATGCGATCCCATCCACGACAAGTCGTTAAAGCGCCTTTCCAAACAAATGGCGCAGGTTATGTACAAGAACAATGGCGTTGGATTGGCCGCCCCACAGGTTGGCGTCCTTAAACGCATGATCGTCGTTGACGTCGACTGGGAAGATGACGACCGCGATTCACTGGTTCTCATAAACCCTGAAATCGTTGAAAAGCGGGGGGAACCCGTCACCGATGGGGAAGGGTGCCTCTCTATTCCCGGTGTAACCGTTCCCGTTACGCGCGTTCCCTGGGTTCGCGTGCGCTACCTTGACCTTCAAGGCGACATGTGGGAGATCGAAGGAGATGGATTGCTGGGGCGCTGCCTTCAGCACGAAATAGACCATCTTGACGGTAAAACCCTTTTCGAGAGCTGCGATGCCCAAGACCGCCTTGCCGCGGTAAGCGATTACGAACTCGCTAAGCGCGCAGGCGCACGTCCTGGCGACACTTCGATTTAGTGAACAGCGGTAGTGTCCATGAGAATCGTTTTTATGGGAACGCCGCGTATAGCGGCACGCATACTTGAAGCTCTTGCCGAAAGGCACACGATTGCCGAGGCTATCACGCGCCCCGACGCCATCAGTGCGCGCGGGAGCAAAACCGATGCATCACCTGTTAAAAAGGTTGCCCTTGAACACGATATTCCCGTATTCGAAATCAAATCTTTGCGCGAGCCGGACACCATTGAGCACATAAAAAGCCTTAAGCCCGACGTCATTTGCGTGGTTGCGTATGGCGCAATTCTGCCGCCAGAGATCTTGAGCATACCCGCCTATGGATGCATCAATGTGCACGCTTCGCTTCTTCCGCGCTGGAGGGGAGCTGCGCCCATGGAGCGCGCTCTTTTGGCGGGCGACAAAGAAACCGGCGTGAGCATCATGCGCATAGAAGAAGGCCTTGATACCGGCCCGTACTGCTTGCAGCGCAGCGTTTCGCTTGAAGGTAAGTCGCTTCCTGGCTTAGTTGACGAATTGGCCGATGAAGGTGCGAAAGCTCTTCTGGAAGCTCTTTCGCTTATTGAAGCTGGAACCGTTGAATGGCATGCGCAACCCGCTGATGGCATTACTTATGCACCGAAAATAGCCAAGAACGAGCTTGATATCTCTCTTGAAGATGACGCCTTGACCATAGAGCGCAAAGTGAGAGCATCAAGCGAAGCACATGCCTGCCACGCGCGCATCGCAGGTAAAGACGTAATTCTGGAAAACGCGTCCGTTGCAATGGACGAAAACGCCTGCACGCTCACCGAAAGCCTTACCAAAGGACAAGCGCGATTCGCACAAAAGCGGTTGTTGTTAAAAACCGTGCAGGGAACTTTTGAAGTTCATAACCTAAAACCACACGGCAAACGTTCCATGGACGCCCGCGCCTTTTGCGCAGGAATCCAAGGTGCCAAAAAGTCCATTCTTACTTGGGAGAACCCTCAATGAGCAGTACCTCTAACGAAAACAATAACCAGCAGCAGGGCAACCAACGCGCAAAAGGCTCAGCACCAACGCGCAAAGGACCTCGCTCAAACAACGCACAGCGCACGGGAAACAAGAGCTTCAATCGTTCTAAGGGTTCTTTTGGCGAGCGTAAAGGAAATGGCGGCAATTCATCCGACGGATCCGCCAAAAAGTATCAAGGCAAGCGCTTTGCGAGCTCTGGTGAGCGCACGTACGGAAACGGACGTCGCAAGCAAGAGGGCGATCATGCGTATGGTGATGGCGAGCGCAAAGGAAACCGTCGCTTCAATGAGAGCGAAGGGCGCGGTAACCGCCGTTTTGACAACGATAAACGAAACAACAATCGTCGCTTTAACGACAACCAGCAGCGCGAGAACCGTCGCTTTAACGACGGCAAACCATATGGCAAGCGCCCAGGCGGCACCTCATATCGCACCGATAAAACCCCGGCTAACAACGAAGAGCGTGAATCGATGGATAAGCGTCGTTCGCTCGACAAGAAAGACGGGTTCAAGGGTAACCGCGGCAATAATCGCACGTTCAATGGCGATCGCGGCGGCAACCGCGACCAACGCGAAAACAAAGACTTCAAGCGTGAGAATTCAGCGCAAAAGAAGTTTGAGGGGCACCGTTTCGGAAACACCGAAAAGCGCAAGGTATACAAGAACAAAAAGGAATTCGACCAGGAAAAAGTAGCGACGCTGATGGACGAATCCACCGCAGCCTATCGCGGCGAGCTCGACCCCAAGCGCGAAGAACGTTCTCGTATCGCCCCAGGTCGTAAAACGCGCGAGATGCGCGAGCTAAAAGAAGAATCCGAGCGTCAGAAAGCAAGCGAGGAGCGCAAGGAGCGCGAGGCGATAGACGATATCACCGTACCGGCCGAGAAACGCTTCTACAAAAATGAAGCGAGCCCTGCGCGTTTGGCCGCGCTCGATGTCACGCGTGCCGTTCGCAAGCGCAACGCATACGCGAATGAGGTCATAGCGTCCCGCATCGATACTTCGGACATGTCTACCGCCGATCGCGCCTTCGCAACCTTGCTGGTACTGGGCGTTGTGAGCACCTACGGCACGCTGGATGAAATTATCAACCGTGCCATGAAAAAGCCGACGGATGCCTTCGATGACGTGCGCGATGCGCTTCGCATTTCGGTATACGAAATCATTTTCCTCGACAAATCGCCGCACGCCGCACTCGATCAGGGTGTTGAGCTGGTAAGGGCCATTTCGCCGAGCGCTTCGGGCTTGGGTAACGCCATCCTGCATCGCGTTCTTGAAATGAAACCCGAGTTTCCTTTCGGGGACCCGAATCACGACATAAACGCCCTTGCACGCGTGTACGCATTCCCGAAATGGATGGCGCGCAAACTGGTGGAAGACATGGGTGCGAAAGAAGCATCTACGCTCATGCACGCCTCCAATGAACCGGCACCGCTGTTTATTTCGGTCAATGCATTAAAGGCGAACGACGAAGAAATTATTGCGGCCTTCGAGGCAGAAGGGGCAACGCTTCGACCTGCCGAATCGCAAGGTGTTTCGCCTGCAGGCTGCTTCCATGTATCGAACCCGCGCGCGATTGCGGCGCCGTCCATTACCAAGCTTTTCGACGAGGGCAAGATTCTTGTTTCCGACGCTTCCGCTCAAACGGTAGCTGAGTGCATATTCGATCAGGACAAACCAGAATCCGTGCTTGAGGTTGGTGCTGGTCGCGGCACAAAGACAATTCTCATTCAAAATGCCGCGGTTCGCACGCTGGGCCACCAAATTGTGCTCACGTCGGTCGATCTTCATGATTTCAAAGTGCAACTGCTCAAGGAGCGTGCTTCGTCCTATGGCGTTGAACTTGAACAGGCTGTAGCCGGCAATGCGATGCGTTTGGAAAACGTTGTGGGCGATGCGACCTATGACACCGTATTCGTTGATGCACCGTGCTCGGGACTGGGTACGCTTCGCCGCCATCCTGAAATCCGTTGGCGCATAAATGAGCAGCACATCGAAGAACTGGCCGATACCCAATTGGCAATTTTGCGCAGTGCCGCCAAACGCGTAGCTGCGCAAGGGCATCTGGTGTATTCCACGTGCACCGTCACTTACGACGAGAACACGGGAGTAGTAAAGCGTTTCTTGGAGAGTCCCGAGGGCAAGAACTTCAAGCTTGCCACTGTTTTCGATAAATCAGCATTCATATCAATGTTATGTAATGGTTCACCCGATGCCCATTTTGCGGTAAAGTTCGAACGAGTAGAATAAACGAAACACTTGATTGAGGTCTGTGAGGACAAGATGACCAACGTGCAACCAAATTACAAAGAAGTAGCTTCTCGCATTCGTTCTCTTCGTGAGGACCTCGATCTAACGCTACAGGAAATGGCGGAGGCAACCGGGCGCACCGTTGAAGAGTATGCTGCTCAGGAGTCTGGCGAGCAGGATTTGTCGTTCACGTTCCTTTACAAATGTGCTGCCCGCTTTGGCGTGGACGTAATTGAACTCCTTACCGGGGAAAGTCCGCATCTGAACGGTTACTCGCTTGTGCGCGCCGATGAGGGATTGTCTATTCAGCGTCGTCAAGGATTCGAATACCTTCATAAAGCGCCGTTTTTCAAGAACAAGATCTGCGAACCCTTTATGGTCACCGCTCCTTATCTTGAGGAAGAGCAGAACAAGCCCATACATCTGTCGTACCACAAAGGTCAGGAATTCGATTACATTCTTTCTGGCCATATGAGGTTTGCTTTTGAGGACCATGTTGAAGAACTGGGCCCTGGCGACACGCTTCTTTACGATTCCGGCCGCGGCCATGGCATGATTGCCATCGGTGGCGAACCGTGTGTGTTCCTAGCAATTGTCATGAAGCCCGAAGGTGAGCAAATTATCTAGGCGCTGCGCATAAACAACGAACAACGTCGCAGATACCTGCAGCGCAGACGCCATTCAAAATCACACCCGAAGACGACAATTTCAATTGCGAGGATACAACTATGAGAAAAATCAATTTGCGTTACGTACAAGAAACCTATGACGCGCGTGGCGTTCTTTCTGACATAAAGGCCACCGTTCCCGATCATTTTAATTTTGCTTACGACGTTGTTGACGACATCGCCGAAGCTGATCCTGCTCGTCGGGCGATGATTTGGTGCAATCCCGAAGGGGAGGAGCACATCTTCACCTTTGCGGATATGAAGTACTGGTCCGACAAAACCGCTAACTACCTGCGTTCATGCGGAATCGGCACAGGCGATTTCGTTATGGTGATACTCAGGCGCCACTATCAATTCTGGTTCACGGCGCTGGCGCTTGCCAAACTGGGAGCTGTGATGGTTCCCGCAACGTTCATGTTAAAAGAGCACGACCTTGAGTACCGCCTCAACCGCGCCTCCATCAAAGCCATCATCGCAACATCGGTTGGCGACATTGCGCAAATAGTTGACAACACTGTGCCCTCGTGCCCATCGGTTGAGAAGCTTATCCTGGTCAATGGCGCAGGCGGCGGTCTTACGCACCAAAACGAAGACGGTTCATGGGCAATTGGGCCCAACGACCTGGTAGGCGCACGCCTGTCGGGCCCCGACAACGTGTGCGCTGCAACCATTCAGCGCGAGGGATGGGACGATTTCAACGCGTGCGTAAAGGCTGCCTCGGCAGATTTCCAGCGCATCGACACACTTGCAGCAGATCCCATGCTCATGTACTTCTCAAGCGGTACATCGGGCAATCCCAAGATGGTACTTCACAACTCAAGCTACGCTATAGCCCACTTGATAACGGCTAAGCATTGGCACAACGTTGACCCCGATGGCGTTCATTTCACCATCGCCGATACCGGTTGGGGCAAAGCCGTGTGGGGCAAGTTTTATGGCCAATGGCTTATGGAGGCATGCGTCTTTACCTACGACTACGACCGTTTCCATGGCGGCGAGCTGCTTTCGCTCATAAGCAAATACCAAATAACCTCTTTGTGCTGTCCTCCCACTATGTGGCGCCTGTTCATGCAAGAGGATGTTAACAGGTACGACCTTACTTCTATCAAATACGCCACTACCGCAGGTGAAGCGCTTAACCCTGATATCTTCAACTTCTGGAAAGAGCAAAAGGGCCTCACCATTTTCGAAGGTTTCGGCCAAACCGAAACGCCGCTTACCGTTGCCAACCTGGTTAACTCGACGCCGCGCATCGGCTCCATGGGCAAGCCTTCGCCGCTGTACCAAGTTGAAATCCAGCGTTCCGACGGCACGCGCTGCAAAACCGGCGAAACCGGCGAGATCTGCATAAACATCGATCCGCATCCTGCGGGAATCATGATGTGCTATTACCGCGATCAGGAGAAAACCGACGCGGCAATGCATGATGGCTGGTACCACACCGGCGATACCGCGTGGTGCGATGAAGACGGCTACTTCTGGTTTGTAGGGCGCAACGACGACGTCATCAAATCGAGCGGCTACCGTATCGGACCCTTCGAAATCGAAAGCGTGCTGCTTGAGCACGATGCCGTACGCGAATGCGCCGTTACCGGCGTACCCGATCCCGTGCGCGGCCTTGCTGTTAAAGCCACCATTGTGCTTATGCCCGGTGTTGAGGGAAGCTCCACTCTTACCAAGGAACTTCAAACGTGGGTCAAGCACAAAACCGCCCCGTACAAATACCCCCGTATCATCGAATACGTTGATGAACTGCCGAAAACTTCCAACGGAAAGATCAGGCGCGCTGCGATTCGCGAGAACGACGAAGCGAAGAACGTGGACGGTTTAATGTAATGCAGGCACTTCCCAAAAAACTTGCTGATGCGCTTGAACCGGTAACCGTTATCTGTGGGCATTACGGCGTAGGCAAAACCAATTTCGCCGTTAATCTGGCCATAGACCTTGCAACGAGCGGATACGACGTCACCCTGTGCGACCTTGACATCGTTAATCCGTATTTTCGCGCGACCGAACAACGCCAGCTTCTTGAAGCGCATGGCGTATCTCTTGTTGCGCCCGTTTTCGCCGAGCGCGGGTCGAGCCTCGACGCGCCCAGTTTGCGCGGCACCGTTTCTACGGCCATCGAGAAGGCTTATGCCGATGAAACGCATCGTACGTTCACCATCATCGACGCAGGTGGCGACGATGTGGGCGCAACGGCGCTCGGTCGCTTTTCTGTATCGGTGCGCAAGGGCGATTACGCCATGCTCTATGTGCTCAACTATATGAGAAACCTCACTCAAGAACCGCATGAGGCAATAAGCATCATGCGCGAGATTGAATACGCGTCGCATTTGAACGTGACTGCGTTAGTCGACAACACGCACCTGAAGCAGGAAACAACTTTTAAGGTGCTTGAATCGTCGACATCTTTTGTAGCCGATGTTTCAACTTTGACAAATCTTCCGCTCGTTTGCAAAATCATGCCGCGTGGAAACGATAATGAAACGCAGGACACTTTTGGGGATAGAATGCCTGATAGGTTTATTGAATCCTACCAAGACCTCCTGTACCAGGTGGATATAGTGGTCAAAAACCCGTGGGAATAAAGAGAAGACGAGAGGAGCGGTTATGGCGAGAATGACTGTCGACGAGTTCTTCTGCAAAGGATGCGGACTCTGCGTAGACGCATGCCCCTTGCACATCGTCGAACTTGATCAAACGCGCATCACTGACAAGGGATACCATCCTGCTCACTGCATTGACCAAGACAAATGCATTGGCTGCATCTCCTGTGCACTCATGTGCCCCGATGTGGCAATTACGGTAGAGAGGTAGGGGATATGTCAGAGAAAGTCCTTATGAAGGGAAACGAAGCTCTTGCCGAAAGCGCTATTCGCGCAGGATGCAAGTTCTTCTTCGGTTACCCTATTACCCCGCAAACCGAGCTTGCTGCCTACATGGCAAAGCGCATGCCCAAAGAAGGCGGCACATATTTGCAGGCTGAAAGCGAAATTGCGGCAATCAACATGGTATACGGCGCCTCTGCTGCGGGAGCCCGCGTTATGACCTCTTCGTCATCGCCGGGAATCTCGCTTAAAGGCGAGGGCGTTTCCTATATGGCAGGCGCTGATTTGCCCGGCGTCATCATCAACGTGGAGCGCGGAGGCCCGGGTCTTGGCTCCATTCAGCCGTCGCAGTCCGACTATTGGCAAGCGACGCGCGCACTGGGCCATGGCGACTTCCAGCTGTTGGTATTTGCGCCTTCCACCGTTCAGGAAATGGCCGATTACGTATACTACGCCTTCGATGCGGCCGATCGCTACCGTATGCCGGTAATGATTCTTGCAGATGGCATGCTGGGCCAAATGATGGAGCCTGTTGTGCTTCCCGAACGCGTGACGGAAATCCCGGAGAAGCCCTGGGCTACCACCGGCCACAAAAACGCGCGCCCGAAGAACATCGTCAATTCGCTGTACTTGACGGCCGAAGATCTTGAGCAGCTCAATATCGAACGTTTCAAGCGCTACGAGACCATCAAGGCAACCGAGCAGCGCAGCGAAACCTATTTGTGCGATGATGCGGAAATCGTTGTCGTGGCATTCGGTGCTTCCGCGCGTATCGCGCGCAGCGCCGTGCGCACCGCACGTGAGAAGGGCATCAAAGCAGGCTTGCTTCGCCCCATTACGTTGTGGCCGTTCCCCGAAGAGGC
>JAZQAV010000131.1:0-3288 GCA_045545435.1 Eggerthellaceae bacterium | reverse complement strand
AGGGCCGGAACCTTATAAGGTTCCGGCCCTTTTTTGTGCGTTTGCCACGTGATGCGCTTATTTCAATTGCCGTCCGCCCGTATCCCAGTAAAACTTTTTGAACTTGCGGATTTGGTTCTCGAACATGATTTTCGCCCAAGCGTTGTGTTGCACCGAGTCGGGCGCGTAGTGCAAAGGATAGGGCTCGGCAGTTGCCTTGCGCAACTTGAGCGCCTGGTCTAAGCGCTGTTTGTTGCTAATGGAGCGCTTTAATACCATATCGGGCACGCAGCAGTACAGGAAGGGATTGTAGGCCTCAACGTACTCGATGGGCTCATCCAGTATGAACTCGCGCACAATGAGCGATACGAAATTCACGCCGCCTAGGCTCACATAGTAGGTGTTGCGGCCGCAGCGCGTATTCACTTCGAAAAAGCGGAAGGTTCCATCGCGCGAGTCGTACTTGATGTCGAAATTGGCGAACCCGCGGTAGCCGATGTGCTTGAGGATTTTAGCGGCGCCCTCGATAATAGTCCGCTCTTTTTCGCCGATGATGGCAAGGGGGTTTCCTAGGGCAGTTGGGTCGTGGTCCTGCAGCGCCACCACGCCTCCCGAGACAACGCGCAAGGTGCCTTGGGAATCCGAGAAGGTGGTAAGCGTGCGAATGGCATCGTCGTCACCGGGAACAAAGTCTTGCAACACCAGCAAGTTGTTGTAGTCCGAAGTGCGAATGGTGCGCCACACGTCTTGCAGCTCTTCCGCCGATTCTATCTCGTAGATCTTTCGCTTGCGTTCAATATGGGCATCCTGGAATTGCGCCGAGTTGGACGGCTTGGCGATAAGAGGGAAGCTGAATTGCTCAAGCGGGAGCTCTTCGGGCCCTTCTGCGCAATCGAAGTACCATGTTTTGGGGTAATCAACGCCCAGTTCTTCGCATATCTCGTAGAAGCGCTTCTTTTGGGTGATTTCGTCAAGAAGGTTAAAATCGATGTAGGGCACCGTGTAGCCAATGGCCTCGAGGCGCTGTTTACCCGCAGAAAGCAAGCGTGCGTGCACATCGTCGCACCCCAGCACCAACATGATGGCGTCAGGATCGCGCTCATAGGATTCAACGGCAACCGCTTCCAAGTTGAAATACAGGTTCTCGTCGCTTTCATACAGGTTGGGAATCAGGCGATAATCAGTGAATTTGCTGGTGGATAGCATTTTGATGTCTTGGGTAGCCAGCACGATGGTGCGCGTGATGCCGTATTCGCGATGGAGTTCGCGCACGTAGCTGTACGCAAGAATGTCGCCACCTATCACCACGGGCTGAAGATGGGCCACTATATCTGCAACGCTTTTTGCAGCGCTCATGAAAAACTCCTTAGATTGGTGGTTGTGGTACCTGGCCGTTGCCATACCGCCTCTCATTATTTCACACGCAAAAGGGACGCGGCGGTTAAAACCGCGTGCTCCTTGTTTTCCGCGAAAAGAAGGATACGACGTACCGAGCATGTTAACAGTTTGGCAGGTCGTCATGAGGCGCCTGCTGGAAAAGGGGATGAGCGCGCCTTCGATGTGAGGCGCTGCTTTTTCATCGCGGTTTGGATGAGGCTTGATTAATTCATGCCGTAACATTGCCGCAATATGTTTGAAACGCAGGCACCGTATGATTGATGCGTCCCCCCCCAAGAAGAGGAGCGCATGTATGTGCGGTTTTGTTGGCTTCACCTGTGTAGATTATGGCAAGCAAACCAATTTGGAAATAGTTAAGGACATGGCCGATCGCATTGTCCATCGTGGACCCGATGAGGATGGCTACTTTGTGAACGCCTCCGTGGCCATGGGCTTTAGGCGCTTGTCCATCATCGATCTTGAGCAAAGCCACCAGCCGATGAAAAATGCCCAAGAGGATGTTGTCGTTACCTTCAATGGCGAGATTTACAATTTTCAGGAGCTGCGTGCCGAACTGCGCGAGGCGGGCTATTCGTTCGTTACAAAGGGCGATACCGAAACCATCGTTCATGGTTACGAAGAGTGGGGCGTTGGCATCTTCGAACGGCTGCGTGGCATGTTCGCCATTGCCATTTGGGACGATGTTCGCAAGCGGTTGGTTTTGGGGCGCGATATATTTGGTATCAAACCGCTGTACTACCAGCAGGACGGCGAACGTTTTATCTACGCATCGGAAATCAAGGGCATGCTCGCGCATCCGAAGTTTCACAAAGCGGTCAATGAGGCAATGCTGCCTCAGTATCTGTGCTTTGAGTATCTGAACGACTCCCAGACCATGTTCGAAAACGTGCACAAGGTGCTCCCCGGCCACTTCATGGTTGTTGAAAGAGAACGCGTACGTACCGAATGTTTTTACCGCATCACGTACAAAATAGATGAATCGAAAGGCTTGGAGGAGTGGGCAGATGTCATCAATCAAACGTTTGATGAGTCGGTGAGGGCCCATGAGATTGCCGATGTGGAAATTGGAAGCTTCCTTTCGGGCGGTATCGATTCGTCCTTGGCAGCTTATTGCATGGGGCAGCATCACGATAAGGTGAAAACCTTTTCGGTTGGGTATGACATTTCAGGATGCGAAGAGCAGCGCGAAAAAGCCGAGAGCGCTGGATTCAAGATCAAGCTGGACGAATTGGACGATGCGCGCGCATTTGCGGACTGGGCTGGTTTGTTGAATGAAAACATTCAAGTGAATGCGCAGGAATTCTTGGATATTGTTCCTATTGAGCAGTACCACATGGATGAACCGTTGGGCGCGCCATCGGCCATTCCATTGTTTTTCGTGAGCAGGTTGGCGGCCAAAGACGTTAAAGTGGTGCAGTCGGGGGAGGGCGCTGATGAGCTGTTCGGCGGTTACTGGATTTACCATGACCAATACGAGTTTTCGCGCTATTTCAAGGTTCCCGCGTCTCTTCGTGCTGCAGCAGGGGCGCTTGCGCAGGTTCTGCCTTCGTTTCACGGGCGTCATTTTGCCATGCGCGGATCGGGCGGTCCCGAAAAAAGCTACCAGCGCGCGTGCATGAACTTCATGTGGGATGAGGTGCCACAGGTTTTAAAAGATTACGAAGGTCCTTGCGAGCCATGGAAGTGGTGCAAGCCGCACTTTGATGAAGCGCTCAAGCAGACGAACAACGGCGACATAATCACGCAAACACAGTACGTTGATATGGTGTCGTACATGCCCTATGACATATGCCTAAAAGCCGACCGCATGTCGATGGCGCATTCGTTGGAGTTGCGCGTTCCCTTTTTGGATAAGAACGTGCTTGATGTTGCGCTTCAGCTTCCTGTGGAGTGTCGTGTAACGGGCGAGCA
>JAZQAV010000130.1:0-7508 GCA_045545435.1 Eggerthellaceae bacterium | reverse complement strand
GGCAAACCTAAAACGTTTTCCCAACGACTTATGCAAAAAGGCCATCTGCGTTAAGCGGATGGCCTTTCTGAGCTTAAATGGAATGTATTCGCTTAGGCAGCGATTGCGGGAATTGCCACGATAAAGCAGGCGCCGCCCTCGGGCAGGTTCACTGCTTCTATGGTGCCATCGTGGGCCTCCACGATTGATTTGACGATGGCAAGTCCTAAACCCGTGCCGCCTGTGTTTCGGGCGCGCGACACGTCGGTGCGATAAAAACGGCCGAACAAAAGCTTTGGATCGATGTCCCCAAAACCGGTTCCATCGTCTTTTACCTGGATAACGGCATTGTTATGAAGGCCGCTGAGCTCGATGGTTATGTGTCCGCCGGGCTCGATGAAGCGCGTGGCGTTTGCCACAAGGTTGGTGAGCGCCTGCTTCATGCGGTCGGGGTTGCCCAAAATATCGGGCGCTTCGCCCACAACGGCGAAATTGGCCTGGCAGTCCTCAAGGATGGGGTGCAGCGTGTCAAACACGTCTTGCGCAAGGTCGCGCAAATTAATACGCTGCAGCACCATAGCGGCCTCGTCGTTTTCGATGCGGTGAAGCGTGAGCAGGTCGTTGGACAGGCGGCTGAGTCGCTCACTTTCCGAAATGATGATGTTGCAGAACTTGTCATGCAGCTCAGGGGGCAAATCGGGATCAAGCAGCATCTCGGCGTTCCCCCGGATGGCGGTAAGCGGCGTGCGCAATTCGTGGGCAACGTCGCTTACAAACTCGCTTTGGCGTCGTTCCTGACGCGCAAGATCGCTTTTCTGCGATATGGACTTCCTGGTAACCTCATCGAACGCCTCGGAAAGCTCATCTGCTTCGCGCATGCGCATGTCGGGGGCAAACGAAACGTCCATCCCCGTTTTGTATGCCTCAACTTTTGATATGAGGTCGTTGAGCGGCTCGGCGATGAAATGCCCCAACATGAGGCTGAGCACGTATACCACCAGCGTGATGGGCACCAGCAGAAACACCGTGGTCCATGGAGCGCCATACGCAACGATGGACACAATAAGCGCTAAGGCACACCCCAGAATTGCCAAGAGGGTGGACAAAATAGCGAAGTATGTCTGAAGCCGCTTTATGATTTGCTCCTGGTTACGTATATGCCGTGGTGAGCGCAAAAACCGCGCGGGCTATTTCTTGAAGCGATATCCGTAACCGCGGACCGTTTCAACCAGGCTGGGATCATAGCCGGCCTGTTCGATTTTGTCGCGCAAACGCTTGATGTGCGTGTCGACGGTTTTCGTTTCGGTAAGGTACTCCCAGCCCCAGGCGTCGCGCAGCAGGTCTTCGCGGGAAACAACGCGGCCGGCGTTTTTCATAAGGCTGGCCAAAAGTTCGAATTCGCGCGGCGTTAGGTCAAGCGGCCCCTTTTCGCCCTGGGCGGTGTGGGCGTCTTCGTCAAGCGTGATTCCGCTTGCGGTAATGGAGTGCCCGGCCATGGCGAAATCGCCGCCTGAGCCGCGGCGCAGCAGCGCGTGAACGCGCGCAATAAGCTCGCGGACGCCAAAGGGCTTCGCCAGGTAGTCGTCTCCGCCAATTTCCAGACCTACTACCTTGTCCAACTCGGTGTCGCGGGCGGAAAGGAACAAGACGGGCGCGGACGTGATGGAGCGCAGGCGGCGGCACAGCTCGTAGCCATCCATGCCGGGAAGCATGATGTCCAAAATAAACAGGTCGTACTCGTTTTTCTTTGCAAGGGCGAACGCGTCTTCACCGTTTGCTACCACATCAGGCGCATAGCCTTCCTTCTTGAGTGCGTAGCTGACGAACTCGGTGATGGACGATTCGTCGTCCACAACAAGGATGCGCTTCGGTGCATCTGCCATGATGGGCTCCTTAAAACGCGGTTGCATGAAGTAATGTTTGCGCGGCGGGATGGGTGCTCGCTGTTCGCGCAAAGGAAGTAACGCTCTTGCTATAATAGCGTTTCAAACGGATAGCCGCAAAGTTCTCTTGGTATTACCTTGCAAAACGAAAGGTTCATGCACATGCTGCTTGTTATAGATGTGGGCAACACGCAAACGGTAATCGGCGTTTACGATGGGGCCAATCTCGTGAGAATGTGGCGTTTGAGCACGGAAAAGAAAAATACCGCAGATGAGCTTCGGTTGAAGGCCGAACCGCTTATCGGGCGTATGGGAATTGATTTATCGCAGATAGGTGGCGCAGCGCTTGCATCGGTGGTTCCCGCGCTTACCCAGGCCTGGTGTGCGGCGCTTGAGGATATGCTGGGCCACGCGCCCATCGTGTGTTCGGCATCATCGGCCGGTACCCTGTTCGATGCCGACTATCCTAATCCTGCCGAAATAGGAGCCGACCGCGTTGCCGACGCTGTTGCGGCTCGTGCTTTGTACGGCGCGCCGGTGGTTATCGTCGATTTCGGAACGGCTACGAACATCGAGGTTGTAGACAAAGACGGCCGTTTTGTCGGCGGAATTATCGCGCCCGGTGTTGAAACGTCTGCCTCTGCGTTGTTCTCGCACGCAACCAAGCTTGCCGCTACCGATTTGGTTGACCCGCATACCGCCATTGGCAAATCGTCGGCCCAGGCAATACAGGCGGGCATTGTGTACGGCGAAACCGATCGCGTTGACGGGCTGGTTCGCCGCGTGTTCGCGCAACTGGGTTACGAGGCGCCCGTGGTTGCAACAGGGGGGCTCGCGTTTCGCATGGCGCCGCTTTCTGCAACCATTACCCATACGAACCCCGAGTTAACTCTTGAAGGTTTGCGCCTTATATACGAAGCGCAATAGCGTAAAATAGCACTCAGCGGCCAGCGGCCGCACGATTTGGGATGAGAAAGAAAACAGAACGTTGTCCGCAAGCTAAGTGAAGGAGGAGTTCCATTTCATTGGTAAGGCGGTTGGGCTCGTGTTGTCCCATCGTCTGTTTTTCGGTCATGTTGGACGTATACAATCGTCCCTTAAATCGACGTCGCTATGACGGGAAGGATCTTGGGTGATCTGGCTATGGATAGAGATTTCGTAGAAGCGTTGGCAAGTGGCGAACCTGTTCCCGGAGGCGGTGCTGCCTGTGCGTATGTGGGTGTACTGGGAACCTGTTTGGCTTCGATGGTGGGCAATCTTACCCTGGGCAAAGAGGCCTATGCGCACATTGAGGACGGCACGAAAGAAAGCCTTGAACGGCTGAAGGTTTTGCGCGAGAACCTTATTGAGCTGGTTAACGCGGATGCCAAGGCATTTCTTTCCTTCTCAGACGCGTTGAAAATGCCACGCGGCGACGAAAACGAAAAAGCAGCCAGGAGCGCAGCGATTCAGCATGCGTTGCTCGAGGCAAGCGAAGTCCCGCTGTCCATTATGCAATCGGCAAAAGAGGTTTTGGAAGAGCTGAAGTTTTTCGTGTACAACGGCAACAAATCGGCAGTTGCCGACATGGGCGCCGCCGTTGCGTTTTCACGCGCTGCAGCACATGGTGCCTGTCTGATGGTTGTTTCCAACGTGCGTCTTATCAAGGACGAGCACACGGCGCGCGTGTACTCCAACCGCATGCGCGGCCTGCTTGAGGAAATCGATCATCAAGCGGATATTCTTGAAAGGTACGTGTACGACCACGCTGGCCTGTAAACGCATTGTGGCGTTGAGCTGGCCAGCAAAGGCGCGAAGCTAAATAGTGCTACGATGAGGGGCGCCGCTTTGGCGGCGCCCTTCCGTATTTTTGGGCTTGCAAGAGATTCATGCTGTAAGAGAGGCATTATCGATGGCGGAAGCAATAGCGCGCACATCGCACAACGTTGATGAAACCAAGGCGTTTGCCGCCTCATTGGCGTCGTGTGCTCAACCAGGCGACATCTTTGTGCTCTCGGGCGATTTGGGTGCCGGCAAAACGCAGTTCTCGCAAGGCTTTGCCGCGGGATTGGGCATAACCGAGCCGGTTACCAGCCCCACGTTCAATCTTGTCTTCGAATATCCTGCGGGCCGCATACCGCTTTATCATTTTGATGTCTACCGCCTGGAGGACATAAGCGAACTTGACGACATCGGCTTTTACGAAATGCTTGACGGCGATGGCATATGCTTGGTTGAGTGGGGCGAGAAGTTTCTTGAAGCCTTCGAGGATGATTTCGTGCACATTACCATTGCGCATGCGGAGGGTGATTTGCGAACGCTCACAGTAGAACCGCACGGTTTGCGTGCTGCTGAGCTCGTGCGCGCGTGGTTGGCAGATGCTCCTGCCGAAAATGAGTAAATACGATCCAAGAGAGTTTGTATGACGTTTACCGCTGTCCCTGAAACCGTTGCGCCCCAAGACGCATCACGTATTGTTTTGGCTTTCGATACCGCCAACGAAGTGGTGGCCATTGGCGTGGGCGCACTGGACTCATCGGACAAAAGCGTCCGGGTGCTTGCAACGCGCGAGGTTCGCGCGCATCGCGCATCCAACACGCGCCTGCTTCCCGAAATCGATAACCTGCTCGCACAACTTGGCGTGGAGCGTTCTCATGTTGCCTGCGTGGCGGTGGGGCGCGGTCCGGGTTCGTTCACCGGCGTGCGCATTGCCATGTCAACGGCGAAAGGCGTCGCACAGGCTCTGGGCGTTTCTTTGATAGGCGTTTCCACGCTTGATGCGCTGGCGGAAAACGCGCAGATCGCAAGCGTGCGCGGGCGGTTATTGGTGGTGGCTGATGCCATGCGCCACGAAGTGTACCCCGTTCCGTACGTTCTTGATGACAACGGCGCGGCGCGTCTTGAATCCGATTGCGTGATGAAGGCGCACGCTGCAAGCGAGCGCTTTTCGGGCGCTTTGGAGGCAGAGGCAAGCGATGGGTCGCAAGCCGAAGCAAACGATGGGTCGAATGCCGAAACCAACGATCAGTCGCAAGCGGGTTACTTGGTTTTGGGCGACGCGCTTGAGAAATACGCTGACGAGTTTGCCGCCTGTGGAACGCTGCTGCCCGAAGAGCTGTGGTCGGTAACGGGTCGAGGCCTGTTGCGCACGTTCGAGCGCGCTTGGCAAGCGGGGGAGATTGACCCCTTTGACAAGGTGCGTCACAACCCTGCGTTCGCGCTTCCCGTGTACACGCGCTTGAGCGACGCGGAAGAAAACGAGCGTACCAGGCTGGCCAAAGACGATCCAAAAAACTTGGTGACAGGCGTGCAAGACATTGGAGATGCGGTGGTCTACCAGCCGCTCGATTTTGCGCACGTGGACGATGTTGTTGCGCTTGAGTCGCAGGTGATGGAAGGCGATCCGTGGTCGGCGGCGATGGTGCGCGATGAGCTGTCGAACCGCAGCTACCTGTGGTGGGCTGCGTATGTACGCTCTGAAGACGCTGGGGCGTCGCTGGTGGGCTATGCGGGCGGCATGATGGCAGGTGACGAGCTTGAGATACTGCGGGTGGGCGTCCATCCCGCATGGCGGCGTCATGGTATTGCGCGCGAGCTCATTTCGCACGTTGCCTCCGACGCACGCGATTTGGGAGCTACGCGCTGCCTTCTTGAAGTACGTTCAACCAACGAACCGGCGCAAGCTCTGTACCGCGCAATTGGTCTTTCGGACATAGCCACGCGACCGCGGTATTACGACAACAGCGTCGATGCGGTGATTATGGCAGGCCCGCTTCCTGTTGCGCCTCATGATGTGGGCGGCATGGAGCTTAAAGTGCGCGAAGAGGTTGAAGCGACGGTAAGCAAGCTTGCCCGTCCGCTTATTGTTGCCATCGAGAGCTCGTGTGACGAAACGGCCGCAGCGCTCGTTGACGGCGAGGGGAACCTGCTGGCCGATGTGGTTGCCTCGCAAATAGATTTTCATGCACGATTTGGGGGCGTGGTGCCCGAAATCGCCAGCCGCAAGCATATCGAAACCATCTGCGGCGTATGCGACGAGTGCTTTGATGTGGCCTCCCGCAACGCTAGTGTTGCGCGGCTCACCTGGGAAGACGTTGACGCGGTAAGCGTTACCTACGCTCCTGGCTTGGTGGGCGCGCTGGTGGTGGGCGTTGCGTTTGCAAAAGGCGCCGCTTGGGCTGCCAACAAACCTTTCATAGGCGTTAACCATCTTGAGGGCCATCTGTATGCGAACAAGATAGGCGCTGCCGACATCAAGCCGCCTTTGGTTGCTTCGCTGGTATCGGGCGGCAACACCATGTTGGTTCATGTGAAAGACTGGGGCAACTACCAAACGCTGGGCACCACCATCGATGATGCGGTGGGTGAGGCCTTCGACAAAGTGTCAAAGGCGTTGGGACTGGGATATCCGGGTGGCCCCGTTATCTCCAAGTACGCGGCATCCGGCAACCCCAAGGCAATCGCGTTTCCGCGGGCAATGATGCATTCGGGTGATTTGCGCTTTTCATTGTCGGGGTTGAAGACCGCCGTGGTGACCTATATAAACGACGAGCGTGCGAGCGGTCGCGCGCTGAACATTCCCGACATTGCGGCCAGTTTCCAGCAGGCGGTTGTGGACGTGCAGGTTGCAAAGGCGCGGATGGCGCTTGAGGAAACGGGTGCGAAAACGTTCTGCTTGGGCGGTGGCGTTGCCGCAAACCCAGCACTGCGTGCGGCGTATGAGGACATGTGCTCTCGTATGGATGTGCGGCTGGTGATGCCGCCGTTGTGCTCGTGCGGTGACAACGCCGGCATGATTGCGCTGGTGGCGCTTGATCGCTACAACCAAGGGAAGTTCTTCGGACTTGACGCCGATGCATACGCACGTGCCGATTTGGATAAGCCCTACTAGCGTCTTGGCCCCATAAACCATAACGAATAGAGAAGATCGCCCGACTGCGGTTGCGTGCAGGCGGGCGATCTTCATTTAAGCGGTGAGTGTAAGGCTACGAATAAACTGTTTCACCGCAGGTGGGTTCTATTTTGTTTCGATCGATGGGGAAGGTTACAGAAGATAGTTTTTGTTGGCCGTTCTCGCTGCGCTCCTGCGTTTGCAGAAGATCCAGTTGCGCTTGACGTAAATGGGCTTCTCGCTACCTGTGAAAAGCCTTACGAGCCACATGACCATCACCCTAACCCTCGGTCTGAGTACTGTTGGTTCCTGTTCGCTTGCTTTGCTTCTTCTCGGCTTCGGCTTCCGCTATTGCCTGTTCGGGCACAACCAAATCGAATGGCACACGGTTTTGCTCAACGAGCTGCACCGTTGCCATCACGACGAATGCATTGAAGTTCAATCCCAAAGCCTCAAGTTTCAATGAAGCCTCGCGCTTGAGATCGTCGTCCATGCGTATGGTCGTCGATTTCATCATGCTTGAATTCCTCACAAAAGGCAGTATAGCAAAAATAATTACAAAGTGGTTATAAAAGATAGCATAAATATGGAAGATAGCAATATTAATTTAGTATTGTTGCAGGGAATATGAAAAGCGCGGCAACCAAAAAGGCCGCAAAAAAGCCCTCCCAGCCACTTGAACTGTCTCCCTTTTCTTGGACATGAGAAATGGGAGACTTCTTTATGGATGGAAGAGCGCTTTATGACGAGGCAACCCGGCGACGGGCCGCAGCCCT
>JAZQAV010000129.1:0-17875 GCA_045545435.1 Eggerthellaceae bacterium | reverse complement strand
GCCTTCTCATGCCGGCTACTGCCCTCTTGCAAACGCAAATCGCCAGTTGTGCGGCGCTGCGGCGGTGCTGCCACCTTCCTGCGGACGCAAATCGCCAGTTGTGACCCGAAATTCCGCGGGCGCGGGACGCAAAACGTCAGTTGTGACCCATTTGAAGCTTTGCCGCGGACCCAAAATGCCAGTTGTGACCTGTTTTGATTTGCCCGCGTTTTTAGCAGTTTGGAAAACCCCAGCTCAAAGGCGCGCACCAGAAACGCTTTGATGCAAAAGGCATAAAGGAACCTACAAAACACCTCACAACTGGAGATTTGCGTCCGAGAGCACGCCGCAATCGGGTCACAACTGGAGATTTGCGTCCGTGGCCAGGGCGCGATTGGGTTACAACCACAATTTTGCGTCCGCAGACGCTTTGCCAACTCCTCCCAACGGGAATTTCGCATTCGCAAAGCACAACTTACAAGGTGCGCGCTTGCCCTATGCGTACGCTTGCACTCTGCGCATGCGCTCAACCAACGCACAACAACCACGAGAGGCGTGTTGACGCGGCGCAAAGTTGCTGCGCGATGCGAATTGTTACGCAGTACAAAGTTGCTGTGCTGCTCGAGTTTGCTAATTACTTGAAGTGCGGTAATGCGCAATCCGCACCCGCATAACATAATTACAATTAAATGTTCAAGCACTAAGACAAGGGAGGTCCCATGGTTCAAGAAGCTCAAGAGCTCATCGAGATCGGGCGACGCATGCGCGGCTTACGCGAAGCATGCGATGTAACGGCGGAAGAAATGGCAGCCGACCTGGAAGTAGACGTCGAGCGCTACAAACGCTGGGAAGCTACGGGTGCGGGCGTGCCCATCTCCGCCGTTTATCACATGGCGCGCAAATTCGGCGTTGAGTTCACCGAGATTCTCACCGGTACCGCCGCCAAACTTGACACCTACCAGGTAGTTCGCGCCGGCGAGGGACGCGAGGTTGACCGTTATCCTGGCTACCACTACAACGACTTGGCCTGGCGCATTCGCGATAAGATCATGCAGCCTCTGGAAGTTGTGCTGGACCCTTCCGACGACCCGGTAAAGCCGGTACAGCACTCTGGTCAGGAGTTCAACATCGTGCTTGAAGGCACCGTCATCGTCATGTTCGACGACGAAGAGTTCGAGCTCCATGCGGGCGACAGCATCTTCTTCAACCCAACGCACCCGCACGGACAGCGTTGCGGAGGCGACAAGCCCGCCAAGTTCATCACCATCATCGCGGAGTAAAAATCGTGTTGCGACTGCGACGGCTGCAGAACTCGCAGAATTGTGTTGCACCAAGCAGGCTGCAGAGCCTGAACAATTGCGTTGCACTTCGCAGGTTGCAGAGCTAGCGCAATTGCATCGCGAACGCGAAGGTTGCAGAACACGCGTAACCGTGCGGCAACTGAGAAGACAGCAGAACGCGCGCACCAAGCACCCAAAGCGGCAAACCCAAACCAGCAGACAGCAGATTGAGAGACTATGGATTACATACTGAAAAAGTACTGCCCCCGCATTGAATTTGAAAGCTACGAAGACTTCTTCGAGAATTTTAAAATCAACGTGCCTGACGATTTCAACTTCGGCTACGACGTTGTGGACGAATGGGCACGCGTCGAACCCGAAAAACGCGCTCTGTTGTGGTGCGACGACCACGACGAGGAGCACAACTTCACCTTCACCGACATCAGCCGCCTTTCCAACAAAACCGCCAATGCCTTCAAGAAACTGGGCATTGGCAAGGGCGACATCGTTATGTGCATCCTGCGTCGCCGCTGGGAATACTGGGTTGTTGCAACCGCTCTTTGCAAGCTGGGCGCCACCATCATTCCTGCAACGCTCCAACTTACAACCCACGATATCGAATACCGTGCCAACAAATGCGGCGTGAAGATGCTGGTGTGCATTAAAGACGAGTACGTTTGCTCTCAGGTGGAAGGAGCGCTTCCCACCTCCCCATCGGTTAAAAACTGCGTAACGGTAGCGGGCAAGCGCGACGGATGGCTGGCCTTCGACGAGCTTATCGCCGATGAGCCCGACACCTTCGAGCGCCCCGAAAAGGGCTCGCCCGAAGCCGTCACCAGCAAAGACACCATGCTCATCTACTTCACCAGCGGAACCACCGGCAATCCCAAGCCCGTCATGCACAATTTCGCGCACCCGCTGGGCCATATTCTGACCGCTAAATATTGGCAGCAGGTTCGCGAAAACGGCCTGCACATGTCGGTCACCGACAGCGGCTGGGCAAAATTCGGTTGGGGCAAAATCTACGGACAGTGGATCGCCGGCACCACCGTGTTTGCCTACGACATGGACAAATTTATCCCTGCCAAGCTGCTGCAGCACATGCAGGATTACAAGCTCACCACCTTCTGCGCGCCTCCTACCATGTACCGCTTCATGCTGCAGGAAGATGTTGCTGCCTACGATTTGTCCTCCATCAAGAATTTCGCGACAGCAGGCGAACCGCTTAACGCCGAGGTATCCGTTCAGTGGGAAAGATTCACTGGCAAAAAGGTGCGCGAGGGCTTTGGCCAAACCGAAGGCCCCGTGCTTATTGCAACCTTCCCGTGGCTCGAGCCGCACCCCGGCTCGCTGGGCAAGCCGTCCCCCCTGCTGAACATCAAGCTTCTTGACGACGACGGCTACGAAGTGCCCGACGGCGAAGAGGGCGCAGTATGCGTTACCGGTTTGAAAGAGGCATATCCCCCCGGCCTGTTCGTTGGCTACTACGGCATGCCCGAGGAAACGGCCGAAACCGTTGGTGGCGCCTATTACAACCTGCACGACATGGCATGGCGCGACAGCGAAGGCTACATCTCGTTCGTGGGACGCAACGATGACGTTATCAAGTGCTCAGGCTACCGCATCAGCCCGTTTGAAGTGGAAAGCGCGCTGGTTAAGCACGACGCCGTCATTGAATGCGCCGTTACGGCAGCACCTGATCCTATCCGCGGTCTTGTGGTAAAGGCCACGGTGGTTCTGGCAGCTGGCTGGACGCCTTCCGACGAGCTTACGAAGGAGCTGCAGAACTTCGTAAAGCACGAAACCGCTCCGTACAAGTACCCGCGCATCATTGAGTACACCGATGAACTGCCCAAAACCGTGGGCGGCAAAATCAAGCGCAAGCTCATTCGCAGCCTCGACGGCATAGAAGAGTAGCGCCGCAACTTTGAGCAATAGCGCTGCAACTCGAGCAGAAGCCAAGAATGCCAAGGCCGCCGCAACCCGCAAGGTTACGGCGGCCTTCTTGTTTCGGCGGATTAGCCGCTTATCAGCTTAGCGCTTGTCGGCTTAGCGCTTATCGGCGTGCGCTACCAACAGGGCCACCAGTGTACCAGCAAGAGAAACGCCTGCCAGCACCAACATCACGGTTACCAGGCCCATCGTGTCTCCCACGGAACCCAACAGCGGCGTGGCCATACCGCCAATGCTAATGGCAACACCGTACGAAAGGCCCGAAGCCGTTCCCAAATGCTTTGGCACGTAGCTCATGCCCAACGCAACGCTGGACGGGTAAAACAAGTTGTTGAAAACGGACAGCAACATAGCAATGGCAACAGCTGCAACTACGGAATTGTTCAGCGCAAAAGCGCCAATGAGCAGCGTGGAGGCAACCATGCACGCAATAGTGAGCTTATGAACCCCCCAGCGTGATGACGCCCAACCCGAAATGGCGGTTGCAAACGCGCCTGCAATCGCGAACGCCGACAACGTGAGCGAGCTTATGGTTTCAGGCTGGCCCAACGGTCCCAGCATAAACAGCGGAATAAACGACACGATACCGGCGCCTACAATAGAACGAAGCGACAGCAGGCCCATCACCAGCCAAAACTTACCCCAGTGCTCGCGCACCGTATCGTCTTTGACCTCGCCCGCAGCCACGGTCCCCAACGCCACGAAACGCTTGTTGAAGAACAAGAGTACTGCCGCGCACGCAATGGAAGGCACTATGAACACAACGGTTCCGCGCATGCCGAATGCAGTAAGGAAGGCTGCCGTGATAAGCGGCCCCAGGAAAAAGCCGATATTCCCGCCAACGGCAAAAATGCTCATGCCGGCTGCCTTGCGCGTGCCTGCCGACAAATTGGCCAAACGGGCACCTTCGGGATGGTAAATGGCTGCGCCGACGCCGGTAAGCATAGCGGCGAAGATAATGGTCCAGTAGTCGTCGAACAGGCCAACGCAGCATATTCCTGCACCCGCCATAAGCACACCCAACGACATGAACCACGGGCTGGGCCGTTTATCTCCTATTACGCCAAACAACGGTTGGATAACAGCAGAGGTCACGTTGGACGCAAACACCAAAAAGCCCACCGCGGTATAAGACCACCCATGCGCCACCACCAAGAAGGGCAACACGGCCGAAATCGCGCTTTGGCAGAGATCGGCGCACAAATGCCCCACCATCGTCAGGTAATTGACCAGCTTATCTCCATCGCGATCTTCTTGAGCCATGTTCGTCCTTTTTCAGCTTTCGAACTCCTGTGGGTTGTACCCGCCCCAACAAGGCCTTTGCCAGGCAATTTGTGCGCTTAGACATTTAGCTGTGCTCGGAAACGCTCCCGGCGCCCTCGCGAGCGTTTTCAACCACGCGCGCATAATGGTCGTAGGCCGCATGCCATGAGCTATACGCGTCATCACCGCGGTGGTCGGGCATGTCGTAATTCTCTGAAAGCCATGCTCCAAAAGCACTCGAGAACTTCACGGCGCCACAGTGATTCAAGTGCGTACCTGAATCGCGCGTATCGCGCGTCCAATCGATGTGGGCACCACTTTCGGGCAGATTGAAATCCTTGTAAACAACGCCCGCGCTTTGGGCCCATGCGCTAATGCCGTTGTGCTTTGCCATGCTCCAGTTATTCATACTGGGAGCACTCACCAAAATGGGCGTTGCGCCAATAGCGCGGCAATGGTTCACCATGTCGCGCAGCAACAACTCGTTCATACGTTCAATGGGCTGCACCGCGTCGGTTGGCGCCATGTAATCGCGCGGTTGGGCAGGATTCACGTCGCGGTTAATTTGGTAACCCTTGAAGGGATCGGTCCAGGTTGCTTTCGGCAACGTGGTGAAGTCTTCAAGCGTCAGCTGTTTCCAGCGATTGTGGTATTCGAATACGGGAAGCAGCCATTTGCCCAAACGCGTGGCAACAACACTTGCGGGAGCGGGCTCGTAAACCATGTCGGCTTCTATGATCACAATACGCGGGCGATGCGTTTCGGTCACGCGATGTAAAACAACATCGGCATGCGGCAGCATTTGGCCTTTCGTGCCGCACACATACGACGTGAAGCCCCGCTCGTGCCACATATGCAGCGGCGTGAAGCTGGTGAAGGTCTCACTGTTGCCCATGACGATAAGGTCCACCGTGCCAACCGGTTCACCCAGCACACCGTAGGCCTCGGCGTCAACCATCCCCGATTCCGGCGAATTGTCTTTGGGAGTAAGCACGAAAGACAACGCAAGCAGGCATGCGAACAGCACCGCAAGAACAATGCCAGCGGTTCCGAACGCCCTCGATATGCTCTGTTTCTTCTGCTCTGCCATGCTACTCCTAGAAATGCGCGTACAGAGGATCGACAGGCGCGTATCCAAATCCGTATGCACCAAACACCACGACGGTCAAAATGAGCGCAAGCCAAACCGCCCAGCGCACAAAGGCATTCGCGCCCACCAGCAGGTCGTAGATGTTATGGCCGCGCTCATTGGCCAAGTCGTAGGCTATCACCAGCGCAAACAGCACGGTTACCAAAATAAGGTCAGCCGCGATAAACGAGCTGCTCACATCTACCACGCCAATTTGGAAGACGTATCCGTTCGCAAAGGATTCAAGCGTGAAATTGGTGGCAATGCGATAGAACATCTCGAGGCTTGCCACAAAGCTGAGCGAGCGGAAAATAAGCTCGCCCGAGAAGATAACGATAAGCGTGCGCGCAATACGAAACGCCTTGTACGGCGCACTTTCGCGATTGATGCCGTGTTTGTTTGCAAACGACTGTGCCACCGGCTCAATGAAGCCGCCCGCAACAATAAGCACGAAGTAGTACATACCAAAGGCAACGTACTGCGATCCGGCACCATGCCACAAACCGTTGCCCAACCATACGCAGAACAGCGCAATAGAGCTGGTCATAAGCGGACCATAGCGGCTACCAAAACGTTTGCGCGCTTTGGTCGTGAGCGTTTTCACCGGCTTGGACAACGATACCGGGTAGTAGATATAATCCTTGAACCACGTGCCCAGCGTAACGTGCCAGCGTTGCCAGAACTCCGATGCCGTCTTTGAGAAGAACGGCTGGCGGAAGTTCTCGGGCAAATTCACGTTGAATATGCGCGCCATACCAATGGCAACGTCCATGCATCCCGAGAAGTCGCAGTACAACTGCACGGTATACAAAATGGCGGCAAATGCGATGATGCCGCCATCGTAATTTGCGTAGCCTTCGAAAACCGGCTGGACGAACACGTTCAAACGGTCGGCCACCACCATTTTTTTCACGAGGCCAACGGCAATGCGCAGCATGCCGTAATTAAGGTTGTCGCGCTTGATGCTCTCGCCAGCCCACAGCGCCTGAGCGGTTTGTCCGTAGCGGCAGATGGGGCCTTCCATGATCTGCGGGAAAAAGGCCAGGAACAGCGCGACGCGACCCAGATTGTTGTCGGCCGCAACGGTTTCGCGGTACACGTCCAGCAGGTAGGAAACCGCCATGAGCGTGTAGAACGATATACCGATGGTAATGCCGATGCGTGGTATATTGAACGCCGTTTGAATGCCGAAAAGCCCCAGTATGGACGCTGTTACCTCGCCAAAGAACACCAGGTACTTCAGCGCGACCAAAATGCCGAAGTTAATCAGCACGCCGGCGACAAACAAAAGCTTCATGCGTTTCTTGCACGCCGCCTTTATTGCCTTTTTGCCCGATTTCGTCTCTTTCAGCTGCGCGTCGCGCTGGGCAAGCATGCCCTGCATGCCGCGCGCCAGCCCATAGGTGACCAAGGTGGTCGCAAACAAGAAAGCAATAAGAAAGTGGCTGATGATTGCCACAAATGCATAGCTGAACAGAAGCAGAACAAGCCCACGCGCTCGGCGGGGGGCCAGCGCGTAGGCTATAACTGATGCGGGTAAAAACGCGAATAGGAAGACGGGGGTGAAGTATGAAACCATAATCGCAAAAGAGATTGCGGCACCTTAATTGTGCCCGTAGGCAGCCAAGCAAACGGAGCCGCGGCGGCAAACAGCAAGCCGCTAGTCTTCGTCCTCGTCAACGAGCTCGATAACAAGAGCGCAGATGGCATCAACCGAATTAAAGTTTTCACGCACTACTTTTACCGCGGGGACGGTAATGTCGAAGGCATCCTCAAGCTCGGCAACCAACGACACCATGCCCAACGAATCAATGACGCGATCGTCAATGAGCGTGGTGCACGTTTCGTAATCGGCGTCGGGATTGATATCTTCAAGAATCTCGATGATCTGATCTTTCAAGGCAAATCCTCTCTTCGTTTTCTCCATTTGGAGCTTATCCCAAGCTCTTTTAGTCGTGTTCTGGTTAACGCCATTCCTTAAAATATGCGCAAATGAGCGACTGTTTTGCGCCCTAGCACGCCGGATTGTTGAAGACGTACGTTTGCACGCTATCGCGCGCGAGCCGCAGAGCACCGCTTGCGTCACGCAGCACCACCCGTGGAAGGTCGCGGCTCAAAAACAGCGAAATGCCCTCGGTCATGCAATACGCTCCCGCGCGCTCGAATACCAGCGCGTCACCCACGACCGGTGCACGAAGTGGCAGCTGCTTGGCCAGAATGTCGTTCACGGTGCACAGCGATCCGCATATGTTCCATATTGAAACCTCCTCGCCCTCGCGCGCAGGGTACTGCCAGCAGGGAGGCTGGTTCATCGCCAAGGCGTTACCAAAGTAGGCAATTTGATGCTTGCCGCCATCAACCAGGGCGTAATTCTCGCCAGCGTTGGTTTTAAGGTCCACGAAACGCGTAACGTAGGTACCGCAGCTGGCAGCAATCGCGCGGCCCATTTCAAGGGAGACCTCGCCCTTGAAGCGCAGGTCGGCCAACAGCTCGCCAAAGCCTTTCGCAAGCTCATCTTGCTTGACGGCGGCTTCCTCTTCGGAATCGAAGTACATCACCGGAAATCCCGGGCCAAATTCAAGCTCGCGAACCGGTGCGCCGCACTCCTCTTCAAGCTGGGCGATAAGGTTGTCCACCTGCGTCAGCTCGCGCTTGAGACGCTTGAGCGAGGTTTTTTGCGTGCCCGAGAAAAACTGCACACCGCAAAATTCAATAGCCGAACCAGCGATGGCGCGCAGCACAAGGTCTTTTACCTCTTGCGCGTTGACGCCAAACTGATTGCCGCTGGTTAAACGAATGAGCACGGGTATGCGGCAGGCGGCCTGCGTCGCCAAGCGCTCGAGCATGTCGAACTGCGAAAGCGACTCGATGGTGTAGCGGGCGATAGCAGGATGCTCAAACACCAGCTCGCGCATGAGCTCTTCGTCTTTTACCACACCCGAAATAACCAACTTTTCGTCAGGAATCCCCTGCTCTTGGCAAATGCGCAACTCGCCAGGCGAACATACCTCAAAGCGGTACACATCGCGAGCGGCCTGCTGCACGATGAATGAATTCGCCTTCATCGCGTAGCACAGATGAGCCCGCGCGCCCACCAGCGATTGCAAATGCGCTATCCGACGGTGCAGCTCGCCCTCATCGAAAAGGTAAAACGGTGTGGGAAACTCATTGAGGGCCTGTTCAAGAACGTTTGCATCCATAGCCTAAAGAACCCCTTCGTCCGTTTTGCGACACGCTGTAAGCTTCGCATCCGCCGATGCCGCCACGCCAGCAACCGCAGCGGTTGCAGTCGGTGCACTGGCGGCCGATGCGCCGGCAGCCGTGGGCTTCGCATCAGCTGACGCCGACGCGCCCGCAGTGCCGCGCTTGGCCTTTCGCGCCTTTGCGTGCAGCTCAAGCAAGCGTTTGCGATCGACCTTGCCATTTTTGTTAAGCGGCATTTCTTCAACCTGCTCGAAGCTTGAGGGAATCATGTGAACAGGGAGCTCGCGACGTGCGTAGGATGCAAGCTCGCGCTTGTCCACCGCACCTTCGTAAAACGCCCGCAACCGCGACTTTTCGGTATCAAAGGCGCAGCGGCACCGCATCACCTGCGGATGGCGCTCTATTGCCACGTCTATTTCCTCAAGCTCAATACGATGGCCCTGGAACTTAATTTGGTTGTCTACGCGACCACGGAAAAACAGCTCGCCCTCTTCGGAGAACGCAGCCACGTCGCCCGTTCGGTACACGCGTTCGGGATAGGCGGCGTTAAGCGCGTTCGTCGGGAACGCGCGGGCAGTTTGCTCGGGCATCCCCACATACCCCAGCGCTAGAGACGGACCGGCCACCACCAGCTCGCCCTCGCTGTTGGGCTCTGTCACCTGCGCGCCTGCGCTGTCCACCAGAAACACGCGGCAGTGCGAAAACGCAGTACCCAGCGGAATGCCCTCGGCATACATGCGCGCGGAGTCGAGCACGTGATACAGGCAATTGCAGGTTATCTCGGTGGGACCGTACAAGTTTACGAACTGCGCCTGCGGCAGGTGCGCACGCCATTCGTCAAGGTGCTTGCGTGGCATAACCTCGCCGCTGAACAGCACCTTTCTCACACTTGCAAGCAAATCGCTGTCAAGAGCGTGATAGGCGCTCGCAATGCACAGCGCCGCAACCGCCCACACGAGCACCGTTGCCTTGTGCTGGTGCAAATACTCAACGAGCTTGACCGGCTGCATAAAGTACGCACGCGGAACAATCACCAAGGTCGCGCCGGTTGCAAACGTGGTGTAAATGTCTTTGGTAGACACATCGAAATCGAACGGAGCCTGGTTCGCAAAACGATCGTTTTCGTTGAAATCGAACGTCGAAACAAACGAGTCGATGAAACTGATGATGGCACGATGGCTGATGGCGACGCCTTTGGGGTCGCCCGTGGAACCAGAAGTGAACAAGGTGTACACGGGATCGGTTTCCAGACTTTGGGCGCGCGTGGCTGCCAGCAGGGTTTCGTCAATGTCGGAACCCAGGAGCTCTTGGGCCTCAACGACGTGCCCCATTTCGTCCACGCCAGCAGGCGCGGCCTCCTGGCTGTCCACAACAATACAAGGATTACCCAGCTGGGTCACTATTTTTTGCAAGCGAGCAAGCGGCACCGACGGATCAACGGGAACATAAAACGCACCCGCCTGCACGATGCCCAGCATGACACCCAGCGTGTGCGCGCTTTTTTCCATGAGCACGACCACGCCCTGGCGTGCAACACCACAGCGCGAAAGCGCCGTGCCAACACGTTTACTGGCTTCGTACAGCTCTATGTACGAAGTTTGCGACACCTCGTCTATAACCGCAATTTTCGAAGGCTGCGCACTCACGCACGTCTCCACATAGCAAAGCACGTTATTCATTGAACGCATGATTTAAACTCCCCAGCGGGCAAAATGTTTGTGGCCCCCAGCACGGACCAGCACCGTTGCGCGTGCCTTTAGAGCGCACGCTTACGCCGGCACCATCAATCGTTATCATTATAGGGGGAATGGGCAGGTGGGCGCGCTTTGGCACGACGAACTCAAGGAACCATCACGACACTAAAAAGGCGCCCGTTTTCGGCGGGCGCCGGTTTTGCAGGGATGTTATTCGCCTTCGAACAGCGGTGTTGAGAAGTAGCGCTCGCCGGTATCGGGCAACACGGTAACAACGGTTTTACCGGGCCCCAGCTTGCGCGCCAAGCGTCTGGCAGCCGCAACGTTGGTACCGCTGGACACGCCGCACATCAGCCCCTCTTTGCGCGCGAGCTCACGTGCGGTTTCCAGCGCCTCTTCGTCGCTTACCGTGCAAACGCTTGCGTAGATGCTCTGGTCCAAAATAGCCGGAATAAGGCCGTCGCCAATGCCCATCTGCAAATGCGTGCCAATACCGCCGCCCGACAGAATGGCGGCATTTTCGGGCTCAACAGCCCAAATCTCAATATCGGGGTACAGACGCTTGAGCGTTTGCCCAATGCCGCTGATGGTGCCACCCGTGCCGATGCCGCTCACAAACCCATGGATGTGGCAGCCCGCATCCTCAGCAATTTCAAGCGCGGTATGATTTCGATGTGCGCGCAGGTTGTCGATGTTCTCGAACTGCTGCGGAACGTACACGTTGGGGTCTTCTTTGGCCATGTTGACGGCAATTCGAATGCATTCGTCAATGGCTTTACCGATGTCGCCATCATCATGTACCACGATAACCTTGGCACCATAATGACGCACCAGCTTACGACGCTCCTCCGACACCGAATCAGGCATGATGATAACCGCTTCATAGCCTTTAACGGCGCACACAAGCGCAAGGCCTATGCCCTGGTTTCCGCTGGTGGGCTCAACGATGATGCTACCCGGTTTAATATCGCTGCGCTTTTCGGCCTCGCTGATCATCATGGCCGCCGTACGCGTTTTAATGGAGCCGCCAATGTTCACGCCTTCGTATTTGACCAAAATCTCGGCGCTTTCGGGCTCGACCATTTTATTCAAGCGGATAAGGGGCGTATGCCCCAACGCTTCAAGCACGTTGTTGTATATCATCGCAAAACCTGTCCAGAAATCTCCTACCGCGCGACGTCGTGCAAACTGAATTGTCGAGAGCAACGCGTCGCCGGTAATGTAGCCACCAAAGAAGCGCCATGACGTACGGCGAAAAGCGCAGCACGTCATCGCAAATTGCGCCGATACATACTAGCACTTCATACCAACAAGCGCCATAGCAAGGAGGCACACCGACATACGCCAAGACCTTGGCGTCGTTTACGATTTGCTCGCAGCAGAAGCATTGCGCGGTGTCTTAGGGGCGGTAAGATTTTGTATCACCTTTTGAGCGCGGTACCAATCGTCGTTTCTCTCCCATTTCAGCGCCTTGTTGACCGCAAAATTGCCATAGAGCATATAGCGAAATATTATATCGGCCTCCCACTCACTCACGTGACGCGCGATCATTATTTTCGGGATACGCGTACTCCGTTCGCGCCAATACAGTTTCTCAAGTATTATTTGGGACGTCGTTTCGTTCATGAACAAAACCCGGTATTTCGGACTACTGGCAACGCGCTGGCACGCCGGCAGTAGCGCATCTATATCTTGCATAGCGCTCTCAGCCCGCGCATCGCCGGAAGCGCGCTGTCCGCTGTTATCGTCCAGCTCGGTAAGGCGCAATGCGTCGTCGAGCGCTTCGTCGAGCACGGCGTCTATATTGGGGTAATGCAGGTAGAACGTCGTACGCGTTATTTGCGCTTCGCGAGCGAGCGCACTTACCGTAATCTTGTCATAGCCCACAGAACGCAGCAGCTCAAGCAGCGCATCCTTAACCATGTTCTTGGTCATGATCGTTCGTCTGTCGGTTTTTCGCTGAGCCATAGCCAACCTTCCAAAAAAGTTCGTTACAGATTCTTAAAACCTGGCAAGAATCGTCTTCATTTCGGACAAAGCGTTCAGAACTATTCGCGATACGCAGTGTACTATTTCCTTGACAGGATGTCAGGAATTTAAACCCAATCTGCACCTCACCCCAAAGCGAAGGAAAGGAAGTCACCCATGGATGTCGAAAGAAACAAGCGCCTTGCACGAGAGTGGTACGAGCTGCTGGGAAGCGCGCGCTATGAAGAAGCTCGCTCGTATGTGAGCGATGATTTTGAGTTTTTCCCCATGATCGACGAAAGGCTGTCGGGCGTGGATCGTTTCATTGAGCTCGAGAGCTCCCACATGGACCCTCAACCGGGGTTCCGCTTCGAAATTATCAAGGTAATCGGCGAAGGCGATTTGGTTGCCGTGCATTTCGTGTTCGACGGTTGGCTTCCCGAAGACGAGAACACGTTCTTGGGCCTTACGGCAACAAAAAAGCACTCACGCCACGACGTGATGACCTGGTTGCAATTCAACGAAGAGGGCAAGATCTGCAAAAAGTGGGCTAAATACAATATGTTCTTCGTATTCAAGCAGCTTGGCGTACCCGAAATTGTTGCACTTGATGAAAAGATAAACGCCCACGCCCGTGGCGAGAAATAAAGGAGGCGACCATGATTGCTTTTCAGGAGATCCGAAATGCAACGGTTAAGCTTATCTTTCCCCATGTAGCGTTTCTGGTAGACCCCTGGCTGCAAGACGAATGTTCCGAGGAAGAAAAGGCGCAAGCCCTTGCCACTCGTGCGTTCGTCGAAAAACCGGTTTGCCCCCTTCCCTTTCCTGCAGAAGAAATTGTGAAAGACGTTGACTGCTTCCTGGTTTCGCACCTGCACGCCGACCATTTCACCGACGACTATCTTCCCAAAACCGCACCGTTCGTGTTCCAAAGCGACGCCGAGGCCGACATCGCACGCACCAGGGGCTACGTTAATGCGAGCACCTTTCATAACGATGAGCTAACGATAGGAGGCGTTACCGTACGCCGCGTGGACGCGTTGCACGGCGACACGCCGGCAATGCTCGAAAAAGCAGGCCCTGCCTCGGGATACATCTTCACGTGCGACGGCGAAAAAACCGTCTATCTTGCCGGCGACACCATCTACTGCGAGCAATTTGAGTCCGTTGTTCACCAATACAAACCAGACGTGATCGTGGTTAATGCCTGTGACGCCCACGGTAAGTTTGGCCGCCTGATAATGAATGCCGATGACGTCATGAAAACATGTGAACTTGCTCCCCATGCTCTCATCATCGCAAGCCATATGGACACCGTCAGTCACGCGCACCTTACTCGCGCCCAATTGAAAGCTGCTCTTGCAGAAACGCCCTTTGCGCAGCGCGTGCTTATCCCCGAAGACGGAGAGGTAGTGAAGCTGTAACCTCCCGCGGCACTTATCGCATCCTTGAACCTTAATCGCACCCCTTTGCTGCGCGCCCCCCTGTAGCAAAGGGGCATTTTGTGCAGAAAAAGCCGCTCGTACTGCGCTTCAAAACGCTGCACTTAAAAGCGATGCATCGCCAACAGTAAACACCATTGAGCACCTCGCCTAACCACATGCGATACAAAGCGTTAAAGCTTAGTTTAGCGTTATTGGCCGCTGAATTTAACCACGCATAACACTACGAACGACACCACTACCACGATGGTAAGCGGCCAGCCGTATTTCTCGGGAAATAAGTTTACCAGCTTTACCAACAGGGGATACAGCACCCACACGTAAAGCGTTACCAGGGCGCCAAGCAAAATGTCGTTCACGATCCATGCTTGCTTGAAAATGTTGCCCGGCAAATAGGAGTTGTCCCACAACGGGTACAAGCCCGTATAGGGGTCGGGCTGATTCAAAAGCAAGCCCATGATGAGCTCGCCCATCATGCTCGCAAAAACAGCCAGCAAGAAAAACTCAATCACGGCACGCGCAAAAGAAGGACGATGGATGCGCATGTAGTCGCGCAAAGGAACCAGCACCAAAGCCGCTAAAACCGCAGCTATGCCGTAAACCAAAAACGGATACATGGGATCGGCGAACACCAGCGAGTTGTCGTCAACAATGCCGAACGCCCAATCCATGAACAAACAGTATGGGATTTCCATCCAGTGGCCGATAATCGAAAACGCGCAAAACGCGATGGCCATCCCACGCCAAAAGCGCACGCTCCACGGGGCCCACCCCGCCTCAATCGCTCGTTGGCGATCGAGCTCAGAATCGGCCCAGCGTCTAAAAAGCGTTCGTTTGCTGGGAGACGACGTCATGTTAGCTGGACAACTCCCTTAACGCGCCAAGCCCCATTTGATCGGCGGGCAAGGTGATGTAATACAGCGCGTACAAAACGGCACACCCGACAACGGCCACGATGAAAACACCCGTGATGGCCTCGTTGGGCAGGCGCCTGAACAGCCGCTCGAGCGCGGGGTACACAAGCCACGTCATAATGGTTGCGACAAAGCCGAAGAACAGCGCGTTTTGCAAGCACACCTGGCCCATGAAATTGCAGAACATATTGCTGTAGTCCCACAGCTGCAAATCGGCGTTGTTTGCCAAACCCATGATGAGTTCGATGAGCGTGCATACCAGAGCGTTCGCAATAAAGCTCACCACAAGGGAAGGGAGCGTTCTCTTGAATTTGCGTTGCAAGGCGTTCTTTAAAGGGTACAGCAAAATAGCGCAGGCGCAAAAACCTATGCCGTACACCGGGAAGGGATACAACCAGTCACTCCAAATCTGGCTGGTAGGATCATAGGTGCCGGGAACAATGCCGTACTTGATAAGCAGGCACACACCCGCTTCCATCCAGTGCCCCACAATGGAGAACACCACGAAATACACGATAAGGTTGCGCCAAAACTCCCATGTTTTGGGCCTGAAGAAACTTTCGTCCTCATCCAGATCGTCATTGAGCGTTCGCACATTGAACGGCTCAACGAGCGCGGCCTTCACGCGCTCGCTCGTAAGGAAGTAGACGAGCAGGAACACGTCGAAGAACGAGAGCATAAACTGGTAGGCAGGATCAAATTGGCCGGAAATGATGTTGAATAAGACACCGACCGTGATGTTGAAAATGCTAACCCCCACAACCCATGTGCGGGCGAAACGCTTGCGCTTCCAAATAAGCCAGAAGGAGATGCCGTCAAAAAGAACGTTCAGCAGGTTAAGGGAATTGTTGAACTCCAGCTCGTAGCTGCCCTTGATGTAGATGGTGAGCAAAAACACCGTGAAGAGGATATTGCACGCCAACATAACTTGTATAACGCGCAAAAATCCAATGCTGCTGGGGTCGGAAAAGCGCACGGCGTTGTAGGCATTGCGCGCCGAGCGCGTTGCTGCCTTATGATCCGCTTTTGCCTTTTTGCGGGCGGCGCGTTCGTTTGCACGAGCCGTTTTTGCAGCGCTCGAGTTTCCCGATCGCTCGGCAAGAATTGCCATGCGCGCGGCCTCAGCGGCCTCGGCATCGGATTCCATGGCGATGCCCGCCATGGCCACCGCTTCCGCCGCATCAAGCTGGGCTGCCTGCGTTATGGCCGCCCTATCGGCGCCCGCAGCAGCGTCAGCTGCGTCAAAAGCACGCTCAACACTGTCGAGGCTTATTTCGCGATTGCTTTTCGCCACAAGCAAACCCCTACTCTATGGTAAGAATCTTGTCGAAGCCCGTCATAGTGAAGACATCCATTACTTCCGGCTGAACGTTGCGGAATACCAACGAGCCTTCCACCGTCGCACGTTTTTGCATGGACACGATGACGCGCAAGCCGGCCGACGAAACAAAGGGGCACTGCTCCATATCAACCACCAAATCAACCGTTCCCTTGCTCGCCAATTTAGCAGCATATTCGTCCAGCTGGGGCGACGTATTGGTATCCAGCCTTCCAACCAGCGCGAACTCGAATGGCTTTCCCTCTTGCTTAACGACAATCTCCATTGCAGGCCCTTTCAATTCGAAAAACTACTACAGGTAAAATTACCACTTTTTAACAATCGTTACGATATTGCTTTCGTCCAAACGCTCGTAGCGCATTTCATCGACACTGCGCTTCGCCATAAGAATGCCCAAGCCCCCTATGGGAACATCCATGATGTCGGTGGGCGTGACGGCATCGGGCTTCGCAAGCGGATTGTACGGAATGCCGTCATCCGCGATGTCAATGGTGACCGAGGGCGGATCGGCGCTGTAGGTATAGCTGATGCGCACCGAGCCCGGGTTGTCCTCGGTTGCGTCGGGATACGCGTAATGCGCTACGTTTACGAACAGTTCTTCGACGGCGATGTCCAATTGGTTTTGCGCGCGAATAGGACAGAGGCGCCTGTCGAGTTCGGTATGAATAAAGCTGTTCACGCGTGGCAGCTCCTCGGTTCTTGCAGGAACCGTAAGCGTCGCCGTCAGTTCGGGTGGCACACCAACCTCCAAAGCTAGCAAGGTTATATCGTCCGATTGCTCAGCCGCTCCCACATATGCGGCAACGTCCGAGCGAATTGCCTCGATGAGAGCGCGCGGATGGAGCGGGTAGCTTTTATCGACAATAGCCTCCAGGCGCTCCTCGCCATACAGATTGCCATCAACGTCCATAGCCTCGGTTACCCCATCAGTGTACAAAACAAGCTGGTCACCGACGGTGCAAATCACTTTATGAGAGTGATAGGGCATGCCGTCGAACAAACCAAGCGGAAGGCCCGACTTGTCCTTGAGCCAGCGCCAAGACCCCTCTTGCCAGATAACAGGCGGGTTGTGACCGGCGTTCACGAACTCTATTTCGTTTGCCCCGTAATCCAAAACACCCGCGAAAAGCGTGACGAACATGCCCTCGTCGTTGTTATCGCATAGCTGGTGGTTGGCGTTTTCTATTGCCTCATCCAAGTTGACGCCGCTTTCCATGTATCCGCGAATCAGCGCTTTCGCGTTCATCATGAACAATGCTGCGGGCACGCCCTTGCCGCTGACGTCGGCAATCAAGAAACCGAGCTTGCCCTCGTCAACGTTGGAATCCCCTATAAGGAAGAAGTCGTAGAAATCGCCGCCAACCTCACGCGCCGCATGCATGGAGGCGTAAATATCGAAATGCAGGTTGTTGGGGAACGGCGGGAAGGTGCGCGGAAGCGCCGACGATTGAATAGCCTTGGCCGTTGCAAGCTCGGCATCCATACGGGTTTCGGCCTCGGATATCCAGCCCTTCAACGCGAAAACGGTTTGGTTGATACCGTCCGAAAGCGACGCGAACTCCTGAGGGTTACTTATATTCACCTGTTGGCTCAAATCACCCTGGGTAATCTTATTAAGTACGTTGTTGGTTTCGTTGATGCGCCTAACCACGAGCACCTGAAGCAAGCGCGCGGTAAGCACGTAAACTGCCAACAGCAGAATCACCGACG
>JAZQAV010000128.1:0-6587 GCA_045545435.1 Eggerthellaceae bacterium | reverse complement strand
CGCAGGTATCAAGCCCGTTGCGAACACGGTATTCCAACGCCGAGCGATCAAGACTGGATGCATACACGTAGCGAACCGCATCCTCAAAGCGCGCAAGGCGCTCCTCGGCATCGCCGACGTTCGGGCAGAAAGCCGACTCGTACTTTCCGGCAAACGCGTTGCCGAATCCATCCTCCAAAAAACTTGAGGAGCGCACAATGATGGGCACTTGCCCGTAGTAGTCAATAATGCGCGCAAAGCTCTCGTGCACATCGGGCGGAAACGATCCGGCCAAAATTCCTTCGCGCAGTTCGGGAGCGGCATCAATAAAGCCATCGCCGCTTTGTTGCCTTATGCGCAGCTTCCACAAATCGTTGTACACAATAAACGTGTAGAACACATCAGTACCCACGTAGAAGGAATCGTGCGGTTCCGAAAACGCCGCTGCCTCCGGCAAGTCGCGCTCAACGATTTTGCGGGCGAGCAGCATGCCGCAGGACTTACCGCCCACCAAACCGGTGCCCACCATTCGATTCCGCACTGCAAAATAGTCCTCGGGGCCAAAATATTCTTGAACCATCGTGCGCATGCGCTCGTCTTTGGTCATCATCATGTTGCACATGCGCGTGCACGCATCTGCCTGCAAGTTTCCCTCGGAATGAGCGCGGCGCGCATCAATGAAGAAGCGGTCCCACCAGTCGTTGTTGCGCTCTCCGGTGTCACCTTCCTCCTCGCGCTCTTTTTGCGCATAGAACCTGCTCATGCCCACGCCATCCGTAAGGCACTGCGCTACGTTGGTTTCAAGGTTCAAGCTGTGGGGCAAAAACATCGTAGGAGACGTGCGGTTCCACACCTTAAGCGGATGAACGAACAGTTCGTTTTGCGCGTGGTATGCGTCTATGAACAACTGGGTGGTATCGCGTATCTTCGCCACCGCGGCAAATGAGTGCAGCCCCCGCAGGATGGGAAAGCACGCAACCGTGTCCAACGAGAACAAATACGGGCAGGTTACCCTGAAGAAATTCCCCATCATCAAGTCGGACGACCAGGCAACCTGCAGCTCGCTCAGGCAGTCGAACACATAGAAGGCATCGCGGCCGTGCTGGGTAATCACGCGCCTAACCGCCACCGTAAAGGTTTCAAAACCCTCGTTGGGATCAAACTCGTATACCGTAATGCTGTCGCACGGCTCCACCAGGGGCGCATGCGACGCAAAGCGAATATAAACCAGGTCGCGCTTGTCGGCAATCGCCTGTTTAAGGAAGGGTTTCAGAAAAATCTGAAAATCGTCCAGCTCGCTCAACTGCCAGACGACGTTGTCGCCCAACCTAATGTTGTCGAATACCGTATCAAGCGAAGGGATTCCGCAAGACACTCGCTCGAAAGCTGCCATGTCGCCTCCTCTCGGCTCACTGCGCACTCGCCGTCAGTTGCCATACAGCTGCGCAAAACGCACTGCCAACTGCGGTCGTTTGCTGCTCGCATAACCAAACCGCAGTTGGCATAAGATTTATTTCCTTCGATTACCTACGCGCTCCATTAGCAATAGAACAGCATCTTGTTGTAGGTTGGCAGCGGCCACGCTTCGGTAGAAACAATGCCCTCCATCTGGTCGCACACGGCACGCAAATCGTCCATGGAAGCAAGAACGTCATCGTGATACGAACGCGCCTTCGCAAGCGAATCGGAAATCGATTGCGCTTTGGCAAGGGCCGCGTCAAGTGCCTCCACCGCTTCTTCAATGCGATTTGCACCGTCGTTCAGCTGATCAAGCAGCTTCAAATCTGCCTTTGGTTCCAACGCAGGGTTCGCCTGCTTCTTTGCATTAACCGTGCCTGCAATTTGGTTGGCATACGTGCTCACGGCGGGCGCGATCTTGCGCTTGGTCATATGGCTCATCGTTTGACCCTCAATGTTGATGAGCTTCGAATACGTGTCCAGCTTCACTTCGTATCGGCTGTGGTTTTCAACCTCATTCATTACGCCGAACTCAGCAAGCAGCGCCTTGTTCTTGGGATCGAGCATGCGCTCGGCAGCATCAACCGTCGACTTCAGGTTCATAAGCCCACGACGTTGCGCCTCTTCCACCCATTCGTCGGTATAACCGTCGCCGTTGAAAATAATGCGCTGATGGTTGGTGAGCGTCGTGCGCACCCACTTGAATGCCGCCTGCTCGAAATCGTCGGCGCCCTCAACGGCTTCGCAGAAGTTCTTCAGCGACTTGGCAACAATGGTGTTCAGAATGGTGTTCGCATCGGCCAGGTTAATTTGGCTGCCCGGCATGCGGAACTCGAACTTGTTGCCCGTGAACGCAAAGGGGCTGGTGCGGTTACGGTCGGTTGCATCGCGCTCGAAGCTGGGAAGCACCGAAACGCCCAGGTCCATGTAAACCGCGTCGACCGTCTTCTCCTCTTCACCTGCGATGATGGCATCCACAACGCGGTCAAGCTCATCGCCCAAGAAGATCGAGATAATGGCGGGAGGCGCTTCGTTGGCGCCCAGGCGATGGTCGTTGCCCGCGCTTGCTACCGTGATGCGAAGCATGTCCTGGTAATCGTCAACGGCTTCCACGACAGCCGCCAAAAACACCAAAAAGCGCAGGTTGGAGGCGGGTGTTTTACCAGGGTCCAACAGGTTTTCGGAGTCCGTCGCTATTGACCAGTTGTTGTGCTTTCCCGAACCGTTAATGCCCTCGAACGGCTTTTCGTGCTGCAGGCACACCAAGCCATGACGGCTTGCGATGGTGCGCATAAGCTCCATGGTGAGCAAATTATGGTCGATGGCCACATTGCTGATGCCGAACGTGGGAGCAAGTTCATGCTGGCAGGGAGCGACCTCGTTGTGCTTCGTCTTTGCTGGAATCCCCAGCTTCCAAAGCTCCTCGTCAAGCTCCTTCATGAACTCGTTGACCGTTGGCCTAATGGCGCCAAAGTAATGCTCCTCCATCTCTTGGCCCTTGCACGGAGGCGCCCCGAAGAGCGTCCGGCCGGTGAGAATAAGGTCTTGGCGCTGTTCATAGTCCGATTCTTTGATAAGGAAGTACTCCTGCTCGGCGCCCACCGTGGTGGTAACGCGCGGCACCTCTTGCCCGAACAGGGCTAAAACTTTGCACGCTTGTTGCGAGATGGCCTCCATCGAACGCAAAAGCGGCGTTTTCTTGTCGAGCGCTTCGCCGGTGTAGCTGCAAAACGCCGTGGGGATGCAGAGCACTTCGTCTTTTATGAAGGCGTAGCTGGTGGGGTCCCATGCGGTATAGCCGCGCGCCTCAAACGTTGCGCGCACACCTCCGCTGGGGAAACTTGAGGCATCCGGCTCGCCCTGGATAAGCGCCTTGCCCGAGAAGGTCATGATGGCGCGCCCATCGTCTTGCGGGTCGACAAACGCATCGTGCTTCTCGGAGGTGATGCCGCTTAACGGCTGGAACCAGTGCGTATAGTGGGTTGCCCCGTGTGCAACAGCCCATTCCTTCATTGCGTGAGCGACTACGTTGGCCACCTCAAGGTCAAGCGGCTTGCCCTGCTTGATGGTTTTCGAAAGCGCCTTGTACGTTGCGGACGGAAGCAGCTCTTGCATGGTGTGGTCGTTGAAAACAAGCGTGCCGTACTCTTCAGCAATACGAGCCATGTGCTTTCCCCTTTCCCCTGATCGCCCGCGCCCTCACGCGCCGAGTTCTGACGCCGCGCTTTGCAGATGCGCTTTGTTCGCGTGATGGGCGTGCGATCGTTTCGACTTCGTTTTCCTGCACGATGAATTCGTTCGAACAATTCGAAGATAGTGCGCGTTTGTTACGGGCATTTTTCGCCCGTGTTACGAAATTTGCTGTTAACGTTGGCGTAACACACACGCAACGCAGGGACGCAAAAAGGGCGCCACCTGGGCGCCCTTCGAACCTCAGTATGCGTGCGGAATGTTACAGCTCTTTGATTCTGCGCACGGCTTCTTCGGCGTTTTCGCGCGTGCCGAACGCCGTTAAGCGGAAGAAACCTTCCCCGCTGGGGCCAAAGCCCGATCCCGGCGTGCCCACAACCTGCACCGTGTTAAGAAGCTGCTCGAAAAGCTCCCACGACGAAATGCCTTCTGGCGCCTTCAACCAAATATAGGGCGCATTCACGCCGCCGAAAACCTCATACCCGGCACCGCTTAAGCCTTCGCGAATAATGCGGGCGTTTTCCAGATAGTACGCAATTTGCCCGCGCGTTTCGCGCATGCCCTGCTCGCTGTAAACCGCTTCTCCGGCGCGCTGGACAATGTAGGGCGCTCCGTTGAACTTGGTCCCGTGGCGACGTGCCCATAAATCGTGCAGCGAAACACCGGCCGCATCTTTCAGATCCTTTGGCACAACGGTGTAGCCCAAACGCAGCCCCGTAAACCCGGCGTTTTTCGAGAAGCTGCGTATCTCGATGGCACACGTGCGCGCACCATCGCATTCGTAAATGGAGTGCGGCAGCGCAGGGTCGGATATGTAGGCTTCGTACGCCGCGTCGTAGACGATAACCGCATTGTGCTCGTTTGCGTAGTCAACCCACTGCTGCAATCGCGGCTTATCGATGGCGGCACCGGTGGGATTGTTGGGGAAGCACAGGTAGATAAGACCCACGTTCTGATCGGGGTTGGGCAAAGACGGCGCGAAGCCGTTCTCCTGAGTGCACGGCATGTACACCACATTGCTCCACAATCCTGTTGCCGCGTCGTACGTTCCTGTGCGGTTTGCCATAACGTTGGAGTCCACGTACACCGGATACACCGGATCACACACGGCAATGCGCGTATCGGTGCCGAATATTTCCTGAATATTGGCCGAATCCGACTTTGCGCCGTCACTCACGAACACTTCATCGGGGGAAATAGTGGCACCGCGTGCCGCGAAATCGTTTTCCGCTATCGCCTTGCGCAAAAAATCGTAGCCCAAATCGGGCGCATAGCCGCGAAACGTGCGCGCATCGGCCATTTCGTCCACGGCATCGTGCAGCGCTTTTGTTATAGCGGGGGCAAGGGGCAAAGTTACGTCGCCTATTCCCAACCGCACAATGCGGTCCGCCTTGTCTGGATTGGCCGCGCAATATGCCGAGATACGCGACGCGATTTCCGAGAACAGGTAGTTCCCGGGCAGTTTCAAATAGGCATCATTTGCCGTGAACATAAAAGCCTCCTTATGCGCTTTCGCCTTTTATGGCACCTTTTTCGTGCGGCCTTCACAAGTGCGCCCTCGCCTTTTTGCGAGCAGAATTGCCGTTGCATTTACCAGCTGGGATCCACTTCATGCGGCGGGTTATCAGCCGGGCACGCCGTGGCATCAAACTCGCCATCGAAAACCGTTGCCGCAGGCCCCGTCATGAACACGCGGTTTGCCGCACGGTCCCAACGAATATGCAGGTCGCCGCCAAGCAAATGGATGGTCAGCTCATCATCGGTAAGACCGTTCAGAACACAGGCAACGGCGCTTGCGCAGGCACCCGTGCCGCACGCAAGCGTTTCGCCCGTACCGCGCTCCCACACGCGCATGTTCACTTCGATACGAGAAAGCACCTGCACGAACTCGGCGTTGGTACGCTCGGGAAACAGCGGATGGAACTCGAAGGGCTGCCCCACTTCCTGCACGGGAAAAGAGGCCGTGTCCTCAACAATAATCACCGCGTGCGGATTGCCCATGGAAACGCACGTCATGAAGTAGTGGCCACCCGCAACGTCTATGGGCGCATCAATCACCGCATCGCCTGGTGCCGCAACGGGTACAAGCGCCGGATCAAGCTGCGGAGCGCCCATATCAACGGTAACCGAGGCCACCGAACCATTTTCCACGTGCAACGACAAATGCTTCACGCCGGCAAGCGTGTTCACGTCGATTTCCGTCTTGTCAGTTAACCCGCGATCGTAAACGTACTTTCCAACGCAGCGAATACCGTTGCCGCACATGGCCGAACGGCTCCCATCGGCATTGAACATTTCCATGAAGAAATCCGCGCAAGACGAAGGTCGAATTAGGATCAAGCCGTCGGAGCCAATTCCCGTGTGACGATCGCTCACCATCTGAGCGAGGCTCGAAGGATTCTCGACGGTTTCCTCGAAGCAATTGACGTACACGTAGTCGTTTCCGATGCCGTGCATTTTCGTGAATTTCATAGCGCTTCCCCTCTGCGTTAATCCTCGAAAAGCGTGGATGCAATATCGTTGGCCACCTCAAGCGCATCGGCCATAGCCGTAGCCACCAACGTGGACCCCAGGCGTGCATCTCCTGCAAGGTAGACGTTGTCAAAACCGGAGAATGCGTCAAGAACCTGCTGTTGCGCACCGGTGAAGCCCTTGGCAATAAGAACCAATTGAGCAGGTATTTCGCGTTCTTCACCCTCCTGCTTCACGCCTTTTACGCGCACACCGCAAACGCGACCTTCACCGTCGTCAACAAACGCAACGGTATCAGTCGAGAATAAACGTGGGTCGGCGCCCATAAGCTCATCCGCCTCGCGCTGGCCGTATCCTTGGGAGTACACGGTGCGCGCGGCCGGCCACGCCGCTGGCGCCTCGTCTGCTTCAGGAGGCCTTGGCGAACGAACAACCTGGCATACCGAACGAGCGCCCTGGCGCAACGCGGTAGCCACGCAGTCAACGCC
>JAZQAV010000127.1:0-11240 GCA_045545435.1 Eggerthellaceae bacterium | reverse complement strand
CGGATCCGACTTCGCCCGTAAACCGGCGGGCGCCGTGGGCGGCGACGCAAGTCGCCCCCGCCTCGTGCGCTAAACGGGCACGCCCGTCAACCGTTGAGAATCGAAGCAAGTACGCGTAATCATCGAGCGGCAGTGCATGTTCTTGCACGAGCCGTTCGATAATCTCCGTCTCGCGTGCTGCTGATTCCGTCATAAACTCTTTTCCTAGATATCCCACTCTTGTTGGTTGGTGTGCAACCAAGCCTCAGCGGTATGGCTGAGCGGCTCACCAATCCACCCGTCGTACAAGCCCTTGATGTCGGGGTTCTCGTGCGAGTAACGCAGCGTATCGTTGGCATCAAGCGTGTTGAGCACTTGGGCGCGCTCGCCGAACAGCTCTTTGTTGAACTCGATGGGCTGTCCGCCGCCGCCAACGCAGCCGCCCGGGCATGCCATGATCTCGACAAAGTCAAGCTTCTCGGTGCCGTCGCGCAGGGCGTCCAGCAACTTGCCCGTGTTGCCCAGGCCGCTGGCAACTGCAATGCGCAGATCGAGGCCAGCCACGGACAGTTCCTTTACAACCCACGGACGCTCGGGCGTAGCCGCGGTGGTATCGCATACGTCGAACGGAGGATTCTCGCCCGTGAGCAGGAACGCAGCCGTGCGCAGAGCGGCCTCCATAACGCCACCCGTACGACCGAAGATGGTGGCAGCGCCGGTGCTGGTGCCCAGCGGATCGTCGAAGTCCTCTTCCGGCAGGGCAGCGCAATCAACATTCATCAAGCGCAGATAGCGATCAAACTCGCGAACCGTCAGAACCGCGTCAACGTCGCGACCGACTTCGGTAGCAAGCTGCGGTACGCTGCATTCGTATTTCTTGGCCACGCACGGCATAACGCTTACCACGAACACGCTCTTGCCCTCTTGCTCGGCAACGGCACGCATGGTGTTCTTCACCGTAGCGCCCATCATTTGATGCGGGCTCTTGCTGGAGGACAGCTGAGCTACGAAATCGGGGTAATGCAGTTTCGCAAAACGCACCCAGCCGGGGCAGCAGCTGGTGAACATGGGGCGCGGCTTGCCCTCTTTAACCCATTCCACGAACTCGTTGGCCTCTTCCATAATGGTAAGGTCGGCAGCGAAATCGGTGTCGAAGACCTTGTCGAATCCCAAACGGCGCAGCGCAGCGGCCATACGGCCAGGGGTTGCGAACTCGCGAGAAATGCCCACGCCCTCGCCCCACGAAGAGCGAACTGCCGGGGCAACCTGTACCACGGTGATGACATTGGGATCCAAAATGGCAGCCATAATAGGATCGATATCGTCACGTGCGGTAAGGGCACCCGTCGGGCAATGCGTAATGCACTGGCCGCACAATGCGCACCCGGCTGCATCGATGGGAGCGCCGTCTTTGGTGGTCACGCGCATGTACGGTCCCGAACCGGTGAAGTCCCAAACCGAGCAGTACTGAACCTTCTGGCACTCCGCAACGCAGCGCATGCACTTGATGCATTTGCTGGAGTCGCGCTGAAGCGGGAAGGTTTTGTCCCAGATGCCGGGTGCGGGAAGCTCTTCGGCGTCGGGCACATTGAATTGGCTCGCCAACGCGCGCAGAGCGCAGGTTTCCTGGCGCACGCAGCTGGCGCATACCGCACGGTGATCCTCCATAAGGGCAATCACGTTCTGGCGACGTGCGGAAATAACATCCGGACCGGTCGTGCGCACAACCATGCCCTCTTGCACAGCCGTATCGCACGACGCTACCAGGCCTTCGCCCTCCACGGCAACCATGCACACGCGGCAGCTGCCAATTTCGTTAAGGTCTTTCATGTGGCACAGCGTGGGGATGTCGGCACCCGCCAAACGAGCGGCCTCCAGTACCGATACGCCTTCTTCTACCTGTACCGATTGTCCGTCAACAATAAGGTTTACCATTGCTCAAGCTCCCTTCCGGTTAAAGCGCCAATGCCGTACACGTCGCAACGCAGGCAACGGCTGCTTTCTTGGGCTGCCTCTTCGTCTGTCATAGGAAGTTCAACGTGCTTGTTGTCGCACCTGCGATAGCGCACGGGGCGCTCGGGCACGGCCACACGACCGTACGGAGTGCGATCGTTGGGACGCGCAGGCGGAACTTCGGCGCCGCAATCCAGCTCATGGTTGAAGCCCAACAGGTCATCGATGTTGCGAGCTGCAACCTTACCTGCGGCAATAGCCATAATTACGGTCTTGGGACCGGTTTGGCAGTCGCCGCCCACATAGATGTTGTCAAAGCCGTCTGCCTGCAAGAACTCGTCGGCAACAAAACGCGTACGCTGGGCCTTCATACCGAATTCCTCGAACGGCGCACTTTGAATCTCTTGGCCTACCGCAATAAGGATGATGTCCGCTTTCACGACCACTTCGGGTTTCGACGCGGCAAGCGGGGCCGGACGGCCGTTCTTCACCGGGCCAATGCGCTGCGGCTGGCACACCAAACCCGTAACGGCTCCTGCCTCGTTGGATTCAATGCGCACAGGCGCCTGCAAGCTCACCATTTCCACGCCCTCGGCGAGTGCTGCATGCACTTCCTCCTCGAGGGCCGTCATGTCCTCGAGCCTGCGGCGATACACCACCGTAACGTTTTGCGCACCGGCGCGCACACTGGTGCGCGCGCAGTCCATGGCCACGTTGCCGCCGCCAATGACCACCACGTTTTTGCCCGAGAAGTCAGGATAATCGCCGTCACCAATGCGCTCCAACAGCGATACGGCACTCATAACGCCCTCGGAATTTACGCCTTCGATGTCAAGGGTTTTGCCACCTTGGGCGCCAACCGCTACGTATACTGCATCGAAATCTTGGCTGAGCTGGCGCATTTCGGCGTCATCCACTTTGTGGTTGAGGTGCGCTTCAATGCCGCCAACGCTCAAGATCGCACGAATGTCCTCATCGATGCGATCGCGCGGGAAACGATACGCCGGAATGCCATAGCGCATCATGCCGCCCAGGCTTTTGTGCATCTCGAACACTTCCACATCGTGTCCCATAAGCGACAGGAAGTATGCGCAGGTTAAACCAGAGGGGCCACCGCCCACAATGGCAACTTTTTTGCCCGTGGAGGCAGCGCGCTCGGGTACCGGCACTTTATCGGCGGGAATAGTGTCGACGGCATACTTTTTGATGCCGCGGATGTTCAAAGGTGCGTCGATAATGGTACGGCGGCAGCGCGCCTCGCAGGGATGCTCGCACACCATGGCGCAGGCCGTGGGGAACGGGTTGTCCTTGCGAATCATCTTGATGGCGCCGGCGCAATCGCCTTCGCGAACCAGGCCAATGTAAGCCGGAATGTTCACGTGAGCGGGGCACAGCGTAACGCAGGGAACCGTTTGCTTGGTGCCTTGCGCGCACACATGATCGTTGATATGGCTTGCGTACTCTTCGGCGAACAAATCGAGACCGGTAAGAATTTGTGAGCCTGCATCGTAACCAACCGCGCAATCGGCCGTGTCGCGCAGCAACGTTGCAGCAGCGCGCAATTCTTTGATCACGCTCTCATCCGCTTCATAATTGAGCACGCGTTTGATGAGCTTCTCCATGCGCGGAATGCCGTGCGAGCACGGCGTGCATTTGCCGCAGGTTTGCGCCTCTGCCGCTTGCAGCAGCGAAAGCTGCACGGCAATGGGGCATGTTCCTGGCGGCATCGCCTGAACACGACGTTCAAACTCCTCTACAAATGAATTGATGCCCGCGTCAGCTTTTGCTTGCGTGGCAATGGACAAACGACCCATAAGAACCCCCTTCTCTCGGCCGTTATTAACGCATAGCGCATCCGCCTAAACGGATGCGCGCGCCAACTAGTTACGCCGCTCCCCCCTCGCTCGCCTTGAGCCGGCAACAATCCGGCATGCGAGCGCGCTCTCTGAAAGCGCAGCTGCTTCGCTTCTTTACGAAGGCGCAGCCAATAACGGCGTAACTATATACAGCGCTCAGCGAATATTATGCGTTGTTTGCATATTAGCATAGTGCAGATTTGCTTGACTATTCTCAGGTCGATTTAATTAATTGATGGGTGTTTACTAAGTTTTAAAAAGGGCATTTTTCCCCGTCTAACAGTGCGTCTTCGAGGTCATGGCGTTTTAGTTTTATATCGATTTCTCTTACTGATATTCTTTTATATCAATATTTATTTTATTTTTTCATGTCAATTCATATAATTCTTTATCATAAAATCCGTGATCTTTTGCCCGCACTCGTTCCATCAGGGGAAATGAAAACACCCCTCGAAACCGAGAGGTGTAGGTTTTGTGGTAGAAGTGTTACCAGTTAGGCTGGTCCAAGAGGTTCGCTCAACGTCAGAACCATTCTTTTGCACCAAAAACATAGGTGCGATCGAACTCGTCGGGGGTCTTAGTGAGGTAAATGATTCCCTCAATAATGCCGATGACGCCCATGACGGATGCCGCAAGTCCAAACGTGAACAAGCTACCCAAAATTGATACGGCCAACATGATGATTCCCGTTTGGTTGTAGCCCAAATAAAACTTGTGAATACCCAGCCACCCCAAGAATATGCCCAAAAGCCCTGCGACTATATGGTCTTTTGCGTGCACAGCCTGTCCGTAAGGCTGCTGATAGCCGGGCTGGTAACCCTGTGCGCCAGGCGCACCGTAAGGTTGTTGATAACCGGGTTGGCCATAGGGTTGTTGGTATCCCGTTTGAGCGTAAGGTTGTTGATATCCTTGAGGCTCTTGTTGCGCATAAGGCTGCTGATATCCTTGCGCATTCTGCTGCGCATACGGCTGTTGGTAGCTCTGAGTGTCTTGCTGGGTGTAGGGTTGCTGTTGGTAGCCTGGTTGATAGCCTTGCGCACCCTGCTGGACATAGGGCTGCTGATAGCTCTGTTGCTGATAGGTTGGCGGCTGGTAGCCGTCTTGCTGCCAGTAGGCGTTTTGGTTATCAGGCGATGCAGCGTTACCGGTGTTGTATTCTTCAGCAGTCATAATGGCCTCTTCCGTCCGTTATCGAACATCATACCCACGACCGCACAGCGCATCCGATATTGCCACCATACCGTCACCGAAGGCGGCAAGAGCTATTCCTCGGGGTACCCTTGCGCGAGCATTTCCAGCAGACGCTTTCGATTGACAACAACCAGTATGGCAATGATGCCGAATACCACAGCCAAAATCACGCTCGACACGATATTGCCCTCAGCCAAGCCCGAAGCGATGAACGTAGATATCAGAATGCCCGGAATCCTGGCAGTGTTCGACAGCACAAGAAAGCGCTTGAACGGCATGTCCGTAAGGGGCACCAGATAGGTAAACACGTCTTTCGGCATTGCCGGAATCACGAAAAGGATGAAGACCACGACGTCAAGCTTGCCCGATGCCTCAAACGAGTGGAACTTTTCTAGGTGCTCGGTTGAGACCATGGATTGAACGAACGGAGCACCCAGCTTATCCACCAGCTTGTACACGATGGCAGATGAGATAACACAGCCCACAAGGATGACCAGGGTGCCCAACCACGGACCGTACATTACGCCCGCAGCCATTTGCACCACTTCACCGGGGATAAACGCCACGATTATCTGGACAAGCTGCAGCCCAAGAATCATCAGCACGCCCAAAGGACCGGCGGATTGCACACGATCGACCAGGCGCTCAACGCCGCCTTCGTTAAAGATGTCCGCAAGATAGGGCCACAGAATTACGATAATGACAGCCATAACCCCAAACACTGCCAAAAGGCCAACGAATTTAAGTACGTCAGCTTTCTGCGCATGGTGCTCAGGGAGGCTCTCTTCGTTTTGTTGAGGCGCTTCGTCAGTCATCTTTGCGCGCCTTGTTGTACTCGTTTTTGAATGCCGCGAACATCCCCGACGCTCGTCCAAGCTGTTTGCCGACGGCAAACACGCCCTTGTCAACAGCCTTTCCAGCGGCCTTTGCCGCGCTGTCGACGGTGGGTTTTGCATCGGCAACAGCTTTGCGCGCCTTGTTGGCGGCCACCGCTGTTGCCTCTCCCGCGGCTGAAGCAATACCGCCCTGCGTTTTCACGGAGGCGGCCTCGTCGCTTACCAAAATGGCGCCCACCTCTATGGTTTCGGCCAGCTGCTCATCGTCGGGGAACGCGTTTCCAAACTGAGCGCCTGCCCCTAACTTAAAGCCTTTGATCATGGCACTCGGTATGGTTCGCTTGCCCACCACAGCATCGTTTGCCGCACCCGCATCAATCTCAAGCGCTACAACCGCGCCATCCGCGCGGTTGAAAAGAACGTTTCCGGCATACCCCAGCATTTCGCCGCCTTTGGTAAGGATGGGCATCCCTTCCCAAAAGACGCAGTTGTCCCAATCGAGACCCAGACGTTTTATTGCCGCCGAGCCACTTGCCGCCGCATCGTCATTAATGGCTATGCGACCATCTTCAATATGAAAGCCGTCCAACGCCACAAACGAATCGCTGCGGTGGAACATAAGAAGCAAATCGGGGCGCTTCACCATGAAGCCTACCACCCGTTTTTCAGAAGGATGAAAAACGAAGCGATATACCTTCCCCACCCGCTTGTCGTTCTTTTTCCCGGGTGTTACCACGCGCACGCCAATGTAGTCTTTGGTGTTAACTTGTTTTTCGGTTGCTGTAAGCAGTTTTGCCATACCGAGCCTTCAGCCATGTAACGCTTAATAAAACAAAAACGCAGCTGTTCAGCATGAAGGCCAAACAGCTGCAGACAAAGCAAGCCAAGCCCACATGGAGCTTAGAGTTATTGAACCACTTGCCTTTACTCGGCAGGTTCTTCGGAAGGAGCAGGTACTTCAGCAACCTCTTCGACAGCGTCGACAACAGCCTCAACGGCTTCCTCAGCAGCCTCAGCTGCCTGGTCGACTGCAGCCTCTACCGGAGAAGCGGCGGCGTTTGCCTCGGCGTTTTTAATGACCTGAGCAGCGATGCGCTCGCGAGCAGCTTCAATTTTCTCGCGCAGGTCATCGTTATCGGCGGCGTTGAACGAAGAAGCAGCACCTGTTGCCTCTTGCGCCTTGCCGGTAGCGGCGTTCACCAGATCTTGGCCCTTGGCCTGAACGGTTTGCATGAACGATGCGGCATTGGCGGATACGTTTTCGTAAACGGCAGAAGCGCTCGTGCCAGCAGAACCACCGAAGTCTTTGGCCTCGCCCCACACAGCGTTAACTTTTTCGCTCACCAGCGCACGCGTTTGCTCACCAGCACGCGGAGCGTACAGAAGCGCAGCAACCACACCGATGGCGCCACCCAGAACAAAAGGACCGATCTTGGACATAAGCTCCTCCTTAGGAAATTGCTTTCAAGCTGGAATCATTATAAACGTGAGAGCGCTTATACATAGGAAATTATTCCCATGTTTTATAAATCGGTAACGGGTTCGTTGACTTGCTCGCACAGCTAACCGCGCTGCACCAAGGCGTCATTCAAAAAAACAAGCGCTTCTTTGAGCGCGCTCAACGCCTCAAGATCGTCCACGAAACTCAACTGAACAAGGGCACGCCCCTGCTTTTCGTCCACCCATTCCGTTGCGCCCACAAACGTATCCCCGTGTTGCGCCTTGTGCACCTGGATATCGATGGCAATATGCTCGAGCAAATGCGGCACCGAGGTATTGTTTATTACCGTTGAGAACTGCCGAGACGTAGCGTTCACGCAGGAATGCACCATTAGGTCGGGGAAGCGCTTGACCACCGTTTGGGCAAGGGCGTCATCAGTAAAACGGTGCTTGGGGTTGGGCACAACCACATAGCATGCCAACCGACCCTTCTCAACAACAATGCGCTCAACCTGTAAGGGGTCATTCGCATTCGAATGCGCGCGCCCATCAGCTGCGCCATCGCCCTCCGCGGATGAAAAGGCCCCTCGCTGAAGCGCTCCGGAAGCCACGTTAGGCTTCTTCCCCAGGCGCGCTTTCGCCGGCAGCAGTCTCAGACGCGCTTTCCTCGTACACTGGCGCGGCGCCCTCGGGAGCTTCACCCGTGGGTTCTGAGGCTGCGTTAGCACCGTTCTCGTCCGTCCCTGTGACATCGGCTATTGCGCCCAGATTTGCTGGTGCCCCCGTTGTGGGAGCTTGCTGCGATTCGGTGTTTTGCGCTGCCGGAGCATCAGACGCCACACGCACAAACCGCACCGACCCAAAACTGTTCAAGCCCTGTGCCTCTTGGCCTTGCACCAACGCGAACAAATCGCGCCACCACACCTCGATGTCCTCGACGAACGTAGAAAGCGTCGAGTAGCTGTCGCCATCGACGATGACCAGCGTATCGCGATCGGCAGAGAACCAGTACCGGCCGTGGCCTTCCATGTCGCCAAACGTGTACGTAATGGTTTTGGCGGTTGTATCCAGCGTATAGGAGTAGGCAACATCGCTGCTCAGCTGCAAAACGTGCTCGTTGATAGAGATATGGGCCACACCTTTGCTTTGCGCAGCCTCCCAACTGCCTTGAATGTCCGCGGCATCGTCAAATTGCCACCACCGCTGCCAAGATAAAATTCCGGCAACGGTCACCAAAACTGCCGCCACGCTTGCAAGCACAATCAAGCGCCGGCGCCTTTTTGCATTCCGCCGCGCTGCCTCAGCTTCTTGCGCCGCACGTCGAGCGGCAGAGCGACGCCTCTGGCGCTCAATGTCGTCAAGCTCGGGAGACTGCTTGGGCAAAGGCTCCTCATCGGGCGCCTGGCCATCCGCTTCGCCGGCGCCATCCGCCGCCTTGGCATCGCCAGACGGTGCAGCCGGCTCACCTTGAGCAAGTTCTGCATCAGAACCAGCGGCGTCGTGCCCACCTGGTTCCTGCGTTTCAGAAGTTGCATCCAGCCCATCAGGGGAATCCGTTTCCCCTGAGGCACCCGTATCTTCAGCCGCTTTCGGGGCATCTGAAGTGGTCGCATCCTCAGAAGCGCTTGGACTCTCGGCTGCATCCAAAACATCACGAACATCCGACGGTTCGCCTTCGTGCGGCCCATCGGCTGCTGCTCGCGCAACTACCGCTTCGACGGGAATAGCCGCTGAACCGTGTGCGGTTTCGGGCGCGTCTGCGGTACTCGCTGAACGAGCGTCCTCAGATGCTTCAGTGTACGGGGCACTTGCCTTGCGTTCAACACCAAATTCTGCGCCCTCCGCCTGCACAGCGTTGGCTTCCGAATCAGCGTGCAAAAAGACGCTATCACTTTCGCCAAATGCCACAGCACCTGAGGGAAAGCCTGTTGAACGACTTCGTTTATAGCTTGCGAGGCCTATGGTGTTGGCGCGTCCGTACGACACATCGTGCCCTGCTGCCGCCGAGCCGCTTTCAGGAGCCCTGTTTGAGCGAACGACCGAAAACCCCGGATGACCCGGCACGCTTACGGACGATATTTCGTCATGCGCACGAGTTTCCGCCCGATTGCTGCGTTCTAAACGAGCGCTGCTTTCCGACCGATTGCCCCGTTCCGTCGGACGTTGGCTTCGAGCAGCACGTTTCCGCTGTTTGTCCTTAACCGACGGGCGCGGTTTTTCGGCACGACGCTTTTGCGCGGAGGATTTTTGGGCACCCTCCGCGTCCGTTGAGCGTTTGTCATCGCGTTCAGTCATACTCAGGCAAAGCGCCTTTTACCTATAGCGCGGCAAGAAGCCTATTGGACGGTGATGTACTCTTTGCCGCCCATGTACGGAACCAGTACATCGGGGATCTTGATGGAGCCATCGGGCTGCTGATAGTTTTCCAGCACGGCCGCCATGGTGCGGCCAACCGCCAAACCGGAACCGTTGAGCGTATGCACGTAGCGCGAGCCCTTGAACTGCTCGGGGTCGCGATAGCGAATATTGGCACGACGCGCCTGGAAATCGGTGCAGTTCGAGCACGACGAAATCTCTTTATAATTGTTGTAGGAAGGCAGCCACACCTCAAGGTCGTAGGTTTTGGCGGCAGAGAAGCCCAGGTCGCCCGTGCACAGGTTGATGACGCGATAGGGCAATCCCAGCTGCTGCAAAATGAACTCAGCGTCGTTCACCATAAGCTCAAGCTCTTCGTAGCTTTCCTCGGGGCGCGCGAACTTCACCATCTCAACCTTGTCGAACTGGTGCACGCGAATAAGACCGCGCGTATCGCGGCCAGCGCTTCCCGCCTCTTCACGGAAGCACGGGGTGAAAGCGCAGTAGCGCAGCGGAAGGTCTTTGCCCTCAATGGTTTCCTCAGCATGCAAGTTGGTGAGCATAACTTCGGCGGTGGGGATAAGGTAAAGTCCCTCGCGCGTGTGGAACATATCCTCTTCGAACTTGGGCAGCTGGCCGGTGCCGGTCATGGTCTTCTCGTTGGCCATAACGGGCATCCACCATTCTTTGAGCCCGCGATCGGTGTGGCTATCGGCCATGAAGTTGATGAGCGCGCGCTCAAGACGGGCGCCCTGACCAGCCAACACAATGAAGCGGCTGGCAGAAAGCTTGGTTGCGCGGTCGAAATCGATGATGCCCAAATCGGTGCCAAGATCCCAGTGCGGCTTCATTTCGAAACCCTCGGCCTCGAAATCGCGCGGCGTGCCCCACCTGCGCACTTCAACGTTGTCGTTTTCATCCTCGCCAACAGGCGTGGTGTCCGACGGCATGTTGGGCACGCGCATGAGCATGTCGTTGAGTTGCGCGTCAATTTCCTCGCGTTTAGCGGTAGCCTGGGGAAGCTCTTCTTTGATTTCGGAGACGCGCGCTTTGGCGGCCTCGGCCTCTTCGAATTTCTTTTGGCCCATCAACTTGCCAATTTCCTTGGACATGGTGTTGCGCTCTGCTTGAAGGGCCTCTTCCACCACGATGGCCTGGCGGCGCTCTTCGTCAAGCTTCGCGAACAATTCCTTGTCGAATGAGGAATGCTGGCTTTCGATAGCGGCCGTTACCTCATCAAGGTTTTCGCGAACGAAACGAAGGTCTAGCATGTTGTACGCTCCTTAGTATGTAGTGCTCAGTTTTTCTTGTCGCAGCGCATAGGTTACCGCCACGCATATTAGCGAATGTAACTTCCGAGTATAGCGCACTCTGCAACCTATAGTCCCGTTGGCACCCCTACCCAGCTCTGAATGCTCACATATTAAGAAGATGGCGTCCATTCGTAAGGGATGCCCCATGGTTCGTCTTCGCCCACTTCGCAGGCGTACACAGCGCAGTTGCCGATGTAGGTTGACCAATAGCCTCCGTTTGATGAGGGCGTCAAATACTCAAGCGCCCCTTTCATGGCTATAGCGTGCGTGGACACAAGAACGTCGTGGTGCAGGGCGCTATCATGGATGTCTTCCAA
>JAZQAV010000126.1:0-6849 GCA_045545435.1 Eggerthellaceae bacterium | reverse complement strand
GACGCACCTTCCTGGCAACCTCGTTCGCTCCGTAGCAATGAGCTCCACCGACGGTATGGTCCGTGGACTCGAGGCGGTCGACACTGGCCATCCTATCGTGATGCCTGTTGGCCCTGCGACCCTTGGTCGCATTTGGAACGTCATGGGCGAGCCCGTTGACGAAAAGCCTATTCCCGAGGACATCGAGGGCTTCATGCCCATTCACCGTCCCGCTCCGGAATATGACGAACTTACCACTACCACTGAGGTTTTCGAGACCGGCATTAAGTCCATCGACCTTCTTGAGCCCTATGTACGCGGCGGCAAGACCGGTCTGTTCGGCGGTGCTGGTGTAGGCAAGACCGTTCTTATTCAGGAACTCATCAATAACCTCGCACAAGAGCACGGCGGCACGTCGGTGTTCACGGGCGTAGGCGAGCGTACTCGTGAGGGTACCGACCTGTTCCTGGAGATGAGCGAGTCCGGCGTTATCGCAAAAACCTGCTTGGTTTACGGCCAGATGAACGAGCCTCCTGGAGCGCGTCTGCGCGTTGGCCTGGCAGGGCTCACCGAGGCTGAGTACTTCCGTGATCAGGGTCAGGACGTTCTTCTGTTCATCGACAACATCTTCCGTTTCACCCAGGCTGGTTCTGAGGTATCTGCACTGCTCGGCCGTATGCCCTCCGCAGTAGGCTACCAGCCCACCCTGGCAACCGAGATGGGCGACTTGCAGGAGCGCATTACGTCTACCAAGACCGGCTCCATTACGTCCGTACAGGCTGTTTACGTGCCTGCCGACGACTTGACCGACCCTGCTCCTGCAACCACGTTTACCCACTTGGATGCTCGTACCGTTCTTTCGCGTAGCATCGCCGAGCTGGGTATTTACCCTGCTGTTGATCCGCTCGAGTCCTCTTCGCGCGCTCTTGACCCGGCTATCGTCGGCGAAGAGCACTATCGCGTTGCTGTTGGCATCCAGGAGCTTTTGCAGAACTACAAGGACCTGCAGGACATCATCGCCATTCTGGGTATGGACGAGCTTTCCGAGGACCAGAAGCTTACTGTTAACCGCGCTCGTAAGGCGCAGCAGTTCCTGGGCCAGTGCTTCCATGTTGCCACGCAGTTTACCGGTCTGCCTGGCTCCTATGTGAAGATGGAGGACACCGTTCGCTCCTTCGCTGCCATTCTTGATGGCGAATGCGATGAGATCCCCGAGCAGTGCTTCCGTATGAAGGGCTCTATTGACGACGTTTACGCCGCCTTTGAGGAAATGAAGAAGGAAGAAGCTAATGCCTAAGTATCGTTGCGAGGTAGCAATCCCGACGAGGGGGCTGTTTTCCGGAGATGTCGAATACGCCAAGATTCCTGGCGTAGATGGCGATTTCGGCGTGTTGAGCGGTCACGAAAGCTTCGTGGGCCTCAATCGCGACGGCATATTAACGCTGTGGATGGACGCTGATGGAAAAGAGCGCAAGGAATTCCTTATCTCGGGTGGCTGCACGCAGGTGCTCAATAACCATCTGTCTGTCCTTCCGCGCTTCGGCTCTGAGGTTGATACCATCGATCTTGACGATGTAAATCCCAAGATTGAAAACCTGAAGACCGACATTGCTGCTAAGCAGGCCGAGTATGAGGCCGCTGAAGGCGAGGAGCGTGAAGCTCTGGAGGCAACGGTAAGGACCATGCAGGAGCGTCTTGCTTGGTACGAGCTTAAGGCAAAGGTAAAGACTACGGGAGGTACCCTGTAGGCGCTCACGCTCACGCGTGATTAACCTTGCATCCTCTTTCGAAGGATCCATGCTTGTAACGGGATGTGGCTAGTAAGCCGCATCCCGTTCTTCTTTATGAGGTAAGGACGGTTTGCTGAATCGCGATTAGTTATCTGCGCAATCGATCGCAGGGGTTTCCGCTTGGGCAGCTTCGGCGTAAACTTCGCCTGCTGAAGCTTCTTTTTGGGCGGTTTCGGCTTCGATTGTAGGGGCTTCTGCTTGTGCTGTTTCGCTTTCGCCTGCGGAGGCCTCATCTTGAGCAACTTCGGTTGCGGCTGCGAGAGCTTCATCTTGGGCGATTTCGGCGTCGAAGGCGTCTTCTGCAACGGACACTACCGACGCGGGCACCTGCTCGCGCGCTACCTTGGGGCAGTTCTTGAAAGCGCGCTCGTCGATGAGCTCAAGGCTGGCGGGCAGCGCAAGGGTGCGCAGCTGAGACGCTCCCATAAACGCTTCCGCTTCAATGGAGCGCAGCGCTTCAGGAAACACCACCTGAACCAATGCCGCGCAGTCCTTGAACGCGCGCTGTCCAATCCACATGCACTCGCCAGGCAGGGTTATAGCGGTAAGGTCGCGGCAGTTGCTGAAGGCATCGTTGCCTATTCCTATGATGCCGTTTGGCAACGTGATGTTTGCCAGGTGCAAACAATCTTGAAACAGCCCATCGGGTATTTCGGTAACGCCATCGGGTATGGCAACGTTGTTTAGATCAACGCAGTGGCGAAAACACTGCATCCCCACTGATGTGAGCGTAGAGGGCAGGGAAACCTCTGCAAGGTTGCGACAACGAATGAACACCCGCTCTGGCAGGTGGGTGACGCCCTCGGGAATGGTAATGCTTTTCAGGCGCCAGCATCCCCTAAACGCTTCCTTTTGGATAACGCGCAATGTGGAGGGAAGCTCAACCTCGCGCAGATTGATGCAGCCAGAAAAGGCGCGCTGATGGATTTCGGTGACGCCTTCGGGAACGATAACCTTTTGCAATCGTCGCTTGTTTTCGAAAGCGTTTTCGCCGATGAAGTTTATGCCATCGGGTATAACTATGCACTCGTCAACATCATCTTCGCATGAATGCAAGGCTACATTTAGTTTTGCCATGTCGCGTTCGCTCCTTGATCCTTGCGAAAAGAGTAACACAGTCCATTGCGAAAAGATTCGTGTCCGCGCAGAAAGCAATTTGCAATCTACGCAAAGCGTTTTTCGTACCCTATGCAAAAAGCTCTTTAGGATGCAAGCGCGCGTGCAAGTGCTCTTCTTTCAAACTCCACGGTTTGTTCGTGGGAAGTTCTGTTGGATGCTGGTAAGATTGTTCGGAAAAGTGCGGGCGCATTCGTAACTCTATCGCACACGCGTCCAGACAAATTCATACGAAGCGATAAAGGCTCTAAAGCGGATACCGCTTTGATGCCGGTGTACGAACAGCGACCTGAGGACGTGAGCATGGCATTCGTTCATTTGCATAATCATACCGAGTATTCCCTGCTTGACGGCATGACCCATATCAAAGATATGGTGCGCCGCGCTGCGGATTTGGATATGCCGGCTATTGCGGTTACCGATCATGGCGTGATGTCGGGCATCCCCGAGCTCTCAGATGCTTGTGATGCGGTTGAAAAGGAAACGGGCAAGCGCGTCAAGCCAATTTACGGCTGCGAAGTTTACTTCACCGATGACGATGATCTGCGTCGCGATATCAAGCCCCGCCTGTACCACTTGCTGCTGTTGGCAAAAACCAACGAGGGCTACCATAACCTTTTAAAGCTTGTCAGCGAATCGCATGTTGACAACTTCTATTACCGTCCGCGCACTACCTATGCCATGCTTCAGCGCTACGGCCACGGCATTATCGGCTCGTCAGCGTGCTTGGCGGGCATCATTCCCAAATGCTTGGACAATCGCGATTTTGATGGAGCGGTTGCATGGGCCAAGAAGCTTGCCGCCTGCTTTGATCCTGGCGATTTCTACATTGAGCTTCAGGACCAAGGCGTGCTCACCGACAGCGGCATGACGCAAGCTCAACTCAATCGCGAGCTGGTGCGTGTTGCCCAGGCCATCGGTGCGAAAACCATTGCCACAAACGACTTCCATTACCTGGTGCGCGAAGATGCGAAGTCGCACGATGTGCTGCTGTGCATTGGCACCGGCTCAAAGGTGAACGACGAAAAGCGCATGCGCTTTGCCAACGACGAGTTCTACATGAAGTCGGAAGAGGAGATGCGCGCGGCGCTCAAGGAATTCCCCGAGGCGTGCGACAACACCGTTGAGGTTGCCGAGAAATGCAACGTTGAGCTTGAGCGCGACGAAATCCTTCCGCGTTTCCCGCTTCCTAAAGGCTATACCGAAGTCATGCTCTTCAGGGAAGAGTGCGAAAAGGGCCTCGAGCATCGTTATGGTCCCAACTGGCGCGATGTGGTTATCACCGACAGCATGGGCAAGGAAAAATCGGTCCTTGAGCAATACGAATACGAAGCGAACATCATTGCGCAGCAGGGTTTTGCCGCATACTTCCTTATCGTGCAGGAGTATATCCGCTGGGCCCGTGAGCATGGCATCGGCGTAGGTCCCGGCCGTGGTTCGGCAGCCGGATCGTTGTGTACGTACGCGATGGGCATTACCGACCTTGACCCCATTAAAAACGGCCTCATGTTCGAACGCTTCTTGAACCCCGAGCGCGTTGAGATGCCCGATATCGACGTCGACTTCGACGATATGCATCGCGGTGACGTTATCGATCACATTCGCGAATTCTACGGCGAAGATCACGTTGCCGGCGTTATCACCTTCGGTAAGCTGCAAGCGAAAAATGCCGTGCGCGACGCGGCGCGCGTGTTGGAATACCCCTACGGCGTTGGTGACCGTATTTGCAAAATGATCGGCGACGAGCTGGGCATTACCATTGACAAGGCGCTCAGCGAGAACACCGACCTTAAGAAGGCGTACGAAACAGAAGAGGATGTGCGCCAGGTTATCGATTCCGCGCGTGGCATCGAGGGCCATCTGCGCGGCGAGGGCGTGCATGCGTGCGCTACCATCATCTGTCGCGATCCCATGAGCGACCACGTTCCGCTCAAGCGCGACACCAAAGGCGGCGGCATCATCACGCAGTACGACGGTCACTACACGCCTTCGCTGGGACTTCTGAAGATGGACTTCTTGGGTTTGCGCACCCTGGGCGTTCTGTCGCGTGCGTGCGTGAACATCGAGGCCACCACGGGCGTTCATATCGCTCCTGAGGAAATTCCCATCGAGGACGACAAGGCTTTCGCACTTATGCGCAGTGAGCTGCGCAACCGCGGGCAAATCATGAACATGGACGGCCTGTTCCAGGTGGAAGGCCCCCTGTACGTGAGCCTGTTCGGGCAAATTCCGCCGCAGCGCTTCTCCGACATTGTTGCTTCCATTGCTCTCAATCGTCCGGGTCCTTTGGAGTCGGGCATGGTCGAGGACTACGTGAAGGTGGTTCAGGGCAAAACGCCGGTGCGCTATTACGACGACCGTTTGCGCCCCGTGCTTGAAGAAACCTACGGAACCATGGTCTACCAAGAGCAGATCATGCAGGTCTCCATGCTTATGAGCGGCTTCTCGGCAGGTAAGGCTGACAAGCTGCGCAAGGCCATGGGCAAAAAGAAACTCGACATCATGCGCCAGTTGCAGGGCGACTGGAACGAGGGCGCCGTTGAAAACGGCTATTCCATCGAAATCGCCAAAGAAATTTGGAACGATGCCGAGAAATTCGCTAAGTACGCGTTCAACAAATCGCATTCCGCAGCCTACGCGGTTTTGGTTATGAGAACGGCTTACTTGAAGGCGTACTATCCAGCTGAATACATGTCGGCTGTGCTTTCAAGCTACATGGGCTCCACCGATAAGCTCGTGCGCTACATCGCAAGCTGCACCAAATCGGGCATTAAGGTTTTGCCGCCCGACGTCAATTCCTCCAATGCGGAATTCACGCCTGTAAATGGCGACATCCGTTTTGGATTGGTTGGCGTGCGCGGCGTGGGCCAGTCGGTTGCCGACGAAATCATTGCCGAACGTGAGGCAAATGGTCCTTACACGTCGCTGCACGATTTCGTGAATCGCCTTGACGCGAAGTGCTACAACCGCAAAACGCTTGAAGCGCTTATCAAGGGCGGCGCGTTTGACTCTACCGGGTATACGCGCAAGCAGCTCATGTACTTCGTGGACGAAACGCCGCTTCTGGAAAGCGCGGCCAAGCGTCAGCGCGACCGCGACAAGGGACAAGTGAGCATGTTCGATTTGTTCGCCGACGATGACGCGGGCTTTGAGGATGACGTTCCCGCCCCCGATGGCGTTGAGTGGCCAAAGCGTCAGCTTCTGATGTTCGAAAAAGAAATCATGAAGATCTATGTTTCCGATCATCCGTTGCGCCCGTACGAGGCCGCCATTGCGCGCATGACCAAGCGTTCTATCGGTGATGTGCTCGAGCGCCAGCGCGATATGAAGAACGTGACGCTCGTGGGCATGATTTCGAACGTTTCCGATAGGCCCACCAAGCGGGGCACGCGCATGGCAACGTTCACGCTTGAGGACACCACGGGCTCCATTGAATGCATTACGTTCAAGTTCGACGATTACCGCGAGTTCATCGCCGAAGACGAAGTGGTTATGGTCAAAGGCAGCTATGAGCATGGCGATAGGGGCGACCAGCTTAAAGTCTTTGAGGTTGAGCGCGTGGAGCTTAACGAGGACGATGCGCGTCCGAGCAATCTGGAGCTTAAGGTGGGAGCAGGGGAGTTCAATCAAACGCGCGTGCAGCGCCTGAACCGCATTCTGCAGTCGTATCCAGGGCGCGACTACGTGGCGCTGCTGGTCAACCAAAGCGACGGGCGCAAATTCCGCGCAGAGCTCCCGCTTACCGTTGATGCGCGCAGCTCCATGATGCTCTCCGAAATTCAGGATTTGTTCGGCCGACCGGTATGGTAGCTATGCAGGACACAGACGTGATGGCGCATGAGGCAGCTGCGGCTCAAAGGGCCGCAGCGAGCGTGCGGGAAGAGTTTCCGGCGGTGCAAGATGTTGCTGCAACGTTCGGCGGCACAATTCAGAACGCCGATATTGCCTCCGAAGGCATCGTTGA
>JAZQAV010000125.1:0-10036 GCA_045545435.1 Eggerthellaceae bacterium | reverse complement strand
GCGGCGGAACTGCCACGGCAGGCGAGGAGATGTCTACCTACCTGCGCCAATTCCGTGAAAGCACCCATAAGCCCGTGGTGGTTTCAAGTGCTTCCATCAACGCTTCTGCAGCGTACGAAATCTCGTCGCAGGCCGATTACATCTATGTGGCGAAAACCACCGAAATCGGCGCCATCGGCACGATTATGACCAGCTTCGACATCTCCGAACTTATGGAAAAGCTGGGCATTAACGTGGACACCATCGCTTCGGCCGACAGCAAAGATTCCAGCTACGGCTACCGTCCGCTCACCGAAGAGGAACGCGCCTACTATCAGGAAATGGTGAACGAAATCAACGATGCGTTTATCGAAAACGTTGCCGATGGTCGCGGGATGTCCGTGAGCCAAGTGCGTGAACTTGCGACGGGTTTGCCCTTTGCGGGGACTACCGCAGTTAAAAACGGCATAGCCGATGAGGTGGGCACCCTTGAAGACGCGACAGCGAAAGCCGCGCAGCTTGCAGGTGTGAGTTCGTACGAGACGTACGACCTTTATATTGAAACCTATGACCTGTCCAGCTTGGCCTATCTGCTTTCCAAGCATGAGCTATCCTTGGACCAACTGGCTACTCTTTTGAAAGAAAGCGAAGAAGGTGGAATTCTTGCCCACTAGCGATTCTATGACTTACGTTCGCGACAAACGCATCGTGTGGCCCAAGCGCGCAGTGGTAACAGCGGGTATGCCCTATGGCAACAAACCGCTGCACTTCGGTCACATAGCGGGCGTTTTCGTTCCCGCAGACGCGTACGCGCGCTTTTTGCGCGACCGCATTGGTTCCGACAACGTGCGCTTCATAAGCGGAACCGACTGCTTTGGTTCTCCTATCAACGAGGGCTACCGCAAGCTGGTGGAAGCTGGCGAGTTCAACGGCACCATAGCCGATTACGTGCAGGCCAACCACGACGCACAAAAGCGCACGCTCGATGCGTACGACATCAGCCTCTCCATTTATGAGGGGTCGGGCATTGGCCATGCGGGCGAGGTTCACCAACGGCTCACTGAGAACTTCATCACGCGTTTGTACGAGAACGGCTTTTTGCATAAGCGTTCGACGCTGCAGTTTTACGACGCCCAGGCGCAAACCTTCCTCAACGGACGCCAGGTGCAAGGTCGCTGCCCGGTGCAGGGATGCAAATCCGAGCACGCGTATGCCGACGAGTGCGACCTTGGTCACAGCTATGCACCCGAAGAGCTCATAGCGCCCAAGTCGACGCTTACCGGCACGGTTCCCGAGATGCGCCCCGTTGACAACTGGTATTTCGATTTGCCCGCATTCGCCCAGTATCTTTCGCAGCACGTGGCAGAGCTTGAAGCCGATCCCAACGTGAGGCCTATTGTTTCGCAGGTTATCAACGAATTCTTGGTGCCGCCCATCATCTACATTAAGTCCGATTTGCAGGAGCAGTACCAACAGCTTGCTTCGCAGCTTCCCGCGCATCGCATGCACGAGCCCGAGAAGGGCAAGCAGAGTTTCGAGCTTGAGTTTGCAACTATAGAACAGCGCGATCAGGCTCGCGACATTTTGCGTGCGCAGGGGATGCGCTTCCGCACGGGGAAGGCCCTCGTGCCTTTCAGGATCACGGGCAATATCGAGTGGGGCGTTAAGGCTCCCGTTATCGACGGCGTTGAAGGCCTGACGGTATGGTGCTGGCCCGAGAGCTTGTGGGCGCCCATCTCGTTTACCATTGCGGCCAATGACCAGCTTGGTCTTGATGCCAACAGCTGGGAAGACTTCTGGTGCGATCCCGATGCGCAGGTTTACCAGTTCATCGGCCAGGACAACCTGTACTTCTACGGCGTGGCGCAGCCCGCGTTGTGGCATGCGCTGCTGCCGGGCGGCGTTTTCTCGCATGATGCGGTTGAGCGCCCCATGCGCCAAACCATGCTCATAGCAAACCATCATGTGCTTCTGGGCAATAAGAAGGCGTCTTCGTCAAGCGACATCAAGCCCCCTTCGGCCGATGAATTGCTCGAGCATTACACGGTAGAGCAGCTGCGTGCTCACTTCTTGGCGTTGGGCCTCGACCAAAAATCGGTTGGTTTCAAGCCGAAACCGTTCACGGCAAAACCTGAAGAGCGCGACGACCCGCGCGTGGCCGATCCGGTTCTTAAAGAGGGTGCGCTTCTTACCAACGTTTTCAATCGCGTTGCCCGCAGTGTTTTGTACGAAGCGAAAAATAACTTTGCGGGATGCATTCCGCTTGACGCGCCTACCGAAGAAGTTGTTGCTGCTGCGCACAAAGCGCTCGCTTCTTATGACGCCCTCATGAAAAAGGCCGAGCTGCATTCGGTTATGTCGCTTATGGACGAGTTCATTCGCGTGGTGAACAAGCATTGGGCAGATGGTATCAAGCGTGCGGAAAACGACGGCGATGCTTCGTTGCGCCGCCAGGTGCTGACAGACACCGCCTATCTTTTGTGGATTGCAACGCTTCTCATGCATCCGGTTGTTCCCGCAGGCTGCGAGAGCATTTGCTCGTACCTCGATTTCCCGCCCGAGCAGTTCTTCAGCTGGGATCATGATTTTGCTTCCTTGGCGGAACTCGCGCAAAACCAAGAGCGCGATCATGCGGTTCGCGAGTTGCCGCCGCGTACCGACTTCTTTAAAAAACATCCGTCCCAATACACGAAATAATGGAGAAACCGTCAACAACGTCGCTCACTCCATAGCTCTTTGAACAGGCAAAACGTAAACAGAGAAAGCGGAATTGATTGATTGGGATCCGCTTTCTCTGTTGTTTTGGGAACGTATTTTGGACAAACGCTTTAGGTATGTTACGCTAGTACGAGCTTTTGCAACCGAACTATAACCAAACTACGCGATAGGCTAGTAAGCAAGCAGACCAAATGAGCTACGGAGGTTTCAGGATGCTACATGTTCTGCACGCTGCTGATAGCAAGCGAATTATTATGGGCGTCTGTGGCGCCGTTTTGGCGGGAACGCTTTTTGCAACGGGTGCCCCCGTTGCCGTAGAGCCGGCTTATGCGGAATCGGCCGCAGAGATTCAGGCTCGTGCTGATGAGGCCCTTAACGAGCTCTCCGCAATGGAGGAAACCGCAAATCAGTACTACAGCGAATATCTTGGTGCGCTCAGCGAGTACGAGAACGCAATCGTAAACCGCAACGCTGCGCAGGCCGAAATCGACCGAATCAATGCGCGCATGGATGAAATTCAGGAACGTTTGGGCGATCGCGCACGTTCGATGTATCGCTCCGGTGCTTCCACCATGCTCGATCTGCTTTTGGGCTCTGCTTCGTTCGAGCAGTTCACCACCAACTGGGATTTGCTGGGTCGCATGAACGACAACGATGCCGCTTTGGTCCAGGAGGCCAAGGATTTGCGCGCTGAGCAGGATGAGAAGCGCAAGATCTTCGAAGAGCAGGCTGCTATAGCTCAAACCAAGGCAAACGAAGCTAACGTGGCGTATCAAAAGGCTCAAGAGGCCATTGAGGAAATGCGCGCTGTGTACGAGCAGCTCAGTGCTGAAGCCCAGGCCGCATACGCTGCCGAGCAAGCGGCCGCTCAGGTTGACTACTACGCTGCAGCCGCTGCCGAGTATGGCGCAACCATCAACTCCGACGGCTCGGTATACGATGCAAACACCGGCACCACCTATTCGTCGGTTGCCTCCTATACCGCCGCCACAGGCAATTCCATCGTTGACCGCGCACGTGCCATGATCGGCTCTGCATACGTATGGGGCGGCACGGGCGGCTCATGGGGCGGCTTTGACTGCTCCGGCCTGGTGAGCTATGCCATCACCGGTGAGTACGGCAACCGTCTGGGCACCACGTATACCTTTATGGGTTACGAGCAATCGGCGGGCGCCGAAATTGGAGACCTTGTTGTTAACGCTGGCCATGTAGCCATCGTCTCTGGCGTTGATGACTACGGTAACATCACCAGCATCATCCATGCGGTAAACACCAATGTGGGTGTTGCCGAAACTGGCATGACCGGTTACTTCGATGAGGGCGATTATTCGGTGGTGAAACCCTACTAACCTTGGTCGCCAACGGTTTCTAATATGATTTTTGCTTCGCCGAAGGAATCCCTTCGGCGAAGTTGTTTCTGCGAAGGGAAGGGCAAGCGTGACAACGTATGTTGAGGTTTACAGCGACGGGAGCTCGCGCGGCAACCCTGGCCCTGGTGGCTATGGATCGGTTTTGCGCTTTACCGATGCCAATGGCAAGATACACGAGCGGGAGTTATCGCAGGGCTATGCGCTAACTACCAACAACCGTATGGAGCTTATGGGCGCCATCGCTGCCCTTGAGGCGCTTAAGCGCCCCTGCAAGGTAACGCTTTGCACCGATTCGCAGTATGTGGTTAAAGCCTTTAACGACCACTGGATTGATGGCTGGATTTCGCGCGGATGGAAAAACGCGCAGAAGAAGCCCGTTAAAAACGTTGATCTGTGGAAGCGGTTGCTGGCCGCTAAAGAACCTCATGATGTCACGTTTACCTGGGTGCGTGGGCATCACGGGCACCCCGAAAACGAGCGCTGCGATCAGTTGGCAACAGCGGCTGCCGATGGCGAAAACTTGCTGGTTGATGAAGGCTTCACGGGCGAAGCCGATTAGCCTTTGATGAGGGCTTCAATGGCGAAGTCGATTAATTGGCGGCGTAAAATCTTTTGCCCACGCGCTAAGGTTTGGGCTTTGCGTGCTTTGCGCGGTTCGGAACAGCTTCCGCTGCCTCAATATCGCTTGCTTTATGCGCTAGAAAACAGGGGAGGCTTCAACGGCTTCGGAAATTGCCTGCCTCAACTGGGCAATGCCGGTTCCTTTTTCGGCCGAGGTTACGAATGAAGCCACGTCTTCGGGCAGTTCAAGTTGGTCTCGAATCGCTTTTGCCTGCTGATTTGCCTTCGAGGCGGACAGCTTGTCGGCTTTGGTGAGCACCACGGCAAAAGGAAGCCCCGATTCCTTCAAAAACGACACCATGTTCTCGTCAAGGGGTTGTGCAGGGTGGCGAATATCAATGAGCGAGCACACCAGCGCAAAATTGCGGTCCTGATTGAAGTAGCCCTCAATAAGCGTTGCCCAGCGATTGCGCTCTGCTTTTGAAACCTTTGCGTATCCATATCCGGGTAAATCGACAAAACGCGCGCTATCGGTCTTGAAAAAGTTGATGGTTGCGGTTTTGCCAGGGTTCTGGGAAACACGTGCCAGTGCTTTGCGATTCAAAAGCTTGTTGAGCAGGGACGATTTGCCAACATTAGAACGACCGGCAAAGGCAATCTCGGGAACGGTTGAGGGGATGATCTGCTTAACCGTGCCAAAAGATAGCTCGTATTCGACGCGTTGAAAATCCATGCTGGCCTCGTTGCAGTTGCGTTTACGGATAGGCGTTTGGCCGCGTTGGCCTTGGAGCATGATGATAAACGATGGCGTCGCTTACCATCATGCGAAGCTCAAGCGCTCGTTAAAACCCCATGAGCACATAGATTGCAGTCATGGAGCTACAGCTGCGAATGCGCGTTGTTTTGAAATGCGCATTTGTTCAAGCGCAGCGAAAAACGCGCCTATTGGACTTGGGTTTTGGCTGTTCTGGTGCTATTTGTGCTTGTAGCCCGTGTACATGGCCATGAACATGCAAATTGCACTTGCGATTGCCCAATACTTATGCGATTTCACGATGTGTCACCTCACTGCAGAAGTCGTTCAGAATACAAAGAATAAACGCGGCTAACATATCAATGCGTTTTATAAAGTTTATCAGTCCGAATTCTCTGAAAGCAGTTGAAATTGAGATAACAGGTGTTATCTGGGAATAAATCTCAACTTAGCGATTGTCGATAACAGAAAGTCAACTATAGTTTACGCAAAAAGTTACCCTAGACTTCATTAGATATGTGTTCTAAGGTACAGATAGCAAGACGTGAATCCCACTCTTTTCGGCGGCTTGCAACGTCTCTTGCGCGCGAATTGCCAAACGGGGTTATTGCGTTGCCGCTTTGCATGGCACGCGACATTGCTTGGTTGCTCCTCCTGTTTGGCCGAAGTTGTTCATCGAAGAAAGGAAAGGGCGTTATGGAAAAAGAAACGCGTAACAATTGGTTGTTCACCGGACTCGGTTTCCTTATTGGCACGGTTGGCATCGCTGCACTTACCAGCGACACGGCCAAAAAAGGCTACGTGCATGCTATGGCTCAAGGCATGAGGGCAAAGAAGGGCTACCAGGACATTGTTGAGGAAGCAAAGGCCGAATACGATGACATCGTCGCTCAAGCAACGTACATGAGCGCATGCGAAACCGAGATGGAGGCCGCAAAAGCCGAGGCTGCTGCCGCAAGCCAACCTGAAGACGATCTCGTTTAAGTCTTCTAAACACAGCCGTTGTTTTTTACGGAGCGCGCGAAAGAAACGCCCGTCGTTCTATTGCGCGCTTTGTCTATTTGAGATGCCCGTGGTCGCGGAAGGACACGCGCCGTGAAATATTACATCGAAAAAGAATTCCCTGGTCGTATGCGCATCAAGTTGGCTGGTCCTGTTCCAGAAAACGATTGCGGCGCGCTTGAGGCGGTATTGGCGGCAAGTCCCGCCATCACCAAATTCCGCTTGTATCCGCGAATTGGCTCCATCGCGCTTTCGTATGCGCAGGAGCAAAGCGGCAGGCGGCGCGCTATTGCGTATTTGTGCGCCATTGACGAAGGGATGATCGAGAGCGCTCGCGAAGGACATTCGCTGTCGACAAATTCGCAATCGCAGAGCCTATTGCTCGATATCGCCACGCTTGCGGGAGCATATGTGCTTCGTCGTGCGTTTTTACCCAAGCCCCTTGCCATGGTGGTGGGGCTTTGGCGCTTCCGCCCGTTTTTCCGTGCGGCGATGCATGCATTGAGCGTTCCGCGCATGAACGTTTCCGTGCTCGATGCGGCCGCTGTAGCGATGTCGTTTGCCCAAAAAGATCCCAAAACCGCGGGCGAAACCATGTTTCTTCTGAACTTGGGAGAAACGCTCGAGCACTATACGAAGGCACGCTCTGAAGGTGCCCTTATCGACGCACTTATGGGCACCGTTGAAACGGCACATCGCTTGTACGGAGATGTTGAGCAAGAAGTGCGCGTGGACAACTTGGCAAAAGACGACATTGTGGTGGTGCGCACGGGTATGCCCGTGCCCGTTGACGGCCAGGTGGTAAGTGGCGTCGCCATGGTGAATCAAGCATCGCTTACCGGCGAGCCCTTGGCGGTTGAACGTTCGGTGGGCGACACGGTGTTTGCTGGAACCTCGGTGGAAGAGGGCGAGATCATCGTGCGCGTGGGGAGCGATCCCGGTGAAACGCGGTTGCGCTCCATTGTGTCGCTTGTGAAAAACGCCGATCAGTACCGTTCTCCCAAACAGGCTCATCGCGAAGAGCTGGCGAACAAAATTGTTCCCTGGAATTTCCTGCTCGCGGGAATTGTTGCGCTGGTGACGCGCGATATCGTGCGCACCTCTGCAGCTTTGATGGTTGACTACTCATGTGGGCTTAAGCTTACCGGTTCTATTTCGGTGCTTTCGGCAATGAGCCAGTCGGCAAAAGCCGGTTTCACCGTAAAAGGTTCCAAATATTTTGACGCCGTGGAACAGGCCGATACTATCGTGTTCGACAAAACGGGAACTCTGACGGAGTCCACGCCGCGCGTATGCGGTGTTCTGTCGCTTGACGACGAGTGGTCCAAGCGCGAAGTGCTGCGTCTCAGTGCGTGCTTAGAAGAGCATTACCCGCATCCTGTGGCCCGAGCGGTTGTGCGTGCCGCTTCGCGACACGGCCTTAACCATCGCGAACGCCATACCAAGGTTGAGTACATTGTTGCCCATGGCGTTGTGAGCACCCTCGACGACAAGCGCGTGGCCATTGGGTCGGAGCATTTCATTGTGGAAGATGAGGGCGTGCCTGTTACCGACGAGCAACGTTCGCTTATAAAGGAGCAGGCCGATGGAGCCTCACCGTTGTTCTTGGCTTACGACGGAAAACTTATAGGCGCCATATTCGTCGAAGATCCCCTTAAAGCAAATGCGGCTGAAGCGGTTAACGAGCTGCGCAGTTTAGGGTTCAAGCGCCTGGTGATGCTTACCGGCGACCATGAGAGTGCTGCCGAACGCGTTGCCCACGCGGCGGGGGTCGATGAATTCCATGCCGATATGCTTCCCGAAGATAAATACGAGTTCGTCAAGAAGCTGAAAAGCGAAGGCTGTCGCGTGATGATGGTGGGCGACGGTGTGAATGATGCCCCTGCATTGGCCTTGGCCGATGTGGGAATTGCGATGGGGCAGGGAACGGCGGTGGCCAAAGAGGTTGCCGACATCACGCTGCTTGATGGCGATCTGCACTCGCTTGCAACGCTGCGCAGGCTTTCCGTTGCCCTTTCGCGCAGGATGGATTCCACGTTCAAATCAACCCTTGGTCTTAACTCGCTTTACCTGGCACTTGGCATTGCGGGAATTATTTCTCCGCAGGTGTCTTCGGTTTTGCACAACAGTTCGACCATTGCCCTTTCCCTGGCCTCATCAAGGCCGTTTGATGTTGGGGATAACGGCGGGCAAGGCAACCTCCCCCAGAAGTTGCTGCCCGTCGTGTCCTAAGAACCTTCGGTTGTGCTTCGGGCGTTTTGGCCGCGTGCCTTAAGTTGGTCTGCGCGTGCGGCCGCTTGCTGCCTGGGTGCCATAAGTTGCTTGTATGTCGGACGCACGTCTATTGCAGCCATAATATGGAGCGTGAGTGCATTTCGGGACGTCGTTTGGCTCTTTTGAACCAAACGACGTTTCTTGCGTTACAATACATGAGTTTCTAATCACACATGCTTCGGTGACTTGAACCGCTAGTGGCCACCCGAAAAAGGCTGCGGATTCAGGGTTGACCCGGGGCAGAGGACTAACGAATGGAGAATGAATATGGCGAAAGTCAGTATTCAAACCCTGCTTGACGCAGGTGCGCACTTCGGTCATCAGACCCGTCGCTGGAACCCCAAGATGAAGCCGTACATCTTCGGTAACCGTGGGGACATCTACATCCTTGATCTTAAGCAGACGCTTCTGGGCTTGGACAAAGCCTACACCTTTGTGTCTGAGCTCACCAAAAACGGTGGCACCGTGCTGTTCGTGGGCACCAAGAAGCAGGCTCAGGAAGCCGTTGCCGATGCTGCTAACCGCTGCGGCATGCCCTACGTTAACGCTCGTTGGCTCGGTGGCATGATGACCAACTTCTCCACCATCCGCTCTCGCGTACGCCGCATGGAAGAGCTTGAGGCAATGGACGCCGATGGTCGCATGGCCCTTCTGCCCAAGAAGGAGCAAATCCTTCTGCACAAAGAGCTTGGCAAGCTGCAAACCAACCTCAACGGCATCCGCAACATGACCCGCACGCCCGACGCGCTGTTCGTCATCGACACCAACCGTGAGGGCATTGCCATCAACGAGGCCAAGCGCCTGAACATCCCGGTTGTTGGCACCCTTGACACCAACTGCGATCCCGACGACGTTGATTTCGGCATCCCCGCAAATGACGACGCAATCCGTTCGGTCAAGCTGCTTGCCGACTTCATCGCTGACGCTGCCATCGCTGGCCTGGGCGCTCCTGTTACTGCCGAGGAAATGGCCGCTGAGGCTGCCCCCGAGGCCGCAGAGGCTCCTGCAGAGGCCGTTGAAGCTGCTCCTGCTGAGTAGGTTTTAAACGTTCGCGCGGCACGTTATCGCTGCGCATTTTGACCACGCACCTTTTGATGGTGCCATTTCGAAAAGAAAGGAATTTCCATGGCCAACATTACCGCTGCTATGGTAAAAGAGCTTCGCGAGATGACCGGCGCTGGCATGATGGAGTGCAAGAAGGCACTCACTGAGGCCGAAGGCGATATGGACAAGGCTGTTGACGTTCTGCGCACCCGCGGTCTTGCCGCTGTTGCCAAGAAGGCCGGCCGTGCCACCAACGAGGGCACCGTTATTGCCGTTGTTGCCGACGACGCCAAATCCGGCGTTGTACTCGAGCTCAACTGCGAGACCGACTTCG
>JAZQAV010000124.1:0-22320 GCA_045545435.1 Eggerthellaceae bacterium | reverse complement strand
ATAGGAAACGTCCTTCTCCTTGCACTCCTCTACCGTATACTTCGGCTCGCCGAACTCATGCTTGCCAAACTCCACGACCATATCTTTGGTGGAGTTCTCGATGGGGCTGATGCTCGCGAATGCCTGATCGAGACCTTCAGTGGTGAACCACTTGAAGTTTTCCGTTTGCACGGCAATCAGGTTGGGAACATCCATGACGTCCGGAATCTTTGCGAAGCTGCGGCGCGCCCTAAAACGGCTGGTGGATGTGGTGTTTTGTCCTTGAGCCACGAGGCTTTCCCTCCTTTGTGAACACGCGTTTTCTGCAAAAAGTCACAGTCGTACAGAATATAATGCGAAATTCACCGGGTCAAGGATTTTTTTTAGCAGCTATGGATTTTCCCTGTAGTTTATAGCGCTTTATCAGGGATTTCGTTCCTAAAAAATTTTCCCATCGCGCAAGGCGACAAGCTTCGCGAGTGTCGCTTTATCGATGCGGCCGGCAATCGTGCGCTTTTCGGCCGTTGCGGGTGTGTCGTCAAGGCGCGTTTCCTCATGGTAGCGTTCCATCTCAACCGCAAAGCCTTCAGCGCTCATACGGTCGACCCCCAGCCCAAAAACGGTGTCTTGGATGGTTGCGTCAGACGTGACCACCATGGTTTCGATGTTTCGCTGGCGCGCCTCAAACGCCAGTTTTTCAATCACCTTATCGGCCGACGAGCCAGCAGGCGAAAACACGATGCGCACGCCACCCACCGTTTCGGGCGCTCCGGTGGAGTACACGTTTCCTCCCCCGTCGAAAACGATGGTGGCCTTGTACTCTTTGCCGGCAAACAACACGACGTCGTTTATGAGGCGCTCACGTGCGCGATTGAGCACGTCGCTGTCGAAATCGGGAGTTGGAGCGGGCAGATTCTTGTAACGGCTCGAGCTGCGCAGCACATTGAAGCCATCCACTATCAGTATCCGTTTTCGGTCGCGCGGCATGGGCGCGCTCCTTTCGTTTTTTCCATTCGCGGGGCATGCGCAACGAACGTGCGTTATGCACGGTCGCTTAAGCGAGCATCGCCCAGCGGAGTTGTTTCAGCATTTGAGGAGCGTGACGATTCATCGGCGCGCGCAAACGGTGAGGAAACGGCCGCAGAAGCCAGCATACCGAACAGCTTCGCGAGGTTTCCCGTAAGCGCGCTTCGTGCACCCCCGCCCGATTCCAGCAAGCCTTTAACCACATCAAGGGGTTTGACCGATGCCGCAGAAAGCCCGAACTCCGTTGCGCCACCAGCCGACAGCACGCCGAAGAGTGCATCGATAAAGCGCGCACCCTCTTCCTCGTCCATCGATGCAACCCATTCGTCAAGCACCTTGTCATTGCGCGCAGCCGCCTCATCAAGTTTGCCTTTGAGCACAAAGCGCGCGTTTTCTATATCAGCTTGCCACAGATACGGATCGTGCTGCATGATGCCACCGATTCCGTTGCAGGCAACAACCTGAATGGTGGGCACCGTTTCAAACAAAAGCCCCACCAGCGATCCCTGCGGAACCGTCTTGCTGATGCGCGGCAGCACGGCCTTAAAGGCATCCGAAGCAATCACCTGATGCGAGAATCCGGGACCATCATGGTCGAATATGCGCACGATGCGCGCGCTAACCGCCTCTTGCGCCGTCATAGCGCAATAGATTGCCAGGTTTCCGCCTTTCGAATGGCCACCCACGTACAAAGCCCCCGGAAACCCAGCGCAGCGTTTCAAAAAGTCTGCTGCCTCCAACTGGGAAGGAACAGGATAGCGAACCGCCAAATTGAAATCTTCTTTCCAGCCCGCAATGGTTCTGTCGGTGCCACTGAAGGCCACATAGCTTCCCGCTTCGTGAGGCAGCCTGAAGCACACGGCACAGAATTGCTTATCGCGGTCGTGCTCGATTTCGTTCACGTAACAGCACACCCGAACGTCTCGAAAGCGCGGAGACGACGCAAGGGCGGCTATCATGCGCTTGTTCTGGGGCACGTCGCGCATGCCGCCGTACAGGCGCTCAAGATGCTCGGCCTGAAACAAATCCTTAAGAGCGCGTCCCGCATCGCTTGCGGCATCGGGAAATGTTTCCCCGATGCGCAAGTAAACAAGCTGCGAGAACACCAGGGAGTCCAACTCGTTGAGCGGCTGCTCCTCGAACGTTTTCAAGCAGCGCTCAACGTAATCGGTTATGTTTCCCGTAGATGCCATTAATGTCCCTTATGCGCATACAGCGCGCCCTCGCGCAAGCTTACGCTTCGAGCGCGTCACCAGGCGCGACAGATGCTTGGCTTGGCCTGTTTTGGCGAAGCCATTCGAACATGAATGCAGTGCTTGCTTGCGCCACATTCAAAGACGACACAGCGCCCATCTGAGGAAGACGGCCGTACAAATCGCACTTTTCAAGCACCAAACGCGAGACACCCTCGTGTTCGTTTCCCATAACCAAACCGATTTTGCCCGTCATGTTGACATCCCAGATGTCGTTGGGCGCATGCTCGGATGCCGCCACGATCCAAAAACCGTTGTCCTGCAAGCGTTTGATGGTTTGCGCCATGTTTGACGTTTGGGCAATGGGAACGTGTGCAACCGCGCCGGCACTGCTTTTGTACGTGGACGCCTCAACATGTGCGCTGCGCTTGTTGGGAATAACCACGCCGCTTGCCCCCACCGCATCGGCACTGCGAATGATGGCGCCCAAATTGCCGGCATCCGTAATGTGGTCGAGGATGAGCACCAGGGCACGTCCCTCGTTGTTATCGGCGTACTTCAGGGCCGATTCAATAACCTCGCCGACGCCCACATATTCAAACGGTTGCGCTTGAGCGATAACGCCCTGGTGGCTGCCGCGCGCGCTGATTTCATCCAAGCGCTTGCGTGAAACCACGTCCACCCGGATGTCTCGCTGCTTAGCCTTGCGCAGAATATCGCCGATGAGCTGATCTTGAACGATGTTATCCGCGATCATGATGCGCCTGAGCGGCACTTTGGTGCGCATCGCTTCAATAATGGGACGTTTTCCCTCTATGTAGTCTGCCATAAAAACATCTGCCTTTCAAAAGGCTCGAGCGGACGCGCCCGAAAGCTTTAATTGCTGTTGTCACATGCTCGCAAAGTTTCGTGCAATGCACGAGCAGCGAGCTAGTCAGCACGTAAACTGCATCCAATTGACGTACCGCATGTGAGTTTACCATGTTGCATGGGTTCATGTGGCGAAACAAGAATCATGCCACAACGACCTCTCGCGATTGCTTCCCCTTATGAAAAAGGCGTTCTGCTTCATGCGAAGCAGCCGCAATTTGTGTGTTTCGGCCTAACTCACGCGAAAAGGCGAAGGCAAACCCTTTACAATCCCAACGATTTGCTTTCACTCGATCCAAGGAACCGCCATGACAGCAGCTTTCTCAGAACTTGGTTTGTCGCCCGCCGCACTTCAGGCGGTTAACAAGCTGGGGTATACCGAGCCCACTCCCATCCAGGAACAGGCTATTCCGCCCATCTTGAAGGGCCGCGACGTGTGCGCCGCTGCAGCTACGGGCACCGGAAAAACGGCAGCCTTTTTGCTGTCGACCATGAGCACGCTCACGCATGCCGTGCGCAACAAGCAAAAAGTTACGGGGCCGCGCATGCTGGTGGTTACCCCAACCCGCGAACTTGCCGAACAAATCGGCAGCGTCTGCCGCACCATCTCGAACGAAACCGATCATTTCGTGGCAACGCTGTTCGGCGGAACGAAATACGGTCCCCAAATGAACAAATTGCGCAAAGGCGTCGATATCATCATTGCCACGCCAGGTCGTTTGCTTGACCTGCGCGAGCGTGGCGTCGTCGAGCTGCAAGACATTGACGTTTTAGTTATCGACGAGGCCGATCGCATGCTGGACATGGGTTTTTGGCCTGACATGGAAACGATCATCGCCCAAACGCCCAAAGGTCGCCAAACGCTTTTGTTCTCGGCGACGCTCGACCGTAAGGTTATGAAAAGCGTGGCGCCCATCCTGCGCGATCCTTTCATGGTGGAAGTCGCACATCGAGGGGAAACTGCAGCGACGGTGGACCAGTACATCATCCCCGTCGAAAGCAAGAAGAAGCCCGAGATGCTCAACGCGCTCCTTTCCGAGCAGGCCTTTACCCGCGTTATCGTGTTCACGCGCACGAAAAAACGCGCCGAGGAGGTTAAAGACCTCCTGCGCGCATCGGGATACACGGCCGATTCCATCCATTCGGACAAGCCACAGGCCAAGCGCAAACGTGCGCTGGAGAAGTTCACAAAGGGCAAAACGCACCTGCTGGTTGCTACCGACGTGCTCGCGCGCGGCATCGACGTGCCCAGCGTCGACTTCGTGGTCAATTACGACTTGCCCGACATGGCCGAAGACTACGTCCATCGTATCGGGCGCACAGGCCGCGCAGGCGAAACAGGGTTTGCGGTATCTTTCGCCACGCGCGAAACGCGCAGCGCCCTGCGCGATATCGAGCGCCTGATCGATCGCGAGATCCCCTACATGGAGCTGCGCAGCGTAACCATTGATCCAAGCATCCTGGAAACCAAGAACAAGAACAAGCACGGCAAAAAGAAGCGCGTGCGCGAACGCGATATCGAGCGCATCCGCGCCCACAAGCAAAAAGGGGCCGAAGGACAGCAAACTGACGCAGAACAGGCTTCGAGCAAATCGTTCCACGGCCTGCAGGGCTATCGTTCCCGAAACGCGGACACCGCAAAAGACCAGAAAAGCAGAGCAGCGAAGGGTCCGAACCAGGCAGCACACGGTGAGGGCGCCAACTTCGAAAACCACCGTGCAGCCTCAGCACAAGGGATGCGTAATGGCAACGCTACACGAAGCGACCGCTCGCGTGCACGCTCTTTGAATGGCAACGGTTCGAACAGCGGAGAATACAGGGGCAGAAAAGGCCAGTTCGCAGGTCGCAACAAGCTCTCTGACCGAGATAGGCGTTTTTCGGGCAACAAACGAGATGCGCGCGAAACCAACCGCGAAATGAACGACGACATGCTGCAAACCCGCAGCGAACGCCATCGGTCAAAGCAGCACGCACGCAATACCTACGACCGTAAAGGATCGAACAATCGAGCCCTCAATCGTCGCAACTCACGCGCAAAACACTAGCAACTTGTGAGGGAGCCGCCGCTACGGCGCGCAGAGACTTTTACAGCAAATCGCCCAACGACTTCACAAGACGTTGGGCGATCATCATTGCAGCAGGTTTTCGACCGTGGCGCTTATTTCCACGTTCGACTTTCAATAATGTAGCGAGGACGTCTTTTAGACTCCATATAGGCCTTGGCCACATACTCGCCAATCACACCGAGCGCAAACAACTGCAATCCGCCAAGAACGCTCATCAAACAAATGGTGGACGCCCAGCCAGCCACTGCATTTCCCGTAACGGCAGTGACTATGGCCCAAATAGCCAGCAAAAGACCGATGATCAAAAAAGCAATGCCCGCTCCCGAGATGAAACGCATCGGCTTTGTCGACAAGCTTGTGACGCCGTCAAATGCAAGGGCAAGCATTTTGCCAAGCGGGTAATGGCTCTCACCTGCCACCCGCTCCTTTCTTTCGTAAAACACCTCGGTGGTTTTAAATCCAAGCTGGGGCACCAAGCCGCGCAAGAAAAGGTTCACCTCTGGATATTCAGCGAGCGCATCGAGCGCTTTTGAGCTCATGAGGCGATAATCGGCGTGGTTGAACACAACATCTGCCCCCATAAACTGCAGAAACCGATAATACGCTTCAGCTGTTACGCGCTTAAACACGGTATCGGTCTTTCGGTCCGACCGCACGCCGTACACGATTTCGGCGCCCTCAAGATAACCGTCAACCATAGCCGTGGCTGCGCTAATGTCGTCTTGTCCATCGCAGTCTATCGAAATTGCGATATCGCACAGATCCTTTGCTTCCATCAGGCCTGCAAAAAGCGCATTTTGATGGCCCCTGTTTCTTGAAAGCGACATTCCTGCAATTCGTTCATCGGAATGAGCCAGGTTGCAAATAACATCCCACGTAGCATCAGAAGATCCGTCGTTCACGAACAGAATGCGGCTCTCATCCGACACCCGATGCGTTCCAACAAGCTCTTCAAGCTCGGCAAGAAACAATGGGGCCGTTTCCGACAGCACTGTTTCTTCGTTGTAGCACGGAATAACAAAAAAGAGACGCGGCTTCGTGGTTCTCTTTGTCACCTGAGATTCTGTTTCCATGCAATCTCACTCACCCATCAATGCGTTTTTTGTTCGGTATACGATGTTCCTGATTAGCGGTTCTTGCGTAATAAATGGCGGCAATATATCTCCAGCCAAGAACACCCAATATTACGTAACACGGCGCATAAAGCAAGAGATAGCGCGCCCTACATTCGAACAACGTGAGAAACACGCTCAACATAAAAAACGAAAGAAAGAGGGCTTGAATTTTCGTGGACCCGGGAGCAAGAAAACAGGCCGCCGTCACCCCAACGAGAAGCAAGAACCAAATGATTTGAAAAAAGGGGGCAAACGTATTGTTGTCGAACGATACCGCACCCACATCATCTATGCCGTATATGCTTTTTACCACCGCATTCTCGCCGATGGCCTCGTAATAAAACGTGCCCTCTCTTTCCCAGCCAAAGGTGCCGTCAGCATAGTTGCTCACCGTTTTTCTTACGAGCAACTTGGACACCCCTACAAAGCCGGCAGAATTCAACCGCTCTTTGAGCCGCTCGAGATCTGCCGCGGTGCGTTCCTGAACTGATAAAGTGTTTCGCGAGAACAGCGTGTCTTCGTAGCTCCACGCCCCATACGAATCGCCTTCGGTATTAAGGCCCATCATTAAATAATGGGCAGCGCCAAAGGCTTTCTGTTCGTCAAGCTTCTCCCCGAAATCGCTCATCCACGACACGAAGCCAACAGATATGCAGAGCGCCAAAGCGCTCGCACCCAACATGTATGCTTTATCGTGGGATACGGACGCCCTTTTAGAGACCCTGGGACGTGCCGGGGCATTATTCCTAGCCTCATTTCGTTTTGAGGCAATGATTGCCTTTAACGCCTCCAGGACAGCAATCGACAGCAAAAGAAAGATGACCGTCGGCTTGATGCGATAGCCGATATACGAAAAAGCAAGAATCACCGGCCATTTGATGATCGGTTTTTCTACGCAGACATACGCCAACAATATCGTTGCCACAAAGGCCATCGCATACGTGTCGGAATAAGGAACCAGAATCCAAGGAGACAGTCCGATGAAGACGAACGCAATCGCAAATGTCGCGTATCCCGCGGGGAAACCTGCCAATTTCTTTGCGATAAGGCTTGATGCCACCACAGAATAGGTAACGCACAAAGCCCCTATTGCAACTACGCACAGGTATCCGTCATTGATACCGAACAGAGCGCCCAATCGGGCTATTCGCCTGAACAATCCCGCTAACAAAAGCTGGTTTGGGTATTCCGAAAAATAATCGATCTTAGCGGGAAGCGCATCATCGAAATCCGTTAGGATCAACACATCCCAATCGGTTTTAAAGAAGCCACCCATGATTATCGCATGCTGGCAGATAAGCAAAAGAGCTGCTCCAAGCAACAAGAATAAATAATAAGGACGCTGTTTTAAGAAAGCATGCCCGAAACGCTTCGAGAAAGCATGCACGCCAAGCACCAGCACAAAGCCGAGAACTACGCCGCCTATGAGCCAGAATAAGTCGAACGGGGCAAAAGGCTGTTTCGTCACGTATTCAATAAAGGGGGGCAGGCACACGACCATCCCCAATACAACAACAAGATAGAGCCCGAATACAATGCCGGGAACGCGCATTATAGACCCATCGGATTCAATGAACTTGTTTGCCATATGCTACTTTGTCTAATCGTTGGTTTGTTCGCTTAAATACTAACGCACCTTTGCAACTCTACTCCCCAAAATACTAGGATACACACTCGCACAACAGCACAATCGAAAGCATATCCTACGAAATAACGCACGAACAAATGCAGGTGCCCTCAGCAAATCGCCGAGGGCACCTGGTACCTTACGCGGATAACCTATTCGGGTTATTAGTTACTCATCTTTCGAAAATGCTTCACCAACGGCGTCGACAACTTCACCAGCCGCGTCAGAAATTGCCTGGCCGGCAGCAGAAGCGGCTTCCACAACGCTCGCAACTACCTCTTCGGCGGCTTGCGCAACATCGGAAGCGGCTTGGTTCGCTGCGTCAACCGCGTCACCCGCAACATCCGCCGCAGCAGGTTGATCGTCTACCGTTTCCTCGGCAACCACTTCGGCTTCAACCGCCGCAGCAGCAGCTTCGGCTGCCGCCTGCTCGTCAGCGATATTCTGCTTTGCTGCAAGCTCGGCGACCTTTTCAACAAACGACTGGCGCTCTTCGGCGGACATTGCCTTCATGCGCGCTTCCAAAGCCGCATCGCGGATACCCTGCGTGGTTTCAGCGGCTTTTTGCTGGAGCTCGGAATTAACCTGTTTTCCCTGCTCGATGGTCATCTCGCCCTTGGCTACCAACGTATCTACCAGCTCTTTGCCCTTTTCGCTGGTAAGCGCCAAGGCCCCAATACCAGCAAGAAACACGTTTTTGAAGCCATCGCCGATATTGTTGAATCCGTCCTGAATTCCTGCCATAAAAACCTCCTGCGCATTCAGTTCTGTCTGAGCCGCACGGGACGCACCACCGCTTTGCCGAGTTTTGGGCGCGAACCCCTGTGCAATGCCTCATGTGCATAATGCGACAAATTGAAACGCGCTACAACCGATGTCGGCAAAACGGAATCGGTCTGTTTCGTCATCGTTTACGAAACGTGAACCAAAATTGGACTGATTTCTTTTTAATGGCAAGTCACAAACGAACGGCAACCCCCAGACGGGCACCCAAGTCGCAAAAAGTCGCGCGCGAACAATGAATCAGATGAGCAAGCCTTATCGGTTGTCTTTGACTACCACCACGGAGAAATAGCTCGACGACCCATCCAAATCGCCAAAACGCTCCATAACAAGCTCGTCGTCAAGCCCGCAGTTCGCAACCATGGACGCGCTGTCTAAAAGATCACGCTTGCGCAGCTCTTCCTGCAAGTCGCCAATGGTGCGTCCCGCTTTCATAAGAACTTTGTTCGCGGGGAAATCCAAGCTTTCGGCCAGCTTGTCCCCTTGACCAGCGCATACCAACAGGCGCTCCTTGCCCTCGCACAACGACATGTTGAGCTTTGCCGCTACCGCGCAAAACGATGGCACCCCGGGGATTATTTCGGCATCATAACCGCGGGCAAGCACGCGTTGGTGCACGTATATGTACGTGGAATATATGGTTGCATCGCCTATCGTGGCAAACGCTACCGACTCGCCCTGATCGAGTAGAGCGCAAATGGTGTCAGCAGCCTGATCGTAGGCCGCATTCGCGCTAGTGCGATCGTGGCTCATAGGCGTTGGAAGGTCCAGTATCTTGCTCTCATCAACGCACGTGAGCACAATATCGCGTGCTGGCTGATGCGCTCCCGACGTCTTGGGAACCATCACATGGTTAGCCTCGGCAAGCACTCGTTTGGCCTTCAGCGTAATAAGCTCAGGGTCACCCGGTCCCACGCTTACTCCGAACAGCTTTCCCTTTGCGGTCATAGTTGAACCCCTATTCACGTACGTTTCCCGATGCGATGTACAAAAGGGCGTTTACGATAGCCGCAGCCACATTGCTGCCGCCTTTGCGCCCCTTTGCCACAATCCAAGGAACATCGAGCTCCATGATGAGCTCTTTCGACTCAACAACGTTAACAAAACCAACCGGTACGCCAATGATGAGCGCCGGTTTAACCAATGCCCCCTCTTGGGCCAGCTCATAAAGGCGAACAAGCGCTGTTGGCGCGTTGCCGATGGCGTATACCAACGGCTTGCCCAATGCCGCCGCTCGTTCCATTGAGATGGCAGAACGCGTGAGCCCGCGCTCTTTAGCCTGCGCTGCTACATCCTTGTCGGCAATGTAGTTGAGCACCGATCCGCCAAAACCGCCCAGGACACGTTTGTTTATACCTGAGGCAACCATCGTGGTGTCGGTGACGATATCAACTCCCGAAGCGAGCGCTTCAACCGCCCGCTCGACAACCTGGGGCGAAAACGCAAGGTTTTCGGCGTATTCGAAATCGGCCGTGGTATGGATAACGCGTTTGATAACCGGCTCGCACACCGGGTCAAGCTTCTTGTCCCCCAACTCACGCGTGATAATCTCAAAGCTGCGCTTTTCGATATCGGCCGGCTTTACGTGCTCCAACTTTCCCAGCGCGCTCATGCACCCTCCTCAACAATTCGATAAAGCGCGTCCATGTCCAATCCAGCGCGCATGACTTCGGCCAGTTTGTTGTACTGCGCCTGCTTGTGTTCCTCCATGTCCACCGCGTGAAGGGCGTGCGGATCAAGCCCCTTGCTTTGAGCAAGCGCCCCTACCAACCGGTCGGTGAACACGGGGCTGTCAAAGATTCCATGCAAATAGCTTCCGTACACCGTTCCCGCGCAGCATCCGTCCAAATGAGCATCTGCAGAAGAACCGAGCTCGCACAACGCCGCACCCCCGGTAAGGACGGTTTGTCCCATGTGAATCTCATAGCCTTGCACGGGTGACCCGCTAGCCGCAGCAAGCGGACCGCCAAGAGCGCCAATGACACCCTGCGTGCGCACCTGGTTTTTCTCGGGCGAGAAAACGGTTTCGGTTGGCAGCAACTCCATACCGCGTATGCTTCCTCCGCCTTCGGCACCCATCGGGTCCGATATCACGGTTCCCAGCATCTGGTAGCCACCGCACACGCCGAACACCACCGTACCGCGTGCGGCACGCTGCTTGATAGCGGCCTCGAGGCCCGAAGCCCGCATCCATTTCAAGTCGGAGATGGTGCTTTTCGTACCCGGAACAATGATCATATCGGGGTTGCCCAGCTCTCGCGGGGAGGAAACGTAGCGCACGCCTACCCCTTCTATTGCCGACAGCGCAATAAAATCGGTGAAGTTCGAAATGCGCGGCAGGCGAACAACCGCAATGTCTATCAGGTCAGCGGTTTCCTTCACATCCAAGCGCTCCGAAAGGCTATCCTCATCGTCAACATCAACGTAGGTATAGGGCACCACACCCAGTACCGGGACACCGCACAAATCGCGCAGCGTCTCCAATCCCGGTTCCAAAATCGAAACATCGCCGCGAAACTTGTTGACGATAAGCCCCTTCACCAACCGGCGCTCATCTTCTTCCAGCAGCATCATGGTCCCCGCAAGTTGCGCGAAAACACCCCCGCGGTCAATGTCGCCAGCAAGCAAAACGGGAGCGTTTACCATCTTTGCCATGCCCATGTTCACAATGTCATCGCTCTTCAAATTGATTTCGGCGGGACTTCCCGCGCCTTCGATGACGATGATGTCGAATCGTTCGGCAAGGCTTTGGTAGGCCTCCATTATCTTTGGCTTCAGTTGGTGCTTGAACGCAAAGTACTCGCGCGCCGACATGTTGCCCAAAACGTGCCCCCCCACAATAACCTGCGAGCCCACGTCGTTGGTAGGTTTGAGCAAGATGGGATTCATGGTGGCCTCAGGCTCGATGCCCGCTGCTTCGGCTTGCATCACCTGGGCGCGGCCCATTTCGTCACCTGCAGCTGTAATAAACGAGTTAAGCGCCATATTCTGCGATTTGAAGGGCGCCACGCGATAACCGTCCTGAGCAAAGATGCGGCACAAGCCCGCCACCAGCAAGCTTTTGCCCACCCCCGACATGGTACCTTGAATCATGAGGGGCCTAGCCGTCATGACAGCACCTCCTTCATGGCCTTAAGCAAACGCTCGTTTTCTTCCTCGCGTTTCACCGCCACGCGAAACCACGTTTCATCAAGACCGCGATAGTTTTGGCAACTCCTGATAAGAAAACCGCGCTTGAGCAGCTCATCGTATAACGGAAGACGACACTGGAACAGCAGATAGTTGGCGCGGCCCTCGATCACGCGAAGGCCCAGCGAGCGCAATCCCTTAAGCATTCGCTGACGTGCCCCATCGACGTAAAGACGCGTGTCACGCTCCCAATGCGCCACGTCAAGCGCCGCCATCCCCGCCACCTGAGCTGGTGTGGAAACTGCCCAGGTTTGACCCGCATCGCACAATTGGCGCACAAACGCCTCGTCCGAGCAAATACCGTATCCCAAACGAAGGCCGGCCATCGAGTACAGTTTGGTGAACGCCTTTGCGACAACAAGCTGGGGGTAGTGTGTGTACCACTGCACCGCGGACACCTCATCGGTAAAGCACAAAAAGCATTCGTCCAAAAGCACGAACGTACCCGTTTCTTTGGTGCGCTCCAATATCCGTTTTAGCAGGTCAGAAGGAATGGTAAGCCCAGTTGGATTGTTCGGTGTACAGAAAAAGGCAAGGTCAATTTCGGACGTGAGATCATCGAGCACCTTTTCGGTGAGCTCGAAGCCGTCTTGTTCTTGCAGGTTATGAACGTGAATGTGGGCTGCGCACTGCTCAAGTGCCTTTTCGTATTCCGAAAAGGCCGGAGCGCAGATAAGAGCGTTTTGCGGACGCAGCGCCTCCACCACGCGCATAATCAAATCACTTGCCCCTGACGTGCACACGATATGGGATGCGCTCACCCCTTCGGTTTTTGCCAAGCGCGCCGTAAGGGCACGGCACGCGGTATCGGGATAGACGTCGAACGTGTCAACGGCCGCAACAAGAGCGTCTCTCACCGCCTTGGGCATCCCAAGCGGATTTAAGTTGGACGAAAAGTCCAACTCGACATCGTGAGAGTACACATCCCCACCGTGGTCGTAGAACTCCATGACGCCCCTAAATCATTTGTCCCAGCGCGTACACCAAAAACGAAATCGCAATCGCAACCGCGAAGCTCAAGGCCGAGGTTGCATACATCAGCCGATTTGCCAACACGATATCGCGCGTGCAAACCGCGCGCGTCGCATCGCCTATCGTCGGCTTCTCTACAATTCTACCGAAATATTTGTGCGCACCACCCAGCGAAACGCCCAACGCTCCCGCGCATGCCGCTTCGGTATGGGCCGAATTGGGCGAAAGGTGGTTTTTCCGATCGCGCAAAAACACACGCCATGCCCGACGGGCATCCAAACCCACCAACACCGCCGCCGCCGACATCAAAGCTCCGGCCACACGGGCGGGAATAAAGCCCAGTACGTCATCAAGGCGCGCCGCTGCGCTTCCGAAATAGCGATACGCATCGTTGTTATAGCCTACCATGGAATCCATGGTGTTTACCGCTTTGTAAAACACACCGCCCAATGCACCGAACAAAGCCATGTACAAAAGCGGCGCCACAATCCCGTCAGCAGTATTTTCGGCCACGGTTTCAACGGCAGCTTTGGAAACCTCCTCTTCGGTAAGCTCGGCGGTGTCGCGCCCCACAATCATGGAGACCGCTTTGCGCGCGTCGTCAATGGTTCCCGTCGTAAGCGCCTCGTACACCTTCATGCTTTCCACGCGCAACGATTTCGTCGCGATCATCTGAGCGCACATCACTGCTTCTACGGCCGTGGCGAGCCAAACGTTTACCAGCGAACAGAGCCACAACGTGAGGGCTGCCGCGCCAACCGACACCGCGCAAACCGCGATCACCAACACGACGCCGCCCGCACGCAAGGCGGCAGGAGTATCGGGAATCACGCGGCGCAAGGCGCCTTCAAGCACACTGATAAGCTTCCCGATAAAACGCACGGGATGCGGCAACGAAGGCGGATCGCCTATAAGAAGATCAAGCACATACCCAAGGGCGAGCGCAATCAGATGATGAGGCACGGCACCTACTCCTCGCCTCGTTTTGCGGCGTAGGCCGCTGCGGCTTCAACAAAGCGCACCGCAGCCTCGGGCACACCGGGAAGATACAGGTGCGGAAAGCCCGCGTACACCCAGCTGTTGGTATACGCGCACATCCATGTGCGCTCCGATTGCGGCTTTTTGGCCACAAAATCGACGCCGGCATTCTTGGAGTCCCAATAATGAAACTCGTGCGCGGGCATCGTGAAACCTTTCGGCCCAAACAGGCCCGGTTTTCGCGCCTCCAGCGTCACGTATCCGAATCGGCCCAGTTTATCCGTGCGGAACGCCGTCCCGTTGAACAAACCCACCATGGGATATTCTTGGCCTTTGTCGTCCTCAAGCGCATCATGCAGATACAAAAAACCGCCGCATTCCGCGATAACAGGCATACCGCCCATCACCTTTTGGCGAATCGATGCGCGCATCGTAGCGTTTTGGGAAAGCTCTGCGGCGTGCAATTCCGGATAGCCGCCCCCCAAATACAGCGCGTCAGCGTCCTGCGGCAACGCCTCGTCTTCAAGCGGGGAAAACTCAACGATTGAGGCACCCAGCTCCTCAAGAAGATCCAGGGTGTCGGCGTAATAGAAGCAAAAAGCGCTGTCGCGCGCCACCGCCACAACCGGCTTGCCGGAAACGGGTGCGGGAAGTTCAAGCGTGTCCCACGTAAGCGCCGGGGCCGTTTTTGCCAACGCGATAATGCCCTCAAGGTCGACGCAACGCGATACCGCCTGGGACATACCAGCCAGCCGGTTCTGCAAATCCTCAATCTCGTCTGCAGTAACGAGTCCCAGATGACGGCTTTCCAGCGTACAGTCGGGCAGCTCGGGAACGTACCCGAACACCTTAACACCGCACTCCTGTTCCACCAGCGCTTTAAGGCGCGGATACATCATGTCGGAGCAGCGGTTGATGATGACGCCCTGTATATGGCTGTCCTCGCGAAAACGGGTGAAGCCCGTTATTTCGGCAGCAAGCGAGCGGGCGCGCCCACGGCCGTCAACCACCAGAATCGCTGGCGTTTGGGTGGCGCGGGCCACATCCCACGCCGAAGCAACATCGCTTACCGCCACGCCGTCATAGTAGCCCATAACGCCTTCGATGACGGTAATACCGCATCCCTGCGCGTTGCGGACAAGCAGTGCACGTGCGGTGTTTTCGCCCGCGAAGAACAAATCGATATTGCGCGCTTTGGCCCCTATAATCCGCGAAGCGAACATGGGGTCGATGTAATCGGGGCCGCATTTGCATGCCAGAGGGGAAAGCCCGCGGTCAACCAATGCTTGAAGCATTCCGCACACAACCGTTGTTTTCCCCACATTGCTTGCCGTTGCGCCTATGAGCACACGGGGAACGTTTACGCGCATGAACTCGCCTCCCCGCTTATAACGTATACCGGATTGTTCGCCATCATAAGGTGATGAGAGCCTGCCTTGCGCGCTCGCGAGACATTGAGCTGAACAATGTCGTCCGTAGCAAGCCCGCATGCGGAAAACGCCCGAAGCGCATCGCTTACGGTTTCCAGCGCAATGGCGCTCACCACGATGCGCACAGAGGGATTTGCGGAAAGGGCCGCGCGCAAAATGTCTTCCAGAGCTCCTGATGAACCGCCGATGAACACGCAATCGGGAGCAGGAAGGCCCGCAAGGGCCTCAGGTGCGCTTCCTTCGACCACGTCAAGATTTATCGCGCCAAACGTATCCCTGTTGCGTTTTATAAGCTCACAGGCGTCATGGTTCTTCTCGATGGCAATCACGCGCCCCGAAGGACAGGCCAGCGCCAGCTCGACGCTCACCGAACCGGTACCTGCGCCCACATCCCACACCACCGCATCGTGGGACACGCGCATTTTAGCCACTACGACGCAGCGTACTTCTTCCTTGGTCATCGGCACTGTGGTGCGCTCGAACTCATCGTCGGACAAAGAAGGGGCGGCGTACGGCCGTTTTACCGGATTGTCGTTGAACACCAACATGACAGACAGGTCGGCGAAGGTCATGCACGCCAAATCGGCAGCCGATCCCTCCACGATGCGCTCGTGAGCATACGAAAGATTTTCGCCTGCAACCACGCGAACGTGCCCGAGGCCCCGTTCTACCAGTTGCGCGCAAATATCTTGCACCTTGGTGGCGCCTCCAGTAATGGCAAACGTTTTCTCATGAGCCTGCACCGCACCCACCACGTTGTGAATACGGCCATGAGCCGACACCAAATGCGCATCCTGCCAGGGCGTACGCGCTTTTGCGCACAGGTAATTCAGCGAGGAAATGCCGGGTATCACTTCAACCTGAAAGCTATCAAGACGCTTGTACAACGACGTTGCACCGCTGTAGAACCCCACGTCACCAGACAAAAGAACCGCAGCAGAAAAATGCGCTTCTGCGCCGTCCTTTTGAGCCTTTTCACGCGCCTGCTCAAGTGCCCCCACAATATCGCCTGCGCGCGTGAGCGCCAGCTTTGTTGCCTTAGATGCGGCAAAGGATTCGAGCATCCGCTCGCCGCCAATAATGAGGTCACTTGAATCGATGGCCTTATGGGCTGCAACCGTTGCCGTGTCGGGGTTGCCCATGCCTATCCCTATAAGGAAGACCTTCATTGCAGCGCTCCTTTCCTGTGCGTTGCAATCAGCTCGTCAAGATAACGATACGCTTCATCAAGCGAAGCGCCCTCTTCAACCGTTGGACGATGCACCACAATTAGCTGCACTGCGCATGCGGCAGCAGCTTTCACCTTCTCATCGAAGCCCCCCTGCGCACCCGAGGCCTTGGTGACCATGCACGCAATGTTCAAATCGCGCATGAGGGCGCAATTGAGCTCAAACGAGAATGGGCCTTGCATAGCCACGATATGACTTGCAGGGATTTCCAGTTTATCAGCAACCGCTAACGAGCTTGCCACGGGAAGGATGCGAACGTACAAGCGCTCTTTATAATCGGGCATGGCCGAAACGTAGGTCGGCAAGTCCTTGCTGCCCGTGGTCAAAAGCACGTTTCCCGGTTGCGCGGCGGCCAACGCCGCAGCTTCTTGCACGGACGCAGCTCCTATCCAAGGACCTACGGGCTCCCCTTCGCGTACCACGCGCAACCGCGCAAGCCCGCAAGCACGAGCTGCGCTTTCTATATGAGCCGACGCCTCTGCAGCGTAGGGATGCGTGGCATCCACCACGCATGAGAAGGGCTGCGAGCGCATAAGCTCTTCCATTTGCCCAGCATCCAAGCGAGCGGCGATCACCTGCAAGTTCTCCTGGGGCTCAAGCAGCTCCGCACCATAATCGGTTGCCGTGCAAGCCACGGTAAAAACATCGGGATACGCGCTCAGATGCTCGACGATCAAGCGTCCTTCTGCCGTTCCGCCGAACACCAATATGTGCACTTAATCATCCTTCCGCTGGAGATAGCCGCGCGGTGTCACCATGCGGCCCTCAATTGCGCGCGTTTGCCGGTTGCCCACAAATACCGTTGTGAACATGTCGACAGGCGTGTCGCGCAGCTCTGCAAGCGTGGTCAAAGCAAACGATTCGCCCTCGCGGCCAATATTGCGCACGATGCCGCAAACCGTTTGCGGATCCTTATGGGCCAGCATAATGTCGCACGCCCGCGCCAAATAATCGGAGCGCTTGCGCGAAGAGGGATTGTACAGGCACACAACAAAATCGGCAGCTGCAGCAGCATCGAGCCGCGCTTCAATTTTTTCCCAGGGCGTCAACAAATCGGAAAGGGATATCACCGCGAAGTCGTGCATAAGCGGAGCGCCCAAAACCGCAGCTCCTCCATTTGCCGCCGAAACACCCGGCACGATTTCGATATCAACCGAAGGATACTCTGACGCCAGTTCGAAGATAAGGCCCGCCATGCCATAGATGCCGGCATCACCCGAACACACCATGGCCACGTTTTTGCCCGACGCCGCTTCCTCAAGCGCAATTTTGCAGCGCTCAACCTCTTTGCGCATGGGCGTTGTGCGCATCTCAATGGTGGGAAACTCGTCTTTTAGCAGGTCAACGTACACCGTGTAACCGATGATCAAATCGCAGGCCGAAAGTACTTTGTGCGCGCGCACGGTCATATCGTCAGCGGCGCCGGGCCCCAAACCAACTACATACAAGCTCATGAGCTCTCCTTTTCTAGTGGCGCGGAAACGCAAACGCCATGTTCGAATCAAGCGCCGCCGCAACGGTTGCACCCGATGCGGCCACCTTGCGCATAATCAACACTCCCTGGGGACACGCCGCAAGCGCGGCACGCTCGCATACGTTGTCCACCCCTACCGTTTCGCGCACGAATTCCGACGAGGAAAAATCACCCGCAACAGCCGCCAGCTGCTCGGCGTCAAAAAACCGAGTGGGCACGCCTTGCGCCTTGGCAAACGCGAGCACCGCTTCCTCTTGCGCTTTAACATCAATCGAAGCTACGCTGCGCACCGCATTGAGCGAGATGGATTCCTGCGCCAGCGCATGTTCAACCGCCTCGGCAAACACCTGCGCATCTATCCCCTTGCGACAACCGACACCCAACGATACAGCGCGCGGGACCAGCACCAACGTTTCGTCAAAGGGCCGCGCCGCTTCGTTGACGGAAACGCAAATGCCCAATGTGACGTCTTGGCTCTTTTCGCGCGACGCATGCGCGATCAAACCGTCGGGAAGCGCGCCCCTCACGGGGAAGTCGCTCTGAAAGCCCACTTGTTTGCCTTCAAGCAACGCGGCCGACACTTTTTTGGCAAGCACGCGGTTGGTAATGGCCAAACCTTGCTCGCGCGCCCATACGTCAACGGCAAACACGTTGTTCACATCCGTTGCGGTGGATACCACGGGCATTGCGCCCACCAGTTTGGCCACGTGGCAGGCAATTTCGTTTGCCCCACCCACATGGCCAGAGAGCAGCGGCACCACGTAGCGCGCGCGCTCGTCTATGCACACAACCGCAGGGTCTGAAAACTTGTCGTTCACATACGGTGCAATAGCGCGCACGGCGATTCCCGTCGCCGAAACAAACACCAGCGCATCGGCGGAATCGAATGCCGCGTGCGTCCAGCTATCGAGGCTTTCATAAGGCGATGCGCCGAACTCCGCCGCAAAACGTGCGGGCGCGCTCACCGAGACAACTTCAAACGCGTCAAAGCCGCCCTCGGCAGCAGCGCATGCCACATCAGCGAACACCGCATCCTTAGGAGCAGGCGTATCCTTGTCGGCGGCAAGCTTTTGCGCAATTTCACAAGCAAGCGCGCAACCGTTGCGCGTGAACGCTATGATTGCCGCACGTTTCACGAACTGGCCTTTCTGAACTCATGCGAGAACGTGGGGTCGTAAAGCTTCGAGCGTTCGTATGCACTGCCCAAAAAATTGCCGATGGTTATAAGCGCTGTTTTCGTTATGCCGTTTTCCTTTGCGGTTTGGGCAAGGGTGCCAACCGTGCAGCGAAACACGCGCTCATCGGGCCAGGTGGCCTTGTACACGATTGCAGCCGGGGTGTCAGGGCTCATACCGCCCGCCATAAGCTCGCGCTGCGCTCCTTCAAGCAGCCCCGTGGATAAGAACAGCACCATCGTTGCGCCATGAGCGGCCATGCTGGCAAGCTTCTCTCCCTCGGGCACCGGCGTGCGCCCATCCATGCGCGTGATGATAACCGACTGCGAAACGCCAGGCAGCGTATATTCGGCCTTAAGCGCAGCAGCAGCACCGCAAAACGACGAGACGCCGGGGCACACGTCGTAAGCTATGCCGCGTTCGTCCAGCAAATCCATCTGCTCGCGGATGGCACCGTACACGCAGGGGTCACCCGTATGCAAACGCACCGTTGTTTGCCCCGCCTCTTCCGCCTGAACCATGAGATCAATCACTTCTTCGAGGGTAAGCGAAGCAGAGTCCACTACGCGACAGCTTTCGGTCGTGTACTCAAGCACTTGAGGATTCACCAGCGAGCCGGCGTATATCACCAAATCGGCCTCGCCCAGCAATTTCGCTCCGCGTACGGTAATAAGATCGGCCGCACCAGACCCTGCGCCCACAAAATGAATCATAGGTTTCCTCCTTAGTCCCGCACGTGCAAAGAAACAAGTTCCCGCGCACCGGGTGTTTCCCCCAACAGCCCGTGCTCACGAGAAAAGAAAACGGCCTCGATGCGCATCTGCGAGCCTGCGCGATGTTTCAACTGGCAATCAAGCGATGAAGTAATGCTTGCCATTACCGTGGCGCGCATGTTTGCTTCGTCCAAAACAGCGATAGCCTCATCGGTTGTTACGGATTCCATAATAGCGCGAATCACGGCGCTCGGCGCGCCCGCAAGCGCAGCGTGTGCCGCCATGGTCTCACGACGCGCGTCGGCAACCTTCGAATGCGTGTTCATGATTCCCGCGGCAACTTTCACCAACTTGCCGATGTGACCCACCAGCAACAAAGACTCAAACCCCAAGCTCACCGCATAATCGATGGTATTTCCCACAAAGTTCGAGCACTGCACGCTGGTATCAAGATCGAGTCCCAATTCCGACAGGGCGAAATCGTGGCCGTAGTTTCCCGGTGTCACCAACAAGTTGCGCACACCAGCGGCTTTGCGCATATCCATCTCAAGATGGATGGAGGCAATAAGGGCATCTTCGCTCATGGGGCGCACGATACCCGAGGTTCCCAATATGGATATGCCGCCTTCAATTCCCAACCGCGGGTTGAACGTCTTCTCGGCAAGACGCTCCCCTTCAGGAACGCTTATCACCACCAGCAAACCGCCGTCGTAGCCCGCAGTGCGAGCGGCGTCTTGAACCTGCGTTTCAATCATTTCACGCGGAACGCGATTGATGGCGGCGGCACCTGGCGGCTGATCGAGACCTGCGCGTGTCACGCGCCCTACGCCAAAACCGCCATCAATGGAAATACCGACTGCATCGGTTTTGCTCACGCGTGCACACACCAGGGCGCCGTCGGTGACGTCGGCGTCGTCACCGCCATCTTTTCTCACGGCGCATTCAACCCACGATGGTCCGCGCTGCACCTGTTCGATATCGATGATCACCTTAATTCCCGCGGGTGTTTCGAGCTCAACGGCGGCAAGTTCGTGATTGGCAAGCAACAATTCGGCAGCCGCCCGTGCTGCCGCAGCGGCGCAAGAACCTGTCGTATATCCAAGGCGCAGCCTCTTTTGGCCCACCGTCACATAGCGTTCGAGCTTGGGCACAAGCGCACCTCCTCAAGCTTTCCCGCCGCGCGAGCCGCGTCGAGCACCTCTTGAAGGCGCCTGTTGTGCGAGCCTATAACGAGCCCCGCATCTATCACGCGCTCGCAGGATTCCACGTATGCCAACGTGCGCTCAAGAGCGCTCTCGCTGGGATCTTCGAATGCGGGCGTGGTCACCACGTCGGCCGCAAGCAAACGCGCCAGCTGGTAATCGACGTCGTTGTCGGACAAGATTGCCGCCGCGAAGGCAATCCCCTGCTTTTGCAGGCGCCGATACACCGGGATTCCCGTACCGCAATTGGACAGCACCAGCACACGCGGAGTCCCCATAACACCAGGCAGCTCGATTGAACCAAACGTGGTATCAAACGAGCCCGCTTCAATGTCGTACAGCTCTTGGATAAGCCCGTCCTCGAAAATGTCATCGGGATCGCCATAGCGCATAACCGAGGTGCCTTTCACGCACATTATTTTGTCGGACACCTTCATGGCCAGGTCAATCTCGTGCAGCGACATAATCACGGTAATGCCGTTTTCCTTGGCCATCCCGCGCAGAATGGAGAGCAAATCAAGTTTGTGGCGCACATCCAAAAACGACGTGGGCTCATCAAGCACCATAACGTCGGGCTCTTGGCAGATCGCGCGCGCCAACAACACGCGCTGACGCTGGCCGTCCGAGATGGCATCGAAATCACGCCCACCGATTTCGGTCGCATGGACGGCGGCCATTGCCGCATCAACGATGCGCTCGTCTTCCCGCGTGAGCAAGCCCAGTTTCCCCGTATAGGGATAGCGGCCCGTTGCAACTATGTCATGGCAGGTCATAAGCTCAGGCTTCATGCGCTCGGTGAGTACTACCGCCATGCGCGACGACAGTTCTTTGAACGAGAGCGCGGTAATATCACTTCCGTCTAGCACCACGCAGCCGTCTATGAGCTTCAACTGGCGCGTGATGGACTTCAAAATGGTTGACTTACCGGCACCGTTGGGCCCAATAAGCGTAACGATCTCGCCTTTTTCGATATCGACGTTGATGTGTTCAAGGACAGCTTTGCCGTTGTAACCTACCGACAAATTGTCCATGCTCACATATGCGCGTTGGCTGCCCATGTTAACGCACCCGCTTCTTGCGATTGAGCATCATGAATATAACCACTGGCGCGCCGAAAATAGCCGTCACGGTGGAGATATTGAGCTCGGTTGGCGCAAAGGCCATGCGCGCGATAAGGTCGCACACCATGCAGAACACCGCCCCGCCCATAAACGTTGCGGGAATCACCACAATGGGTCGCGAGGTGTTGAGCATGCGTTTCATCAGAAACGGAACCGCGATGCCCACAAACGAAATGGG
>JAZQAV010000123.1:0-4738 GCA_045545435.1 Eggerthellaceae bacterium | reverse complement strand
CGCCACCGCCACGCGCCACCGCAAGGGCAAGACGATGGACTACATGATGGTCGAAGCCCGCGGCTGCGGCGACCGCCACTGCCGCATCATCGCCGAGAATCGCGAGAAGTACCCAGCTCCCGAGCACGAGCGCTGGCAGTCGTTCGGGCCCGCAGTCAGCGACGACTACAAGAAGTTTACCGAAGAGGAAGATACCGTTTCCGAGTCAATGATGTTCCGCGAAGAATGCAATTATCACTTCGTGAACGGCACGAACAAAGAAGAGGACTCCTCCTTTCAGATGATGAACTCCTCCACCGCAGCATCGTTGTACCTGCTGCCCGCCATCACCAATGCCGTGAAGCTGGGGTATGCCACCGAAGAGCAGGCTGATTGGATTCTGAAGTGCGTGCTTGAAGCCACGGGCAAGGGCATGTTCGGCGAATACTACGCCATCAAGGGTTGCCGCGACTGGCTTGGTGTGCCCGACAGCATGCCGCGTGACGGCCGTTTGCTGGGCGGTCTTATGGAAATGCTCTTCCAGGGCTTGCTGTGCAAGTACGAGATCGAGGCGTTCAACAAAGACGAGGTTATCTACGTAATCGATCGCAGCGGCCTGGCCATCACCGGCTGTCAAGATCTGGTTGAGGCGCACCTGTATATTTGGCGCGGCATGGTTAAGACCCTGGTTGGCGCCGAGTGGTCCATCTGGGAAGAAGATTCCCCCGATCGCAAGATGCGCGTGAAGATCGCCAAGAAAATCGACAAGTTCATGTAAGAGGAGGCCCAAATGTACAAGAACATATTCGCTCACGACGAGTGGAAGCGCTCCGAGCACATGGCTGTCCGCGAGAGCGTCGGCTGGTATCTGTGGACCCATCAGCTTATGGAGATAACCGGCGAAGATGCAACGCGTTTTTTGGACTACGTGTGCACCGGCAATATCGCCACGCTTGCCGTCGGGCGTTGCCGTTACACCACCATGCTCAACGAGCAAGCCGAGATTATCGACGACGTAGTTGTTATGCGCAAAGCCGAAGACGTGTACTGGGTATCCACGCTGTACGCCACGATGGAAGATGACTGGTTCTACTACCACGGTGACGGTTTCGACTACGACTACGAAGAGGTCACTGACGATTGGCACATGTTCGCCGTCCAAGGACCGAAGTCGCCCGAGGTTCTTAACGCCATCGTTGAGGGCGGTGTTGACGACCTGAAGTTCTTCCAGTTCAAGGACGCGAAGGTGGCTGGTGTTGACGCCATCGTCAATCGCGCGGGATTCACCGGCGAGAAATTCGGCTTTGAAGTTTACTGCGCAGCCGACGATGCCGATGCCGTAGAAGAGGCTATTGCCAAGGCCGTTGAAGCCGCGGGCGGTAAAGAGATCACCGAGTTCCAGGTGTTCGCCTGGACGCTTCCCACCGAGGCAGGTTTCTACTATATGCGCGACCTCGCGCACACCAACCCGCTGGAAGTTGGCCTTGATCGCGGCATCAACTGGGATAAAGACTTCATCGGCAAAGAGGCCCTGCTGAAAGTGAAAGAGGAGGGCCCAGCGCGCGAGATGGTTGGCTTTGAGGTGTGCGACGCCAACGAAAACTTCTACATCCGCTCCAAGCAGTACGGCGGCCCTGGTGAGCCGGTGTACATTGACGGCGAAGAAGTGGGACGCGTTTCCAAGCTGGTGTACTCGTACGTGAAGAACGTTAACAACGGCTACATCCTTGCCCGCAAAGATGCTCTGAAGATTGGCGACAAGGTGAATATCCACGGGTTCGATTGCGTGATCACCGAACGCAAGTGGATCTAAAGCGCAAATGGTTCTAAAAGCGCAAGCGGACCGAGTGCCCCCCTCGCTTCGCGCTTTAACAGGAGGCCCGCACACGTGCGGGCCTCTTTTTTGTATAGACCGTTTGCACGATTTTGCGCGGATCCGTTTGCGCGAGCGTCCACGGTACGCAGGCCACCGTTTTGCACGTTCCCCGAATCAGTCGGCCCTTCCCTCTTTTCCTGGCTTTTCACCCTTGTCCAGACGAAAGGTTACGAAAAGGTCACAGCGGCCCGATATTAGTTCGCAACTAATGAAGGCATATGCGCTGCTCAATAAAATTCGAAGCGAGAGGCAAACGGAAGGCCTCTCCCAGAAGCACCGAGTGAAAGGCGGAGAATATGTCGACGATCTACAGCACAAACGAATGGGACGGCTATGGCAAGCAAAACTACTACCACAACGAGTACCGCTTGGAAGGCGATACGGTAAACAAGTACAAGTGCAACCGCCACAAGTTTTTCGACGGCGACGAAAGCACCTGGACAACCAGCGAAACTCTTAAGGAGTCTTGGAAAACGGACGATCCGGAGATGCCTGAATGGCTTCATAAGTTCCTGTAGGATGTGCACCCGAAACGTCCCTATCCGCAGGCGTTCGCAAAGCGCATCCCCGTACTTGCAGCAACTGAATAACAACTAAGGCAGGGGCCGCCAAGCGGCCCCTTTGCGTTACGCGAATAGCTCGGCTGCACCAATCCGTCAACTTGCTTTCAGGTTTCTTTAATGCTCGGCACTTACTATGAGCGCATCGTCAGAAATTAAAGCAGTGAACAGCAGCAGCAAAGCAGAGGTGCATCGTGGACAACAACGCAAACAACGCATTAGAGAAAACCCCTGACAAAGCAGCATTTCGAAAAACAGTAGCAGTGGCAGCCATACTCCTGGCATTTTTAGGCGGCGGTTTAGCTGGTCGCGCCACGGCATTAGCCGATAGCTCCCTTACGGGTGCAAACCACATTGCCGCAGAACAAGCGGTGGCTTCCGAATCAGCCTCCTCAACCGATAACTCATCAGCACCAAGCGGAAGCCGCACGAAATCCGATACCACGCAATCAGCCTCATCAACCGAGAGCGCCGAAAGCGAATCGAGCTCATCCAGCAAGTCATCGGGGCGCAGCTCAACAGGTTCGACCTCAAGCAGCAAACAAGGCTCAAGCACCAGCTCTTCAAGCAAAAGCTCGAGCCACAGCAGCTCAACTAAGAGCTCGTCAAGCAGCAGTTCAAGTCGCAGCGGAGCCAGCAAAAGTACTTCCGCTGAATCTTCGAGCAAAAGCGCCAGCGCCGCCACAAGCGTAGACGAATCGATCTCAAGTTCGGCAAGTGCCTCTTCGGGAAAGAGCTCGTCTGGCCACGGCACGTCGGGAAATAAAGCGAGCTCCACAGACGCCCAGAGCAGCAGCAAGACGCAGTCCGACGAAGCAACCCAGCAGGCAGGCGACACCTCCGATCAGGCGGCCAGCGGCACCAATAATCAATCGAGCAGCGCCAGCGATAAAACAATCACGGACGATACGCAAACCTCCACAACAGATGGATCGGATACGCAAACGACCAGCACCGATGCCGACGGCAACAGCAGCAATGCCGGAACCGCCACGGATGCCCAAGACGCCACTGCAGATGACTCAACAAGCGATAACGACGCTAATGACCAAGAATCAGCCACCTCTGTCGTGGCAATCGAGCGCATTGAAGTGTCAACCTTGAGCGATGGGCGCATAAGCCTCGACCTTATTGGTACCGGCCTTTTTCCCGACACCCCTTACGAAGCCGCCCTCATACTGGATAACGATGAAAGCGCCAAAATCATCCTGAACGGAAGTGGCACAGCCATTGAGCTGGATGCCGAAACTTCAGCCAACTACGTAGATGCAGTGCATGCCACCATTACTCTCACCATTGCCAATTGCCCCACCAATACCATTGATCTGAAGTAAAACCGCAGCACAAACGAGCACTGCATCGCACGTATGCAAAACCGGCCCGCACCTGATGAAGGCAGTGGGCCGGTTAGTTTTGTCGCCCAAGCAAAACCGCAAGGCGACGTGTCAAAGCGCAGGCGAACGCGTGCGCCAATCCCTTTTAGTGGAAGCTTTCCTTGTTCATAAGCAATGCGCCAACAATAATGCAGCCAGCGCCCACAGCAACACCTACAGCCGCAGAAACAGCGCCCATAGCAATGCACCATGCACCATATTTCCTCATGTTTCATCCTTTCTTATGCGCACATATTCGCAAGTAAACGAATATATCCTTGCATTGCGGCAACCTGAGCCAGCCAGCAGGAACGCCACAGCATCCAGTGGCCCCATTGCAGCTGACGGAACCGCCATCTTCGGTTCCCCTCATCAAATTATAGTATACCTGCGCTTCTGCAATTCAGCTTTTGTTTTGGACGAACGTCCGTTCAAGCGCGAGCAACGTTTCTTCGCGCCGCGCGCCCGATTGCTGCCATTCCCTACGAGAATCGCAACAGCCTAAGCACGCTTAAAGCCCTGAACAGGCGCACGATACGCAACGCCTTAAGCGCACTGTTCAGATCCAAGAAAACCGGAAGTATCGAGAGCAAATCGATGATGGCCATGGGCGTAATCGGATACACGGCAAACGAAAAGGTGCCCTTGCCAAGTTTTTATCGGCAGTTGACCAGCGCGCCAGATAATCGGCAATGAATATAGCCGCGCACGTACCCTCGATTACGTCAAAAACCACGCTGCTTTCTTTAAAGCACAGTGGCACAAGGTTTACAATAATGACCACGATCATAACGACGCTGTAAACCTTCGATGACACCGCATTGCCGTTATGCATTATGTGGAGCCTCTCGCGCACCGCAACTCCGCGTCTTTATCGTAAACCAGCATGGTGATGAAGAAATTTACCATGAGCCGCTTATCGGGGAGAAAGAGGCCCGCATGAAGCTCTT
>JAZQAV010000122.1:0-1631 GCA_045545435.1 Eggerthellaceae bacterium | reverse complement strand
AGAAAAGGAGATATGCGAAATGCAAATGAGTCAAACCGAAGCGTTGAGCTTCATCGGCTCGTTGCTCATGAGGATGATGGGCGTTTTGCTTATTGTCGCTGCGTTTACACCGATGAGCAATACACCGATGGACAAAGAAGCACGTGCTTACATCAAACGGCAGCGCGAATGGTACGAGCAGAAGCAGGACATGATGAACGCAGCCGAGCAGGTTGACGAGCTGATGGGAGAAAACGAATGATCGAGTCAATTGAGCGTATGCGCAAATTGGTAAACGACAACCTTGTAATGAACTTGCGTTTTCAAATGAACGGCGAACTGAACAAACTCGAAAGCGAAATCGAGCAAGAACTTAACAGCCGAGCGGAGCGTACTTGCCACATCGTCAAAAACTCTCGTAAGTACGTATTGAGCGACGGGCGCGAACTGTTCGATGACGGCTGCTCGATATGCAACGGCTACGTTGGCGATGGTGACAACTACTGCTCAAATTGCGGCGCAAGGGTGGTGGGCGAATGAGCGAGTTGAAACCTTGTCCGTTCTGCGGCGGCGAAGCGGAAATGTGCCACGTAACGCAGCTATGGGAACCGCGAGATTCTTACTGGGCGAAATGTAAAAATTGCCGAATCAACGGAGCACATCATACAACCGAAGCCGAAGCAATCGCAGCTTGGAACAGCCGAGTGGAGCGCACTTGCAAATGCGCAACGGATGATTCTGCATGGTGTTTCGTTTGTAGTGAATGCGGGAAGTCTTTCCCACGAAACAAACTGCATTTAGCGCACAATCACGGCGAAATCAACTACTGCCCGAACTGCGGAGCGAAGGTAATCGGAGGTGGCGAATGAGCGCGATAACGATGGACACGGTGCGCGACCTCATCGAGCGGCACAGCGACCACATAAGCGGAAACACTCGTGAGTTCTGCAACGGCGCGTATGCGGAAATCGCCGACGAGCTTAACGCGGCGCTGGGCGATGACGGCTACAAGCAAGCAGCTGAGTACTGGAAGGGCATGTACGAGGAGCTTCTGACCGAGCGCATCGGCGAGGATCACGACTATCCCGAACACGACGGACGATACGAATGCCCTGATTGCGGGAACGTCGTGTACTACGACGAGCTTTACGGCGGCGGCTGGACGATTTACGTCGAGGACTACCAGATTCGCGTCAACCACTGTCCGAAATGCGGGAAGGCGGTGAAGCGATGAGCATGCTGGGAATGCAAGCGGACGAGCTGCGCGGGGAAGGGGATGCCGAATGACCAAGACCAAGAAGCAACTCCGCGCCGAAGCGGTGGAGCGTTTGAAGAATTGCGTGGCTGCACGATTCGATGCTGAGTCAATCGTAATTGCTCTTACAAGTGGCAGGCATGGACAAAGTGACTGGTCGCTTGAATGCGATAAGCTCATCTACCTGCTGACCGATGACGCTAACGACGATTCAACGCCCGAAAGCGGCGTTAGCGACCCAGACGGCGGGTCTAACGTCGCGTACATAGCACCAGACAGCCGCGAGAAGCTGGAAAATGACGTGTGGTCTGGATGCGACCACCTCACGATGCTTGAGCGCGGCACCGTCCTCGTTAACGTGCCGTGGGATAGGCTGCTCGGATGGCTCGACCGCCAA
>JAZQAV010000121.1:0-3996 GCA_045545435.1 Eggerthellaceae bacterium | reverse complement strand
GTCATGGGCGCACTTGGGCTCAACCCCGTGCTGCACGCAGGCATGCACCTGGGCGAAGCCACGGGCGCCATTTGCCTGGTTCCCCTTTTGGACATCGCGCTGGCAATCTACGACGGAACAACGTTCGCCCAAACCGGCATGGACGATTACGAAGTTGACCCGCAATGATAGCTTTAGTCACAGGTGCGGCATCCAGCGGTAAAAGCGCGTGGGCCGAAAACCTTGCGGTGCATTTGGCCGCGCAAAACGCATGCCAACTCGTCTATCTTGCCACCATGCAACCGTTCGGCGAAGATGGCGCGCGCCGCATTGCCCGCCATCGCAAGCTGCGCGCTGGAAAGGGTTTCGCAACCATTGAGGCACCGCAAAACTTGGCGCAGGTAAACGTTTACGCACACGCACCTGCTTCGGAAGAAGCAACAAGCGCAAGCAAACCTGTGGTGCTCCTTGAAGATTTGGGGAACCTGGTTGCCAACGAACTGTTCAATATCGATGGCAGCCTGAACGACGCTGCCCTGGTAAGCGAAAACGTCCGTTTGGGACTTGAGGCCCTTGCCTGCCAATGTGCGCATATTGTTGTTGTTACCGACGAAATTGCCGCAGATGGTATAGCATATCCAACAGAAACGCTTCTTTATCAGGAATTGCTGGGAAGCTGTGCGTGCGCGGTGGCCGCACGCGCCAACCTTGTTGCCGAAGTTGTTTGCGGGCAAGCGAACATACTCAAAAACGATACGGAGGATGCACGCGCATGACGGTTTTGCGCTCCATAATTATGGCGTTCTCGCTGTTCAGCCGCGTCCCGGTGCCTCAAATTGACTGGAAACCCGAATCGATGCGCTTCATGATGGCGGCATTTCCCCTTATCGGCGTTGTTACGGGTGCCCTCATTGGGTTGTGGGTTGCCCTTTGCTGCGTCTTGGGCGCAAACCAGATGATTGCGGCCGTTGGCGTAACAGTGCTGCCCATTTTGGTAACCGGCGGCATCCACTTGGACGGATTCTGCGATGTGGTTGACGCCCAATCGAGCCATGCGGAACCGGAACGCAAGCGCGAAATCCTACGCGACCCCCACATCGGTGCTTTTGCCGCAATTGGCGTGACCAGCTACCTGCTGGTGTATTTCGCCTTTGCCACGCAGCTCGACTTTGATTTTGCCCATGCGTTCATCGCGGATGCCTCGTGCACCTGCGTGCGCATGGTAATCTTGCTTGCTCTCGTTCATATGCTCACGCGCACGGGATCGGGAATAGCAACGACGATCTTCCCGAAATCGGGAAAGAAGGGCATGTTGGCCATGGAACACGATTCGGCCAACACCAAGCCAGTTGTGGCCGCGTTGTGCGTCATTGCAGCTCTTTGCATCGCGGGTGCTATAGCATGCATGCCCGTTGCCGGCATTACCCTTGCCTGCTGCTGGGCTGTAAGCCTGGGCGCGCTTTACGTGTTCGCACAGCGCGCATTCGGCGGCATGAGCGGCGATATCGCAGGGTTCTACCTGCAATCAACCGAGCTTGTCATGATTATTGCCTTAGCTGTGGTTCAGTTGCTTGCTTAGGGGGAATGGCATGGTATTCATCACCGGCGGAATAGCAGCGGGAAAACGATCATATGCGGAAGCGCTCGGCATTTCACGAGCAGAGATTGCCACATGCGAAACACCTGACGTTATCCCCGAAGCCGATGCCATCTGCGACGTCCAAAAGCTGGTTTCAGGTACTGAAACGCCCGAGGCCTTAGAGGCACTCGCCTGCGTGCTCGAAAGCAAGCGCGTTGTTATTGCAACCGAAGTTGGTGCAGGTGTTGTTCCCCTTAATGCGCAGGAGCGCGCGTGGCGCGAAGTTGCAGGGAGACTGTCGTGCCGCCTTGCCCAACACGCAAATTGCGTCGTGCGCATGTGCTGCGGCATTCCGCAGGTGCTAAAAGGCAGCGCCCCTGAATGCGGATCCTTAAGCGCGTCCAGCACGTGCGCCGCCCCAGATGGCGCTCAATCCAATTAGACGCTGCAAGAGAGGCCGTTATGCAACTGGTTATCATGCGCCATGGACAAACCGACTACAACATCGATCATCGCTATGCCGGTGTGTGGGACATCCCGCTAAACGACACAGGCCGCGCGCAGGCAAAAGCGGCAGGCGTCATCCAAAACGTTTCGCTTGTGTACACCTCGCATCTAAACCGCGCCCAAGAAACCGCCTCCCTATGCTTTCCCAACGCACAGCAGCTGGTTCGCCCCGATCTTTCCGAAATGGATTTTGGCGCCTTCCAGGGAAGAACGGCGAACGAGATGGAAAACGATGCCGCATACCGCGCCTGGGTTGATGCGTGGTGCGTTCCATCCTGCCCCCAGGGCGAATCGCGCGAGCACTATATAGCGCGCGTGACACGTGCGGTGGAAGAAGCGGTGCTCGAACAACGGAGCGCGAACGCAAAGACCACGATTATCGTTGCTCACGGCGGAACCATCATGGCGGCCTTCTTTGCGCTGGCCTGCCCTGCCGAAAGGCGCGATTTCTACGAATGGCATGCCAGCAATTGCGGCGGTTTTAAAGCCGACGTGGTGTTTGGCGAAACGGATGAAACAAGCCCGAACAGAATCGAACTGTGCAACATTGCGGAGTTCTCTGACCTCGCCTTTCTTGCCCGCTAACTAATAAAGCGAGCAAGCGAAGTGGGCGATTCGCACAAAATGGTAGGCGCGCACTCTTCCAACGCTTCTCTTGAGAACATCCCCCACAACGCCGCAACGGTATATGCTCCCGCACCATTGCCCGATTGTATATCGAAGGGGCTGTCACCAACGTAAACACAGCGCTTCGGGTCAACCCTCAGCGTTTTGCACGCATACAGAATGGGGCCAGGATGGGGCTTGTGCTCTGGCCAATCGTCAGGGCCCACCAACACATCGAAATAGTCGCCAACGCCCAAGATATCAAGCCCGTGCGCACAAAGCGCATGCATCTTGGAGGTAACAACGCCCAGCACCACCCCGTGCGCACGCAACGTATCCAACAGCTCGCGGGTACCGGGAAACAAGCTGATCATTTCGTCATGCACGCGATGATTGAAGGTGCGATACGACTCAAGCAACCGTTGCGCCGTGGCTTCATCGGGCGCCATGTGCCGCATCTGATCGGCAAGCGGCGTTCCCACCCCCGCTAAAAACTCTTCATCGGGCAGCGTGGTACCCATAATCTCTCGCATGGCATGACGAAACGAAAGAAGCAGCAGCTCGCGCGTGTCGACCAGCGTTCCATCGTTGTCGAACAGCACACAATCGAATTCGACGGCTTGACCATCGGTTAACGTAAGAGTTGCCACTTCTATCGTCCTTTTAATGCGAAGCAGATGCTACGCGAAAATGGCGTCAAAGGCACCTTCACCCGAAGGCGTTTCTTGCAAAGCGGCATAGGCGGCTTCCATCAACGCGCCAAGCTCATCTACGGCAACATCTTTGCGGGCACCCGTGCGACGCAGTTTCATCTCAACATTGCCCTGCTCAAGACCGCGCTTGCCCACCACAATCTGAAGCGGCCAGCCAATGAGGTCGGCATCGTTGAATTTCACGCCAGCGCGCTCTTTGCGATCGTCGATAACCACTTCGAAACCAAGTGCGGCCAAATCGTGCGCGATTTTTTCTGCGGCAGGCTCAACCACTTCGTCATGAACCGTCAGCGGAATTACGCAGATGTGGGCAGGCGCAACCGCCGGCGGCCAATAGATGCCGTTGTCGTCGTGGTTTTGCTCGATGACGGCAGCCATCGCACGCGTAATGCCAACGCCATAGCAACCCATGATAAACGGCTGCTCCGAACCATCTTCGGCCATAAAGGTGGCGCCCATCGACTCCGAGTACTTAGTGCCCAGCTGGAAGATTTGCGACACCTCGATGCCGCGTGCGCTGGAAAGCGGTTTGCCGCACTCCGGGCAGGAATCGCCGGCTTTAACCGTGCACAAATCGGCCCATTCATCCACCGTGAAGTCGCTGCCCAAACG
>JAZQAV010000120.1:0-2024 GCA_045545435.1 Eggerthellaceae bacterium | reverse complement strand
ATGCACCGCGCACATGAAAACGCGCGTTCAAACGAAGCCTTTGCCATCGCAGAGGTTTTTTCTTTTGCGACTGCAACCGTCATACCGTACCTTGGTTCTAAGGAGTTGCGTATGTCGGATTCGCAAACCGTAAAGAACGTTTGCATGGATGCAAACGAAATCGAGCGCGCCATAACGCGCATGGCGCACCAAATTCTTGAGAAGAATCACGGTGCGAACAATATCGCGTTAGTTGGCATCGTTACGCGCGGCGCTCTTATAGCCAAACGTCTCGCTGACAAGCTGCTAGAAATAGAAGGGGGTCGCGTCCCCATTGGCAGCCTCGACATCAGTTTCTACCGTGACGATTTCGCTACGCACCTTTTCCCTGAAGTGCATTCGTCACGCATCTTGTTCGATGTCGACGGCAAGGACATCGTCCTCGTGGATGATGTTCTGTTCACTGGCCGCACCATCCGCGCCGCCTTGGACGCCCTCATGGACATCGGTCGCCCGAAAACGGTTCAGCTTGCCGTGCTTGTGGACCGTGGACATCGTGAATTGCCCATTCGCGCGGATTTCGTTGGCAAGAACGTCCCCTCATCTTCCAGCGAAAACGTGCGCCTTTTCCTTGAAGAAGCGGACGGGCGCTCCGAGGTGGAGATACTTGAAACCAAACCGGGCCAGCGTATCAGTTCTGCACCTTTAGGAGGGGAGTAACCAATGGCGTTCAACCATCAGCACCTTATAGACATTACCGAATACTCCGCTGAGGACATCATGACCCTTCTGCAGACGGCGGACCAGTTTCGCGAAATAAATGAAAGGCGCATTAAAAAAGTGCCCTTGCTGAAGGGCTTCACCGTGGTAAACATGTTCAACGAGCCCTCAACGCGCACGCGCTCGTCGTTTGAGCTTGCCGAAAAACGCCTCTCATGCGACAGCATCAATTTTGGCGGTTCGTCCACGTCAACCGTTAAGGGCGAAAGCCTTACCGACACCGTGAAAACGCTGTGCTCGTACAAAGTGGATATGATTATCGTGCGCGACAAGCATGCCGGTGTACCCAAAAAAATTGCCGATATATCGGGCGTTCACGTAATTGATGCGGGAGATGGCAAGCATCAGCATCCAACACAGGCGCTTTTGGACCTGTACAGCATCTGGAAGGCAAAAGGAACCCTCGAAGACCTTCGCGTGGGCATCGTGGGCGACATTGCGCACTCACGCGTATGCGGCTCGTTGGTTCCCGCCTTAAAGATCATGGGATGCAACGTTACGCTCATTGCCCCCAATTCGCTTCTGCCCGCGCGCCCCGATATCCTTGGCGCCGACTATGTCACCAGCGATTTTGACGGCGCACTGCCCACCTTGGATGTGGTGTATATGCTCCGCATCCAAATGGAGCGCCTTGAGGATGCGCCGTTCCCCAGCTTGCGCGAGTACCATATGCTGTTCGGACTTAACAAACAGCGCGATAAACTGCTGAAGCCGGACGCCATCATATGTCATCCAGGCCCCGTGAATCGTGGCGTTGAACTTGATAGCTTTATGTGCGACCACCCCACGCGCTCGGTGATAACCGATCAGGTTTACGCTGGTATTTTGGTACGCATGGCCGCACTGTATCTGCTGCTCGGAGGGAGTGAAAATGGCTTTACTGCTTAAAAACGTTCATGCAATAGATCCCCAGGTCAACTTAAATGAAGTATGCGATATCCGCATTGCGGACGGCCGCATCGCCGAGCTGGGACACAATCTTGACGACAACGGCGATCAGGTACGCGATTTAACAGGGCGCACCTGCATTCCTGGATTGGTTGACATTCACGTGCACTTCCGTGATCCGGGCTACGAATACAAAGAAGATATTGAATCGGGATCGTGGGCTGCAGCGCACGGCGGCTTCACCGATGTATGCTGCATGCCGAATACCAACCCGGTAACCGACACCGGAAGCATTGTTGAGCACGTGCTTTCTCGTGGCCGCACCGTTGGCGCCTGCCATGTTCATGTGGCTGGAGCATGCACCCTGGGCGAGCGCG
>JAZQAV010000119.1:0-2553 GCA_045545435.1 Eggerthellaceae bacterium | reverse complement strand
GCTGAAGCTGAAGGATATGTATTCCGAGGCTTAATGCGAGTAGCGTGTGACGTGTGCTAATGCGAATAAACGCGTGACGCGCGGCAATGCAAGCAAACGTGTGACACGACGCACGGTTAAATAGTTGTCCCAAGAGGGGAGGGCGCCTGCGGAGGCGCCCTCCTTTTGTGTTGTGCTAGCCGCACTGTGGTTGCCGCTGCAATGTGGTTGCTGCATAGCTGCTGCGTTGTTGCCGTGTTGCTGCGGTGTTGCCGCGTCATCGGCGCCGCGCGGGAAAGCCGCCGCCGACACCGCTGGCAACGACTGCGCAAACGACGACGGCCGTCGGCCGCGTCTGCTTGGACCCAAATCGACAGTTGTGACCCGTTTGGCTTAGGCGGTCGGACCCAAAATGACGGTTGTGACCCGTTTGGCTTAGGCGGTTGGACGCAAAATGACGGTTGTGACCCGTTTGGCTTAGGCGGTCGGACGCAAAATGACGGTTGTGACCCATTTTGTATAATTTCAAGTTGTTAATTGCGATGACCGCTAGTTTATGTAAGCTTCTGAACTGGTGTTTTACTTGGCTAGCAGAACTTGGATCACTCGTGTTTTTCAGAATTTCCCGTTACGTTGTTTGAAAGGAGTCACAACTGGCATTTCGCGTCCGCTTGGCGATTGGAAAAGGGTCACAACTGGCGTTTTGCGTCCGCCGAGTGACTGGAAAGGGGTCACAACTGGCGTTTTGCGTCCGCTGGACGATCCAAAAAAGGCCGCAGCCTTCATTTTGGCTTCGAAAGTATGCGTTACTTTTTTAGGTTGACGATTCTTTCGCTGCGCCGAGGTGGTTTTCAAGCCTTTCCGCGAACTATATTGTGAGCCGTCGTTGAAAATGCGCGCTGTGTATCAAGGTCCGCGGCCTTTGAGCGGCGGCGCTTATGAAGCAAGATCGATTCAAGTTGTTTTACGAGTGCGTCTCTTTTCAAAGGAGACGTAAAGATTTCGTTTGTGCATGTCACAACGTTATAGCCCATATGCAAAAGGGCGTTGCGGCGTCGGGCGTCCTTGTGCATTTGGTTAGTTGAAGTGTGAAATTCGTCGCTATCGTATTCAAGAACCAATTTGAAATTGCGCCAAATGAAATCGGGGTAGCAACACGATGCGCCAAACATCTCTGCTCCTATGGTATCCAAATCTACTTTTACATTGAGCTCAGCTGGAGGAAGGCCTTCCGCACCGTATCGGCGAGGTGCGAACAAACCGAGTGCAATCTCTGCTTCTCTAGGTGACGCCGCTCCCTCTGTTACCCAGCGAAGTGCCGAACGTGCCTTCTTGACTCCTCGATGATGCGGAGTGTCTTCTAGAAAGCGGGCGAGCTCTCCTTTTGTGGTAAGCGAACTGGCTAGCCGTGGGCCGCCGGGAAGAGTTGCTGGTTGCAAACGCTTTATGGGATAGCTTGAGCACAAAGCCGTCCCATACGCTACCAGCTGAGGAATGCTTGCCGAATCTGCAAGCAAGAGGAAGGTGAACTCAGGAGATGTAACCAATGACTTGTCGCTTAATCTGCAGATTGAGCGCGCCGGAAGCGGGCCGCACCATACGTGACTTCGGCAGTCGACAGGTTTTGCGCGTTTAGATGCCTGCATGACAAGCACATCGAGAGGAGCTGGCTGTATGCGTAGCTCTGCAGGTAATATACTTCCGAGTTTCATTCGTCCGTGAAACGATGAAAGTTCATCTTCGCTCTTGAGGCCGCAGTAGATTGACTGCGGTTTGCTCCGCACGAAACCGCTGAGCCAATAGCGGAAGGCGCTCTTATGTGAAACGCAATAGTAATTCATGCTTACTAATTGTTGCAGAGCGCTCTGACCGATATATGACTGTTCTCGATCAAATACTTGGCAAGAACCCAACAAAGGCATCGTACTTGCAGCAGGATTGAATTATGTCGCAGCGATGGCGATAGGAGCGCGCGAAGTGAAAGTGATAGGGGGCGCGCGTAGCGAAGGTGATTCCTCAAACAGAAAAGCCGCATCAGCTTGCGCGCCGATGCGGCTTCTACTTTTGCGCTTTGCGGGAGCGCGAAGAGCTTGCTAGTTGCAAGAGCCCGCTAGTTGCCAACAACCGAGAGCCAGCAGAACGCTATTTCCGCTGAGCGTTATAGCCGCCCTCGATCTCCTTGGGCGTGCCGTCAACGGAGATATCGCCCTCGAGAACATCGTCAAGACTGCGGCCTGCATCCTGCTCTTCCATGTAGTGGTCGAACTCGTACAACACCGCCGCCTCGGGTTCGGGGGTAACAAGCGAGACCAGCACAATTGCCAGGCACGCCAGCAAGAACGCGGGCAGCAGCTCGTAGATACCAAAGACGCCGCCCATGGGCTTAATAAGGTTGTGCCAGATAAGCACGGTGGCAGCACCGGTAACCATGCCGGCAATCGCACCTTGCTTGGTGGTGCGACGCCAGTAAAGCGAGAACAGCGTAAGCGGACCAAAGCTGGCGCCCAAGCCGGCCCAAGCGTACGAAACTACCTGGAAGATAACGGAATCTTCCTCCCAGGCAACAAAGATGCC
>JAZQAV010000118.1:0-5320 GCA_045545435.1 Eggerthellaceae bacterium | reverse complement strand
TTGCTATTCGTACGCGAGTCCAAAAAGGACCAGGTTCTTTCGGGAGCGGCCGCTTACACTTACCTGGGCACTGCTAACTACATGAAGCACGAGGGCAGCCGTCCCATGAATGTCACGTACAAGCTGGATTACCCCATCCCGGCAAAGTATCTGAAGAAGACCAACAAGCTGGTTGTTGGGTAGAAGACTCAAAAGCGGCCTTTAAATAACCACGCCGTTGCAGTGGTCAATTTCGTGCTGAATAGCCTGCGCAACACGACCGTCGAATTTGCGCTCCAAACTGCGCATTTGCGCATCCTGGTACGCCACCGTAATGCGCTTATAGCGAGTAGCCTCACGCATGCCCGGCAGCGACAAACACCCCTCCTGCGCTTGGTATGGGCCCACCTTCTGCATGATTTCGGGGTTGAACATCACCAGAATTGCGCCTTTATCGTCAACCACGGCGATAATACGCTTGCGCTCCCCAATCATGTTGGCCGCCATGCCCACACACGTCGCCCTGTTCGCCTCAAGCGTGTCCGCCAAATCGCGTGCGATCTCTGCGTCGCGCACATTGTTTGCATCGGCTGGCTCGCTCGGCATGCGCAAAAAGAATTCGCTGGTCATAATGGGCTTTATCATGCAGGTCTCACTTTCGGTGGGTCTTCGCCGCGGAATCTCTCTATCATTTTACCGCCATCAAATGATAGCAAACTATACTTATCAAGCCTTCCATCTGCGCTTTAGCACATATAGACAACCTTTATCATTCTGGCATACTATTACGTAACGCTTCTACCCAAGCAACATGCTGCATCGCCATGCCGCGGAGTACCATGCAAAACCGTACGGGCAAGCAACCCCGCAGGTCATGTGAGCAAACATCGCAGCAAATGTGATAGCAGCCAAATGAAAGGAACGTCTTATGGTAAATGTCGCGGTTGTGCTTTTTGACGTGGAAAGCGAAGGTTACCAGGCCTTTTCGGAAATGAAAAAGGTTGACCTGTCGGCAGACCTTGCTGTTTCGCAAGCGGCGCTGGTCAAAAAGGTTGAAGACCGCATTGTTCCACTTGAGTGGGGCGACACCGGCATTAACTCAACCGATGACACCAGGTGGGGTGGCCTTATTGGCCTCACCGTTGGCATTATTGGCGGACCTTTGGGCATGCTTTTGGGCGCATCGTACGGCGCGCTGGTAGGAAGCACCATCGACGCTGCCGACAGCTTTGACGAGAAGTCCATGATCGAGATTGTCGCGGGCAAACTCTACGAGGACGAAGTGGCCATTATCGCGTTGGTGCAAGAAGAGGACGAGACGGTATTCGAGCAGATTTTCAGCAACTTCAATTGCCAGATCATTCGTTTCGACGCCGAAGACGTGGCCCTGCAGGTTGAAGAGGCCCGCAAAACCGAATTGGAGCTGCAGCGCCAGGCTCTGGCCGAAATGCACGCGCAGAAAAAGGCCGATCGTGAGAAAAAACTTGCCGAGCGTCGCGAGTTGATGGAAGCCGGACTCGCGGAATTCAACTCGGATCGCTAAGACGCTGCTGGCATTCGCGCGCCTGAACAACCGCACGCATTCGCGCGCCTGAACCATCGCGCGCATTCGCGCATACGAAAACAACGTGGGCTGCTCCGTAAGGGCGGCCCACACAATGTTGCAGCCGCGTAGTCTCGCAGAGGCCGCGGCACCCTCAAAACCGCGCGGCTTCATCAGGCATAGGCCGCCGCCAAGCATCGCGGCCAAAACTCATGCCAACCACGCCGACACACCATTCAAGGACCACCATGAACACCCATCGCAATTCACTTGACCCAACGCACTACAGCAAACCTTCCGACCAGCAGCTTCGCCAATCGCTTACGCGCGAGCAGTACGAAATCACGCAGCGCGACGGCACCGAGCGCGCTTTTACGGGTGAATACTGGAACACCTATAACCAGGGCATTTACGTAGACGTGGTCACGGGTGAGCCTCTGTTTTCGTCGTCCGATAAATTCAACTCGGGATGCGGATGGCCCAGTTTTTCAAAGCCGATCGACCCCACCGTGGTGCACGAACGCCGGGACACAAGCCACGGCATGCTGCGCACCGAGGTAAGAAGCCGCGTGGGCGACAGCCACCTTGGGCATGTGTTCCCCGATGGGCCCGCTGCGTTAGGCGGTTTGCGCTACTGCATCGATAGCGCCGCGCTGCGCTTTATCCCCTACGACCAGATGGACGCACAGGGATACGGCGACCTGAAGGGCCTCTGCGAATAAAGTGGGATTTCGAGTGCGCCTGCGCGAGCTGCACTCGCACATCTGCGCCCGAACCTGCGCGTTCACGCGGCCGCGCAAGTCGTACTCGCATGGCCGTCCCCCAACCAGCGCGTTTGCACCCGCGCGGCCGCACACGCAAAAACTTTGCGCGCACGCACGCAAGATCCCGTACAAGCGCTTTGCTATTCCGCGCCGTTTCCCAGCCCCGCGTACGCTTCGCGAATCACCGGCGGCATACAGGCGAACATGTACGTCGAAAGCTGCTCGGGTGTCGCGTTGATGTCGCCTTTCAGCCACTCGACCAAGCACCCCACGTTTCCGTGTGAAAAATGCCTGGCCGCAAACGATCTATCGGGCGACAGCGTGGAAACGCCCAGATGCCGCTTGAGGAGCATCTCATTTGTTTTAATGCAATACTCCAGCAGATAGCGCTGGATGGAGTTTTGCGAGTCGTCCTCGAACGCCCGGCGGTAGAAATCACGCTTGGCCCAGAACCTCCGATGCGTTTCGTCAAACAGCGCTTCGGTATAAACCGCGCCGGCTTTCTCCGCTGCCCGGTAGTCTTGGTCAAAAGCCCACGCCACCAGGTCATACTTGTCTTTGAAGTGGTAATAGAATACCCGGCGTTCCACGCCGCAGCGTATGCACAAATCGCTCACGCGCACGCGCGAAAGCGGCGTGCGCTTCATTTCCTCTTCCAGCGCATCTGCAAACATCCTTTTGGTGTTTCGCATGAGTTTTCCGCCTCTCTAACGCATAGTTGTGCCTGTTCACACGTTCGCTTACCCAATGCGTGCCCGTGATTGTTCGCACGTTCGCTTACCCAATGCGCGCCCGTACTTGTACGCGCGTTTGTGCGCCTGCCCTTTACGCGGCCTGACGCTTTATTCGCGCACTTCCTGCTTTCCAAAATGCACCGTCACGCTTTGGCATTCACTATTCTCTATTTCCGTACACTTTAACCCAATTGTACGGTTTATTCCGCTTGCACCCTCACTAAAGTGGTGAATGGCGATGAAAGTGGCGCACGGCCGCAAATGAACGCATCGCACGCAAACCGCAACGAAAGGGAGATTGCCGTGAACAGACTCGAGGGGAAAGTTGCAATTGTCACTGGTGCAGGTCAGGGACTTGGCCTTACGGTGGCCAAGTTGTTCGCTCAGGAAGGCGCCAAAGTTGTTGGCACCGGCCGTCATGTTGAGAAGGTCGAGAAGGCTTTCGCTGCGCTTCTTGAGGAGAATCCCGAGCTTCAGCTTACCGCTATGCAGCACGAAATTACTCACAAGGACGAGTGGGAGCAGGTGATTGCCGACACCGTTAAGCTTTACGGCAAGGTAGACATCCTGGTAAACAACGCATCGGTCACCTCGGGCAAGCAGCTTCTTGACATCGACGAGGACACCTTCGTCAACGTGCTTAAGATCAACGTCATGGGCGAGCTGTTTGGCATTCAGGCAATTGCCCCTGTGTTCGAGGCCAACGGTGGCGGCGCCATCGTGAACGTTAACTCCATCGGCTCCATGGTTTCCGGCGACGCCGACGGTTGGGACCCCGCCTACTCCGCCGCCAAGGGCGCCGCGCGCTCGCTGACGCGCCACGCCGCTTTCCAGCTTGCCGGCAAGGGCATTCGCGTGAACAGCGTGTTCCCCGGCCCCATCGAGACGCCCATGCTGCGCGAGTCGCTTGAGAACGACCCGGCCATTGCCTCGCGTGTGCAGGAGTACAACCCGCTGCCGCCGCACATTTCTCCCACCGAGAGCATTGCGCAGGGCGTGTTGTTCCTGGCCAGCGACGAGGCGTACACCATGACGGGCGCCGAAGTGGTTATCGACTGCGGCCATACGGTTATTTAACGTCGGGTTTGCCCGGCTCGGCATGAGGCGTGCGTCGCTTGACGCGGGTGGCGCCGCTTGACGCGAGGCGCCGCTTGACGCGGGTGGCGCTTGACCTGGCGCGACGCGCTGCTTGACGTGGCACCACTTGGCGAGGGTGTCGCTTGGCCCGGCGCCGCTTGGCGCGGCTGTCGCTTGGCACGGCGCCGCTTGGCGCGGCTGTCGCTTGGCGTGGCGCCGCTTGACGCGGGTGGCGCTTGGCGTGGCGCCGCCCCATTCGATGCTAAGCGCCCCACCTAACAAAAGGTACTGCCGGTTTCACAATGGACCCCTAGTCGGCGGTCCAACTCCTAGCAAACGGGCTGGCTGTAGCGCATATCTTGTGCCGCCGCCAGCCCGTTGCGCTGGCGTCGATCCCGCACCCTTGATCGATGCCAACGCAACGAACCCATTTGCAACACGCACCCGCTACCAGCGCGCGATGCGACGAGGGCGGCGGACAATCTCGCTCACACCCTATTTTTACCAACCAATAACAAAAACCTGTGCGTAGTTCTTTTAACATTACAATGATATGCGTCACAAACGATAGAATTTCCGGCGCGCAATTCATTCCGAAGACCGCTGCTTTCGCATAAGGAAACGCCATGTCGCAAAAGTACTCATTCCATCCGCGCTGGACCTGCGCGCAAAAAATGGACGTCGTCCTTGACGGCGACGTCATACAAAGCGTGCGCATTCATGGCGGCTGCAGCGGAAACACCAAAGGCGTGTGCGCTTTGGCGCGCGGACGCAAAGTTCAAGACGTTATCGACGCGCTGGAAGGCATCAAGTGCGGCCCGCGTTCCACCTCGTGCCCCGACCAGTTGGCACGCGGCCTCAAGCGCATCCTCGCCCAACGCAATCGCTAGCTGAACAGCGGTTTTGCGACGATTCAGCGACGGTTTTCCTACGATTCGCAAGCGGTTTTCCTGCGATTTGCAAGCGGCTTCCCTAAAGCGATTTGCAAGCGGTTTTCCTACGATTCGCAAGCGGTTTTCCTAAAGCGATTTGCCGCGGTGGATCGCGCAGAATGCCGGCTGTCAGAAACCGCCTCCGTGCACGAATGCGGCGGCGGGTCGGCCGGAAATGTCAGAAAACGCCTCCGTGCACGATGTCCGAAAATCGCGACCTGGGATTTTCCCGATACGTCCGTGCACGGAGGGCATTTCGCGCCGGTTTTTCCGTGCATGGAGCCCGTTTCG
>JAZQAV010000117.1:0-33588 GCA_045545435.1 Eggerthellaceae bacterium | reverse complement strand
CCTAAGACCGCTTGGCCTCCGACTTAGTCTTCGTCATGATTGACATTCGTGAGCATCATGTCAAAGTCACGATTGGCCAATCGATACAGCGAGCCCACAATAGCCTGCGTCTCTTCGGGACGCAGAATACCGCCATCGGTTCGAACAAGACGGCCGTTCACTGAATATGTTATGGGAGCTCCAGCAACAATGAATATATCCGATGCTTTACCGGCAATCATGCTCTTCAACAATGGTTCAAGTTCCATTAATCTCTCCTCGTTTACGTTATCCTGCAATGTACAATCGACCATGCGAGGGCTCGTCGTTCGTTACCGTTGACGTCTTCCAAGACTCAATGGTATACGTCGCATCCGATGCAATTCGCAATGTTATAGTGAGCGTACGACCGCTTGCGGCAGTGAAAGTGGCCTCCACACTATCGTCAACAACGTGCGCAGACACCTGCACGTACGTCCCGCTCGCATCCCGTGCATGCGCACAAATGTGCCCGAGTTCGCCTTTAAGCGCAACGATAAGGGCATCGAATGCCGCCTTTTGAGCAGCCGAACTATCTGACGCAGCTGCTTCATCCGCTTCTTCCGCTGCTTCCATCGCCACCTCACCGGAAGCGCTTGTATCGCTTGCTGATACAGCAGAACCAGCGGTTTGCGTATTTGAAGGTGAAGCCGACATGGTTCTGTAACGCGAGAGAATGCCATCGACTTCCGAAACGAACGTCTGAGCAGAACGCTCTTGAGCGTATTGCATATCAAAGGATTCGACTTGACGTTTTGCCATCGTTAAAGAAGCGTTAGCCGTCGAATAGGAAAGGACGGCGAATATCGCCAAGCATATGATTACGACTAAGACGAAAATTGAAAGTGCGCCCATGCGAACATGAGGTGTGCCGCCTTTTTGAACATAACGTTCGCTTATATCATAGCGAGAAGGCATCATTAACTCACCCCGCTTACGTAGCGAGAAGTGTCAAGCGAGTAAACCTGCGAACCGGTATTTGGATCGCTGACGCTGATATGCGCTTTGTACATGACGCCTGCTTCCAGCGTTACGCTTTCAACAGAACGGCTCACCAGTAATCCCTTTGCGCTAAACTCCTCGTTGACACTTTCGGGAGAGCAAGAAAACTCCTCTGCGGCCGAGGTGGCCAACTCGATCGCATTCGATAAGTTGTAGCTTTGGCGGGCACGCTCTGAGGACGCGGCGAACATCTGAGAAATAATGGCCACCGAGCATACCACAAACAAAAGAATAAGCAGCGCTTCGGCGAGAAACGCTTTGCCGGTTAAGCGACTGGTTGAAGAATGCGAAACGAAAGCACGCTGGCGCCCACTCATCATGACGCACCACCTTGCTCGCTGCGCAACGAAACGGAAACTTCACCGGAATCCGTGGTAACTTTCACCAGTCCTCCGCTTAATTCAACTTCGAAAACCGTTGAAGAAAAGAGCACCGCTGCAGATTGCGGGTTGTAGGGCCTTCCTGCTATTGCATATTCCATGCAGACATCGTTTTGATGTTGGTATATGCGCGTTTCATACGTTCCCGAGTCAAGATGCTCGGCAATCACCAATGCAGCACCTTCGGGGCCATCAACAATAGAAACCGCGTTCCGGCTGTCATTGGCATGCAAAGCGTTGGCGATCATTCCCGTTTGGACGCGCGTTTCATTTCCCGCCTGATAGTGACTGGAAACGCTTGCGTATACCCGTGCACCTAAGGCCAAGGTTGCCAGCAAGATAATGAAAAACAGCCCCATGATGAGAATGACGAACGAATGCTGTTTGACAGCACGCTTGTTCAAGTTTTTCGTGCGCTTATAAGCGTCAAGCGAAGCAGAGGTGATATTCATCGATGCCTCACCACCACTGAAGGCGGCACGTTGTCGCCGAGCCACTCATAAACGATCACGTAATCGGTTCTGTTCAGTACAAGACCGTAGTAATTCTCGAGATGCACAATGTCAGACGGATACGATCCTTCCACCGCGCAACATTGAACAGCTGCATCAACAACCGATTCGCGAATAGCGCGTGACGATTGGTCAGCGAGCGCGTTCTTTGAAAGTGCGGCAAACAACAGAAGCGAGACAACAAAAACCACAAGCGCCAAAAGCGCGAAGAGGTTTCTTCGTTTGAGACGCGCTGCATCGTGGTATGTTTGCTCGTGGTACATGCTCATGGTTAGCCTATTGAACCCATAATGCCTACAAGCGGAAGCATTACCGCTACAAGCGTAAGGCCGACCGCAATGGTAAGAAACGCCGCCAGAAGAGGCTCTATTCTATCGAGCGCTCGATCGATCTGAACAATAGCATCGTCGAAGAATACCAGGGAGAACTCGGCCAGCGTCTCGTCGGTTCGGCCGGAACGAGAACCAACGCTGAGCATGCGTGCATACAGGGGCTCAAGTACCTTGTTGTCGTCGAGTGCCTGCGGCAAGCTCAGCGGATTGTCGATATCGATCATGCTCTCATAGGCAGCATTCAAACGCGTGGTCAGTTCTTCATGATTCACGGTTGCGCGCGCTTTTTCCAACGCATCTTCGCTGCTGACACCGGCAGAAATCAAGGTGGCCAAAGCTGCGGTAAACCGGGAAAGTGCCAGCTGATAAAGTGCGTCTTTCGTTGCCGAGACACCCTCGAACATGGTCAATATGTATTCGCGGCCATTCTCGGAACGTGCTTTTGTCCACAGGAAGAATGTTGCAAGAGCACAGAGCACGGTGATAGCCAAAGCAACCCATGCAATGGTGGTAGCGGTTTCGACGGAAGTAAACGACACGGTGGACAAACTGCCGGCCATGTTTTTGTACACATCGGTGAAGATCGGAAGGACAAACTGCGCGGTAAAGGCAAGAATCACTGCCATAACCAGCAGCAATGCCAGCGGGAAGCCAAGAGAAGTGCGCAGCTTCTCGAACATGCGATCTTCTTCTCCGTAATACAACTCAAGATTGCGCAACGTGCTCTCAAGAAAACCTGCCTGCTCACCCGTTTCAACCATGCTCAGGGCATATTCCGGGAACGCCTCGGTTTGGCGCATCGCATCAGTGAGCGTAGCCCCTTCTGTCGTGTGCTTATATACCTCGTTGCACACATCGGCAAAGCGCGAACCGCTTCTATTATCCGCAAGCAGCAGTGCTGCCTCTTCTATTTGAATTCCTGCGGACAACATGGTTGCCATGCTTCCGCAGAAAGCACTAATCGCACTGCTTTCAAGTAGCTTATCAGCCATGTATGAAAGCTCCTTCCCTGCGTCACAGCAAGACCTTAAGGCCACTCAAACGCGTTATATCTACGTTAGTAAGTATAACGGTCTTCGTAGCTGCTCGCATCACCAACGTATTCTGTAGAACCGGTCGCCGCAAAGGTAACATCGCAGCGTGACCAGGTATTGGGATCAACGCTAAACGAAACGCAATGCCATGTCCCATTAATGAAAACCATAATCCACGAATGATAGAGTCGCTCTTGCCCAACATAGCCAGTCATTACCTTTGTGGGTATTCCGACAGAACGAAGCATAGCCGCCGATAGCGACGCGTAATCAAAGCAAATCCCTTTACCATTCGACAGCGTGGTATCAGGATTCGGCACGTACCCACTTGCCTGCGAAAGACTCTCGGCTTTTGCGTTATCGTACTTGATGTTTTTGGCAACGTACTCGCAAACAGCCTTCACGACCTCAGCAACGTTCTTCGAGCTCTTCGTTAAATCACGCGCCTTGCTCACGCATACACTCGAACTGCCATACGCGCAGTAAACATTCCCTATCAAATACGGCGCAAACTCGGAAGAAAGCACAACATCCGCGGATGCCGCGGAAAGCTCGACGTAGTTGTTGCCCGACGTGTTTTGCATAATGCGGAATGTGTACAGGCCGTTGCCCATATTAATGGGTACCACCAGAGACGATCCGTCGTTTGGAAGGTCGTAGTTATAGGTTTCTTCGCCGCAGCGAACCTGGAACTTCAAACGGCTATTGTTGCACGCGCAGGCTGAAACATACCCTTCAACAACATGCGAGGTATCGATTTCAGCATTGCCTCCCGCAACTGCCACGGGCTCTGCAACGGTTTGCGGTTGCGTATAAGACTCACCCGACAGCTCGTCAGCCCCTGCAGCTAACGCTTTCCCGGCTCCTCCCGAAGTACCACATGCAGCGAAAAATGCGCAAGTAAAAAGACACACGAAAAAGTATGCCGCTCTTTTGATCGTATGCGCGTTGTTTCCAGCGTGCATCACTTGACCCCGTTTGCAGGTAGGTTCGATGGTTTTACGTTAGTAGTGCGTTAGTACCATTATAACGTGTTTATGCCAATTAGCGCGCATGACGAAGGTATACGAATGCGATAAATAATGTTTTAAATTGTTGATGCTTTTGCTTTTCGCCTATTGCCCTGTATTTTCGAAAAGCACCTTGGAGCACTCCATGATCTCTTCTTTCGGGATAGCGCATAAGGCATTTACTACCTGAGGGTCCAGCTGGTCCCCGACCAATGACCGCAATGTCTCAAGGCATTCTTCGTAGGTTGAAGATTCCTTATACGAGCGTTTCATCATCAGCGCAGAAAAAACGTCGGCCACCGCAATTATGCGAGAGGCCAGCGGAATTTGGTCACCCGATATCCCATAATAGCCAGAACCATCCATACGCTCATGATGGCAGCTTATCCATTCCAGAATACTTGAGAACGATTTTACGGGCCGCAGTATATCCGCCCCGATTCTTGGGTGCTGGCGCATAACGCCCCACTCTTCATCATCAAGCGGACCGCGTTTGTTCAAAATGCTTTCCGGCACGCCCAGTTTTCCGATATCGTGAAAAATTGCCGCATAGGAAAGATTTACCGGACTCAATTCAGAGCGCATCGATTCAGGAAGCTGCTCGTAGATTTTTTGGCAAATCAGTTCAACATGACGACTGTGGCCACGCAGGTCGCTATCACGTGCGTCGATAATGGACGAAAGGGCTTCGGCCATCTCGAGCGTTGTGCGCTTAATGCTTCCCACCAGGTGAAACAGCCATTGAAGAACAAGGGTTACAAACGCGCTGCCACCAAGCAAAATAATGCCGATGAGAATATCGGGTTCAACATAGACAAAAACAAGCGCGTACACGATAGTGAACAGGACAATGAAAGCTACCGCAAGGTAGCTTAGCGCCAAATCATTGGACCCCGTTAGAACATCTCGCTGAAGGCGGACAAACCGAATGGCACTTATAAGGTTGAAAACCATAAGCGCCAGCCCCAGCACATTCATTATTTGCGCTACTGCGTCAACCACCGTGTTCGTCCACTTCACATCATGCGAATAAACGTTGCTTTGGGCATTCACCAGCCCAATTATAATGCGACTTTCAGATCGCGCACCTCACTGAGAAATATAAGGGGCTAATTCGTTTTTAAGCCACTGGATCATTTCATCCATGTGAGCGCATTCGCCTTCGTATGACAAGCGCTCTTGCGCTTGTATCGTTTCGCGATTCTCAAAAAGGTAATCGAGCGAAACCAGCAAACGCGGCCCCAGATCAGCTTCATCGACATGAAGCAGACGATAGTCGTTCAGACCCATCTCGCCCGAAAGATTGTCGAGGCGTTCGTCCATTGAAATGGCTACCGCAGGAACGGCGGCAGCCATTGCAAGTACCCGCGCATGATAGCGTGACGTTACCAAATACGACAAGCTCCTTAGGATTTCGGTTATCACGAAACCGTTGGTATCACGCGAGAGGACAAGCGCACCGCCCATGCCCATGCGCACGCAGACTTGCGTTGCAGGGTCAGCATCAAGTTTCTCCATGCCAATGACAACAGGGAAACAGTCATGCTCTTTGGCAAAGGTAAGGCATGCCGATGAAACTCCCTCAAGGTATTCGTTGTATTTTCGCGTACGCTCAGGTGACGACGAAAAGTAATAAAAGCTTTGGAACTGAAGGGATCGGTCATGAGTTCGCAAAGTACGCGCAAATTGAGCAAGCGAAGCTTTGACCGGCCAGCAAAACGGGTTAACGGGTGCTATGCCCAACAACGGCTTTTTGCCATCCCAGCCAGCTTGTTGCAATACGTCAAGCGCTTCCGAATGCGCACGTGCACTCTCAAAACGCCAGGCTGTATCAGTTCCCACATACCCCTTTATGCCAAGTTCGTTGAGCTTTTCCAACGAAGGTTTACTGCGCACGGCGAAATGGACATCAGAGCACAAATCGCGTGCAGCTCGTTTAACATAGGAGTCCATCTCCCCAACTTCAGAGCCCAGCCCCAAGCACGGTTTGCCTTGCGCGCGCATGATGCCGGCCGCCTCACAGGTATACAGCGTAAGCGCGTTTGCGAACTTGCTTTTTAGAGTTGACCCTTCGCACAGAATTGCAACGTGGTGTTGACTGCATGCTTTAAACAGATCAAAGAAAAAAAGCGTTGGAAACTCGATTTGTTTCACCCGCGGGTCAAAGTAGCATGAGGTGCTTTCCTTATCGAGCGTCATTAACGAAATCTCGATGGATGCATTGCCGAATAGCTCAGTTAGCTGTTTGGCAATGGCGCCAACGCGAACGTCCGAACCGGTGTTTTTTGCCCCGTTGTAGCCAACCAAAAGAATTTTGAGCGGCTCTCCCTGTTTGAACTCCTGATAGCTAATTCCAGGAATAATACGGGCATAACCTGCTAAGGCAACTATTGTTCGAACAATTAAATCGATTAGCCTATCCATAGTTTCCCTCTTCAATGTTATTTGATTACGCCCACGTGCGAATGGCCGCCTGCGCAACGCGCAGCGACAACGCCATGATGGTCATTATCGGCGGATTTCCCATCGATGCAGGTATCAGGCTCGCATCGGCAACGTAGACGTTTTCCGGCAAGCAATCCGCGTGCATGGTTTGCGCATCTTCTTGCGTAAGCGGCAAACAGCCACCGGGATGGCCTGCGTTCACCGTTCCTAAAAACGTCTTGTCTTTGGCGATGCCCATATGTTCGAGGACTGCAGTAGCTTCTTCAACCGACCGCTTTATAACAAGAGTGTCGTGCGCGGTAAGCGGTTTATGCAGCTTTTTGCCATCGTAGTAGCCGATGGGACTATCAGCGAATTTAACCATAATGCTCACGATATCTTGAGAGCGTGCACGCCATTGTTTGTTGAAGAAGAACGAAAGCCAATCGAAATAGGGGGACAAGATGTATTCATCGCGCTGCGAAACGAACGGCATGGGAATTTGCCTATCCAGTTTTGCGTTTACAAGCTGAGCCGCAACGCAAATGACCGGATCAACGAATAAAGCGGGCACGGTTGTAATTCCAGATGCATTCAGGATAACGGGCGTGTTAAGACCTCCCGCCGCTAGAACCACGATGTCGGCCTCAAGCGTTTCGCGTTTGCCCGATGCGGTTTTGGCTATCACGCCCTTTGCTTTGCCGTTTTCAATAAAAAGGCGTTCTACGGTTGCACGAGTGCGAAGAGAGACGTTTGGATTGCCCACTATAAGCTTATCTGCGGTCCATTTCGCATTATTGCGGCATCCCAGCACGCATTTTCCGCAAGCCGAGCATTTATGCGGATCGCTCATGAGCTTCGGGGTAACATGTGGTGAAAAACCAAGCTCTTCAAAGGCCATATAGAGGCGAACGGTTAAATCGGACCATTTATTAACATGCTCATACGTAAGCGGAATAAGGTTTTCCAGCATTTCGTACTCCGCATGTAAGTCAATCCCTGCTTTGCCCATATATTCGTCGCACCGGACGCCATTGCCGGTTGCCAAAGTGGTGGTGCCGCCAACGCATTTTCCGTTGACGTGAACGAGGCCATCTTCAGCTTTCAGGATGCGCATGGCCGGAAACAGCGCTTGGATCATGCGCTCATCAAGAAAAAGGCCACGCGTGCGCAACGGCTCAAACGTATCGAGATTGAGCTTCAAGGGCTCGAAAGTTGTTCCTGCCTCCAAAACCGTAACATCAAAGGCTTTTGACAACTCGTAAGCAGCCGCAGACCCACCTGCACCACTTCCGACAACAAGTGCCTTTTTCACAGCCACTCCTTAGTTACTTCATTCGGTAGTTTATTCAAGTACCGCTTTGCAACAGGTGCACCCTTGCGTGATACGCTGCGTAAACGTTACCCGATTACATCCGGTTACCTCGCTAATAAACCCACTGTCGAAAGCAGACATAAACGCACACACTTCAGGTGAGTACCGCTCGCTGAAGTAACAGCGATTAATCACGACCGTATTCTCATCAACAAACTCAACGTCAATCTCAATTGCCGCATAGAGCCGCGTGACAACTTCTTGCGATTCGGTGCGGTTCGGCTTGAAAAAATTCTTGACCAATACGCCAACGCTCCGTGCGCGTTTATTCAGAGCCAAGCGCTTCTCTTCCGGGTTTTCGCTTGCAAGCGCATCTTCAATGGCAGACGCGCTGAAATCCCTGAACTCGTGCAGCGCGGCGGGCCACCCATGTGCAGACACTTTTGGAGCGGGCACCTCGAGCGCTTGCGCTACCGAATTCACGAGCGTTTGCACACCTTGACATTTCAGCGACTCGGTAAACGGCCGCCTGAGCATTCCCTTGAATCTCATGGCTGCATTCCTACGTGCAAGGCATTGGCCGCTTGTTCGGCATGTTGATACAAGTCCTCGATAGTTGCCTCATTTAAAGCAGTCACGTTTCGCCTGCGCAGCTTCAAATTCGGCGTCAATTCACCTTTGGAAATGGAAAGCGTTTGGTTCATAATCGCCCAGCGTTTAACCTGTTCTGGATGCGATAGGTTTTCATTGCAACGCAAAACTTCCGAATCCAAGCGACTGAAATCAATGGTTTCTCGTGCCTCATCTTCAAGCCACAGCAACGCGCACACATACGGTTTGCCCTCGCCTACCAGCAGCGCCTCGCTCACGCCATTGATGCCTTTGAGCATGGTTTCAACCTTTTCGGGACTGATATTTTTCCCGTAGGAGGTTATCAGCAGCTCCTTTTTGCGACCACCGATAACCAAATTGTTGTTCTCGGACCACGAACCGTAATCGCCCGTATCAAAGAACCCCTTCTCATCGCAGCAAGATCCCAAACCGTCGTAGCCAATGGCCACCTGGGGGCCTTTAACGAATATCTCGTTATCATCCGTCAAAAGCACTTCGGTATCGGGCAACAACTCTCCCACGCTGCCCAGCTCATTATTGCCAAGACGCGAAAGGGTGATAAGAGGGGCCTCGGTTACGCCATATGCGTTATGTATCTCGATGCCCAGTTCACGGAAAGCCTGGAGCAGATCGAGGCTTACCGACGCCGAACCCACAATGAGCTGGCGGCATTTATCGAGCCCTGCCTTGCGAAGAAGTCCTTTGCGCGCCAATGCCCCTAAGGTGCGTTTTGCAACCGCATCGTCCAAACCTAAATAGGTTTTGCCAATTGAGCTCGATTCGAACTGATTCCACACCTTTTCATAAAAACGAGGCACTGAGAAAAAGAGCGAGGGACGTACTTTAGGAAGCGATTCGGCAAGCGCATCGAAGTCGTTGAGGTAGCACATGGTGATATCGCTAAGGATATAGTACGGCGCATAGGCCACCAGTATTCCTTCTACCACATGGCTCATGGGCAAAAACGACAGATACCTCAACGATTCATTGCGCGTTTCCCAATCAAGAAGGGATGGCATAACCTCGCCCATCCAGCGAAGCTGGGCTTGCGTGAACATGACACCTTTTGGCTTGCCGGTGGTTCCCGATGTGTAGCGCACCGTCGCAACCGCGTCAAAAGGCACCCGTGGGTAGGTTATAGGTCCCTTGCCCCACGCCAGGAACGATTCCCACCCGATGGCGTTTTTGCAGGTATCAAGAAGCGATACGCAGGGCACATCAACCTGCTCAGGAGCATCAGCAAGAAGCTTTTGGGTTCCCAGGAAAACCAATTTTGCGCCGCTTTCACCAACAAGCGATACGAGCTCATTGGCTGGCATCGTGTAGTAGAGCGGAACGCTGCAGGCACCTAACAGGCCGATGGCGACGTCTATTGCAAAATAGCGAACCGAGTTTACGCCGGCAATAGCCACCCGATCGCCTTGCTTGATGCCAAAGGAGGCCAAAGCCGAGGCAGCTCTATCAATGAGCTCTTTCATTTCGGCAGCCGAAGTAACCGTTTGGCTCTCGTGCGCGATGTCAACGTACGTTATGGTGTTTCGCTTTGCTGAGAGCCTCACCATTACCTGCTGGAATACCGTGCGGTCCGTATGGTTTAAAAACCCCATGCGCACGGCATAGGCCAACAAGTTCCCCAGGTACTCGTTCCAATCGGGGTACTCATCGAATCCAAGTTGCACCGCATTCGATACGTCATACGATTTGTTCTCGTTGAAATAGGGAGCTAACGCCAACATGTTCTGAAGCGCGCTCTTTTTCTTAACCGCTTCTTTGGGCGCCAAGTTTCTCGCCCGCCCCATTTCTTGCGAAAACGGTACGTTTGCGTACACCACCCTTTTGGAATCCCAATTCAAGTTCTCTTTTGACCAAGCGCGCACGTAATCAACCAACTGTTCAACGGTCGGCTGATGGTCCTCGGGAATAACCGCATGGAATGTTTTCCCTTGCGCATCTTCATTCAGCGCGCAGGCTACGATCATGTTCGATACGAAATCGACCGGCACCATATTCACCCGCTGGGTTTTTCCAACAGGCAACACCGAAAGCCTGCCCTTCATGTACAGCTTGAGCGGATAATAAAGCGTATTGAAGGTGTATACGAAGCCGGTTTTAGAATCACCCACTATTTGAGCTGGTCTTACGATGTTTATAGGCAACAATTGCGCGCAGTCGCGAACCAGCTGCTCTGCACCGAATTTGCTTTGCTCGTACAAGCTGTTGAACGGAGCCTCAACAAGCTCTTCTTCCATAATGCGTCCGGTTTTAGCGCCTGCAACATACGCCGTGGAAACGTGAACGAATCGTTTGAACGCACCTGTGCGATTCGCCGCCAAAGCAAATTCGAGCGCATGCTCGGTACCAATTACGTTTACCGTGCCAAAAGTGTCCACCGTTTCGTTTACGCCAATTTCAGCCGCAGCATGAAAAACATAATTTACCTCGGATGCAAGCGCATCGAACACATCGTCTGCAAGACCGAATTGAGGCTTCGTAATATCGCCGCAAATGGGCACTATAACCGAATCGAGCGCGTCAGCCAAAACAGGAAGATTCCACCAAAGGGCGCGCAGACGCTCAAGCGCATCTTGCTCGCTTGCGCCGCGCATGAGCACGTATATCTTGCTAAACCCTTCATCAAGAAGGTCGCGAACGATATACGATCCCAGAAAACCGCTTCCGCCGGTAACCAAAGCGCATCTATACATTTATCTTCCTCGCATACAAATCTTGATATCGCACAGAACGTACGTGTCCTATTCTGGTTAAGTATACGTTTAAAATACAGCTGTCATTTTGTATTGTTGCACAACGGTAATCATTGAGCGTCCGTTGACTACTATCGGTATATTCGCGCTTATAGACAGTAATTAGCATATTTCCGAAAGCGGTGAAAATAGCAGTATGCCGGCCCTAAAGACCGGCATACATACAAGCTTAGATAGCGAAGGTCTATTTCTTCAGCAAATCGGTCACGCCAAGTTCTTCAGCGAGCTTTTCGCGCATTTTATATTTCAGAACCTTACCTGCGGCGTTCATCGGGAATTCGTCCACAAAGCGAATGTAGCGCGGAACCTTATGACGTGCGATACTTCCCTTGATGAAGGCGCGCATCTCGTCTTCGGATATCTCTTCTCCCTCTTTGAGGATGATATAAGCGGCCGCTTCCTCGCCATACTTTTTGTCGGGGACGCCAATAACCTGAACATCTTGTACCTTGGGATGCGTATAAATGAACTCCTCGATCTCTTTGGGGTACAAGTTTTCGCCACCGCGGATGATCATATCTTTCAGGCGCCCGGTAATAATGAAGTTGCCGTGCTCATCGCGGCATGCAATATCGCCTGAGTGCAGCCAGCGTGCGCTATCGATGGTGGAACGCGTGGCTTCGGGCATCTTGTAGTAGCCCTTCATGGTGTTGTAACCGCGGCTGCAGAATTCACCGTTTGAACCATCGGGGAGCTCTTCACCAGTATCAGGATCAATTACTTTGCACTCAACGTGAGGGAACGCGTATCCAACTGTTTCGGTGCGCAGCCACAACGGATCGGTCCACGCCGACATGGTGCTTCCTGGAGACGATTCCGTCTGCCCATAAACGCTTACAATGCCGCCCATGTTCATCTCATCAGGCTGTGCGGCACGCTTCATAAGGTCGGGAGGACATCCTGCGCCCGCCATAATACCGGTTCGCATGTGCGAGAAATCGGTAGTGCGATAGTCGGGATGATTGAACATCGCAATGAACATGGTAGGAACGCCGTTGAAGCAAGTAATGCGCTCTTGTGTGATGCACGACAGCGACGCTTTCGCAGAAAAATACGGCATGGGGCACAACGTGGCACCATGCGTCATACTGGACGTCATGGAAAGCACCATGCCAAAGCAGTGGAACATGGGCACCTGAATCATCATGCGGTCTGCCGTTGACAGACCCATGCGGTCTCCGATGCACTTGCCATCGTTTACCACGTTGCGATGCGTCAGCATAACACCTTTGGGGAATCCCGTGGTGCCCGAGGTGTATTGCATATTGCACACATCATCAGGCTTAACTTGTGCAGCCAGGCGATTAACCTCTTCAAGGGGCACCGAATCGGCGCGGTCCATTGCCTCTTCAAAGGTAAGCGCACCGGGCATCTTGAACCCAACGGTAATGACATTGCGCAGGAACGGAAGCTTCTCGCAATGAAGCGAATCGCCCGGCGTGCTCGTGGCAATTTCGGGGCACAGCTCATTGATGATCTGTTGGTAGTTCGAGTCGAGGGCGCTATCGATCATCACCAGCGTATGCGTGTCAGATTGGCGGAACAGATACTCCGCTTCGTGAATCTTGTACGCGGTGTTCACCGTAACAAGGATGGCACCGATTTTCGTTGACGCCCAGAACGTGATGAACCATGCGGGTACGTTGGTAGCCCAAATTGCCACCTTGCTGCCCGGCTTTACCCCAAGGGACAACAACGCACGTGCAAAATTGTCGACATCTTCACGGAACTCTTCATAGGTGCGCGTGTAGTCCAGCGTTGTATACCTGAAAGCATATTGATCGGGGAACTCTTCTACCATGCGATCAAGAACCTGCGGGAACGTCATATCAATGAGCTCGTCTTTTTCCCACACGTACTCGCCCGTGCCATCATGATTGGGAAGCAGCTTGCGCTTTGCGCGTCGCGTGTCGTCGAACCTGCTCATGTAGTTGACGTAGTACGGGAAAATGATTTCAGGGTCATCGAGGCCCTCAATCCACGTAGGCTCGCATTCAAGCGAAATATAACCATCGTAGTTAATGGACGAAAGGGCGCGCATCACATCGCCAAGCGGCAGGTTGCCCTCGCCCACCAACGTATAGCCACCGCGTGCCTCGGAGTCGCGCATGTGAACGTGACGCACATATGCACCCAAATTGCGAATCGTGATAGCGGGCTTTTCCTCGAAGTCGCGGACAGGATGATGCACATCCCATAACGCGGCGATGAAATCACTTGCATAGCTATCGAGCAGCGCCATCAAACGATTGGTATCAGCGTAAATGCCCGTCGTTTCAACAAGCACGCAAATACGCTTTTCTTCAGCAAGGGGCAGCAGTTTGCCAAGGGTGGTCTTAACCGCGTCCTCGTTATCGAAGTGCGCCTTTACGCTTACGCTCTCCGCGCCCATTTCGGCGGCCATGTTCATCAAATTTTCTATTTGCGAAACATGGTCTTCTCCGTCAGAAATATCGATGGTGGTATCGAACAGGGGAATCTTCAGCCCCAGATTGCGCAACTCACGGGCGGTTTTCCTGGTGCTGTAGCTGTTAAACGGGCCGCCTTTTCCCGTGAGGATCTCGCTCTTTTGCACATCGCATACCTCAATGCCCGAAAACTCCATCTCGGCAGCAAGGGCAACCAGCTCGTCCCAAGTGTATTGCGACCATCCACGCGTTGAAAAAGACAGTTTCATTATCGTTGCTCCTCGAAGACGATTTTATTGATAGCGTTCACGAACGCGCGGATACTGGAACCTACAACGTCGGTAGAAATACCGCGGCCTGAGTAAACTTTTCCGTTTGAGACCAACTTCACAACCGTTTCGGCCATAGCCTCTTGTCCTTCGGTAACGGCCTGAATTTGGAAATCATCAAGTTCAAAGTGGCGCCCAACAACGTTTTCCACCGCAAGGAAGATGGCGTCAACCGGGCCGTCGCCTGCAGCGACGCTTTCAAGCATCTGCTCGTCTTTCATAATTTGCACGTGAGCGGTTGCTTTTACCACGTTGCCCGAGTTGTACACGTACTTGTCGATAACGTAGGTTTCGGGAACCTGCAAGGCGGCGGTAGCGATAATGGAATCGAGTTCGCGGCTGCCAATGACGTCTTTTTTCGCTGCAATGCGCTGGAACGATTCGAAGACGCTCATCTGGTCTTCCGCCGACAGGTCGTATCCCAGTTTAGTGGCGCACTCGAGAACGCTTTCGAGCGTATCGTTTGCGGTAAGGGCAATTGATTCATCGGCGTCGTTAATGTTGTACGTTACCGCCGAAGAAGCAACGCGGGTTTCGCATATGCGCTTGATCTGGGTTGAAATGCGCTTCAGCTCGGTTTCCCTGACCGACGTATGAGCGTTGCAAATGTCAGCTTTCTCGGCGATGATCTTAGAAATTTTCTCAAGCGAAACGGTGCCGGCCGGGTACGAAGAAGCCTTCACTTCGTCAACACCGGAGATGATTGCCGCCGTCGCACAAGCGTCGGCCATATACAGCGCATCCGAGCACGAAATGCCCAAACTCACGTACTTCAGTGAGGGCACATCCTCAATAAGGTCCTTAACGAACGCACCGAACTCATCAGGGAGCATAGCACCTGCATCATCGCAGATGGTTACTGTTTTTGCTCCGGCGTTAACCGCGCATTCGATAGCTTGCTTGAGGTATCCCCTATCGGCCCTTGTGGCGTCTTCGGCGATAAACTCTATGTCGTTGGAGACCGATGCGCATTTTTTGATAGCGGCATCAATTGCCTCCAGCATACCGTCGGCTTTTTTATGGTAGATATACTCCATTTGAGCGGGGCTTACAGAAGCTGCCACCTGAAGGCGGGCATTTTTCGCTTCACGCAAGCATTCCCAAATGCGCTCAACATCACTGCCGTCAAGCTTAACCGGAACAGCGAGCACGGTATCACGAACGATTGAAGCAATTGACTTGATGCGCAGCGTGTCCACGCGCTCGTTCGCGATGCCCTCAATCTCGATAACGGAAGCGCCCAGACGATCGAGTAGCTTGGTAAGCTCGAGCTTCTCTTTGAAAGACAGCGTGAGCGTCTTCGAGCTTTCAACAAGCTTCATCGTCATGTCACTAATTCGCACTTCCCTCATTCTTGCTCCTTCTTTCAATCCTTCTATCTTTTACAAATTTGCACGGTGCAAACTTGCAAACCTCATAGTGAGCCGGTCATAACATACAAAAAGCCCGGGTTCGTTGATGGACCCGGGCTCAGAACTTTTACAAGAACCTAAAGCACTGACACTAACGCGTCCAATCAACGAGACAGGCATCTAGGCCCTGGATTAGAGCGTCGTGATCCATATGGCGTCCGATAAAGACGATCTTGTTCATGCGATCCCCCACTGCCTCGTCCCACTCGTCCATGACCTCGGGATTCTCGGCAATAATTTGCTGCTTTTCGTCCTCTGGCGCAGAATCAATGAACAAACCGTTCTCGATCATGCTGATCTGCTTGCCAGCCTGTTCGAAAATGTAGCACATATCAGCGTCATCTGCAGACCACATCATGCCTTTGGAGCGAATAATCGACGAAGGCCACGTAGCGATGAACGAAGCGAGCTTTTCGATATCGAACGGCTTGCGACGTTTGTACACGAACGTGGTGATCTCGTACTCAAGAACCTCGGGGTCCTCGTGCTCCTCGGGATGCTCCATTGCCTCAATCCACGCAGCCGAATCGTAGGCGCGCTCGAAATCGAAGCGATTGGTGTTAAGAATTTCGTCCATGGGAACGTCAGCCTGAACAGCCTCGATGATTTTCGCTTCCTTCTGCAGGCTGCGAACGATTGCATGAAGCTCGTCAAGGTCGGCACGGTCAACCATATCTGCTTTGTTCAAAATCACCGTCGTGCAGAATTCCAATTGCTGGATGAGCAGGCTCTCGATGTCTTCCTCATCGATATCATCAGCCAGCAGATCTTTGCCATCGGAGAACTCGTCGCGCATACGGGCACTGTCCACAACGGCAACGATATTGTCGAGCATCATAGGAGCCGCTTCACCCATTTGGCTTGCTTGGCAGAACGCGGAAATAGTGTAAGCAATAGGAATAGGCTCGCAAATACCCGATGCCTCAATGATGATGTAATCAAAATCACCGGAGTTGGCGAGTTCGGAAAGCTGGTTTGCGAGGTCGTCAGACAGCGTGCAGCAGATGCACCCATTGGTCATGGGGATAAGCGTGTCGTCAACTTCGGAGAATCCGCCGTTGCGGATGAGGTCGACGTCAACATTGACCTCACCGATGTCGTTGACGATTACCGCAGCACGAATGCCCTCATCATTCGAGAGAATCTTATTCAGAAGCGTGGTTTTGCCCGCTCCCAAATAGCCCGTGATGAGAACGATTTTTACCGGTTCAGACTTTTTTGACATGTTGCATCCTTCTTGAAAACTTTCTTACTCTTTATAATCCAAATCTCGAGATTGCGAAGCACAACTTTCGATAAAAAGTAAAACCGTCACTATATCTTCGAATTGCAAACCTCTCAATGATGTTGGCAAACAACTCATGAAGCTCATCACCCTGCGCGTGTTTTGATCGCACCAATTTAGCTTAACGCCTCGCATTCTCCCGCGAGCGAAGTAAGCATGGCCTGCGCAAATTGTTCGTAAGGAACCTCCTGGGACAGCAGATACGCAACCTTTGCGTAACAGGAATCGAACGTCATGCCTTGCGCGCTTATGGCACCTGCGCGCAACAAGGGCGAACTTGCTTCGTAGCGCCCCAGTTCAACTCCTCCCGTTGCGCACTGGGAGGTTACAACAACGGGAATCTTCAGTGCAGCAAGACGCTTAACGCACGCCTCAAGCACGCCCTCTGCATCGGGAACATTACCCATTCCGTACGCACGTATGACAAGAGCTTCCGGAAGCGGATCAACCATTGCCTCAATCCTGCGTGCGCTCATTCCCGGGGCAACGGTGAGAACGGCAATATCGCAGATGCGAAACGCACGCGGCGCAGCGGAAGCGCCCGCGGGCGTGCTCGTACTAACAGAGTTCCACGCAGCACCGTCAAAGGCCCGCATGTCAACTGAAGACACTTTGGTTGCATTGGACCCCTGCAAGCGCTTTCCGCCAAAGCAGATGCAAACACCACGTTGATTGTTTTTCCACGCCTCAATAACATGCGAGAACGCGTTGAGCACATTGATCCCAGCGTCGCTGTTTTGAACCAACGCAGGTATTTGCGATCCCGTGATGGCAATTGGCTTTTTTGCGTGCGAAAGCGCAAAACTGAGTGCCGCCGCGGTGTATGCGAGGGTATCGGTGCCATGAAGGACCAAAAACGCGTCGGCATTATCGTAGTTATCGTTGATTTCATCGACAATACGCTGCCATTGCAACGGTGTTGCCAACGCAGAATCTATAAGCAGCTCAAGAGAATCAAAAGCAACTTCACACGGCACAAACGCCTCAGCGCAAAGCTTGCTGAGCCACGCTTCCAAATTTGCGCCCGGAGCATACCCGTGGGGAGTCTCCTTCATTCCAATTGTTCCGCCCGTGTAAATTACCAGTACGCGCACAAAAACCTCCCTCGGCGAGCGGCCCGTATTAGTTTGACTCGCAATCTTTGGCGCACGCAATAAGATAATGACGGCCGTTAGCCGAATCAACTTCATCTGCGCGAGCCCTCAGGGCATGTGCCCGTTGATTGCGGATAGACTCTTGGTCTTCCACTAACGGCATTATTTCGAGCGCGAGTTGATAGCGTCCCTCTGCAATAAGCTGGTCGATTTTCGCCTTTATTTCGTTCTCGCCGACGAGCTCTCGCAAGCAGGCATAAACCTCTGCGCGCGGTGCCGGGTACAGCGTTTCAGGACGCCCGTCAAACCACCCGAGATACCCGGTGTACACGGCGCGAACCGACCATTCCACGGTGCCGTAAAACTCTTGCAAATAAGACTTGTCGCGATACTTCTCAGGAAGTACAACGCGTTCGGCAACCTCGTCAAGGGAGTAGCCTTTGTTGGCCAACGCAAGCGTTTCGTGCAATACCCACTCAATTGCATCGCGATACGTTCCAACTTGGTCTTGAATGAGGTCTTTGCCAAAAAGCGGTTTCGTGTGTCCCGGCAAAAGAATCTCAGGCTCAAAGGACAGTATTTCATTCAGCGCATTCACCCAAACAGATATGTCGCGATACTGCGTGCCACGAATGGCGTACAAGTTTGGCCAGCAAGCGTAGTAGTTGTCGGCGCAGCACATAATTTTGTCTTCTGGGAGCCAAACAAACACCTCATCCGGTGCTTCTCCGCCAACGCGTTTTATGAACAACGGTACGCCGTCAATGGTGATTTCAAGCTCATCTTGATCATACATTTTTGTAGGAGGAAGCACATCATAAGGGCGCTTTCCCTGCGTGAACGCTTCACGAAGGCCCAGACCCTGGCTAATGGCCTCTTCATCGGAAAGCATGGTTCCAAACTGACGTGCACCGCGTGTGCGCAAAATATCATCTATCTCGTTGTAGAACGGCATTTGACGCGCAGTGGGCGCAAATGCGATCACTTCCTTCACCACACTGCGAAGCGCTCCCGCTCCCCCACGATGATCGGGATGCACATGCGTGTATATGAGCGTTTCTACCGGCTTATCGGTGATTTTAGCAAGCTCCGCCAGCACCTCTTCTAATGTATCAGGCGACTCCGTTGCATCAATGAGGATAACCGAGTTTTCTGCGATGATAGCTATTGGGCTCGAATGGCCAAAAGCGAGAAAATGGTACACGCGATCGTTAGCCTTAGTTACCGTTTTGACGAACGTCTCGTTCGTATAGTGCGTAAGGTTGTCTTTACCACTCATAAAACTTCCTTTCAAACCCATCGAAGCCATCTTGAAACCTGTTGCATTGAACAAGTTCGAGAGCGCTCAAATAATCCTGATAAGCGCCTCACAAAGGCAATCTTAACAAATTGGGTTTTAAATTGTTTTAAGATTCGAACAAGGAGATACGAAAGGAACCACGTGATGCAAGAAGGCGCATCGGTAGCAAGACAGATAAACGTCTTATACGAAGATAGCCAATTGCGTGATCGAGCTGCGAATATAGCAGATCGCGTTGGGGGTTGCGCGCTTCTGGTCACCACCAATATCGCTTGCGGGCAAAACGATACCTTGCATCTTCGCCTTAACGCCGCAGGTCTTTCGCTGGTGCGCGGCAAATTAAGCTTTCTGCCCGACCTAGCAACGGAAACAAAGCGGCTCACGCCTGACAAGCTCCGCCGCGAACTGCTCGTTCGAGCTGCAGCTGTACGAAATAACGACGATGATCTTCTTGCGATTGACGCTACCGCAGGGCTGGGAGCCGACGCGCTTTTGCTTGCCGGTGCAGGGTTCACGGTTGATTTGTATGAGCGAAATCCCGTTATTTCCGTGCTTCTTGAGAACGCGATTGAGCGAGCGCAAAACGATGCAGATTGCAAAGAAATAGCCTCTCGTCTGGTGCTTCATTTCGAAGACAGCGTTTTAGCCCTTCCGCACTATAACGGACGCGCGAGCGTGGTGTACCTTGACCCGATGTTTCCGAAACGCACGAAAGCGGCTGCGGTTAAAAAGAAATTCCAGCTACTCCATGACATCGAGCAACCCTGCACCGACGAACAAGAGCTGTTTGAAGCCGCTCTTGCCGCGAAGCCTCAGCGCATCATTGTTAAGCGCCCGATAAAAGGACCCTATCTCGCTGGCGTGAAACCGCACCATTCCCTTAAAGGAAAAGCGGTTCGATACGATTGCATCGAACCGCTTTCGCTGTCAAAAAACCAGGTTGCGCACTTGCATGCGTAAGCGTTTGATCTTAGTGGTGGAACAAGCGCATACCCGTGAACGCCATGGCAATGCCATACTTGTTGGCGGTTTCAATAACATTGTCATCACGGATTGAGCCACCAGGCTCAGCGATGTAGGCAACACCGGACTTTCGCGCACGTTCCACGTTGTCGCCAAACGGGAAGAACGCATCGGAGCCAACCGTAACCCCGGACTGCGTTGCAATCCATTCCTTCTTTTCCGCTGCAGTAAGCGGCTCGGGTTTCACCGCAAAAACCTTTTGCCAGGCTCCCTCTGCCAAGACGTCTTCGTATTCGTCCGACGTGTACACATCGATGGCGTTATCGCGATCGGGACGACGGATGCCCTCAACAAACTGAAGTCCCAAAACCTTCGGATGCTGACGCATGTACCAGTTGTCAGCCTTGCTGCCTGCCAGACGCGTGCAATGAATACGGCTTTGTTGACCAGCGCCAATGCCCATTGCCAGGCCATCTTTCACGTAGCACACCGAATTCGATTGGGTGTATTTAAGCGTGATCAAGGCGACGATCATGTCAATTTGAGCGGCTTCCGGAATGGCTTTGTTCTCGGTTACCACGTTCGCGAGCAATTCTTTATCGATCTTGTAATTGTTGTGCCCCTGCTCAAAGGTCACACCAAAAACGTCCTTGTATTCCTGCAGAGCCGGCTCGTAATTGGCGTCGATCTTTACGACGTTGTACTTGCCACCTTTCTTGGTTTTCAGAATCTCAAGCGCTTCATCGGTGTATCCCGGAGCAATAATGCCGTCTGACACCTCGTACTTCAGATAGTTCGCAACATCAGCATCGCACACATCCGACAACGCAGCCCAGTCGCCATAGCTGCACAACCGATCGGCTCCACGTGCACGAATATAGGCGCAGGCAATGGGAGACAGTTCGCCTTCTTGATCGACGAAATACATTTTGCGGTCAACTTCGGAAAGCGGCAGCCCCACAGCCGCACCAGCTGGAGACACATGCTTGAAGGAAGTCGCCGAAGGAAGTCCCGTGGCCTCTTTGAGCTCTTTAACCAGTTGCCAAGAATTGAGCGCGTCAAGGAAATTGATGTAACCGGGCTTGCCGTTCAAAACCTCAACCGGCAATTCGGCGCCATCCCTCATAAAAATGCGCGACGGCTTTTGATTGGGATTGCAGCCATATTTGAGTTCGAGCTCGTTCATAACCACTCCTTCTTGATGTCGAGCATGCCTGCGTGAGTTCTCTTTAAATTTGAGATCGCAATTGACGTTTTCGTTTTGCTAGTCCCCTAGGTTTTTGTTGTACAGCTTTACCGATTCTCCCACCTTGGCGTACAGCGATACCTTGTTGTCGGCATTCAAAGCTTCCCACACCTGATCGGGATCGGGCATCGTAACTTCAATGGGCTCTCCCGCAAACGTGGGCAAGGGAGATCCATCTCCTTGATACGTGGAAATGAAGTAGCCAACACCTTCATCGGCACCCTCATACGCAAAGAATTCGCGGAGGCACCTGCCGTTATCCTGATGCTTGAGAATGGAAATCTCGAAGGAAGCGTCTTCGTTTACGATGGCGGATATACGCGGCGTAAAGTTAGGCGCATCGGGTTCGTACTCGCGTTTCATGCACCCATCACGGAAGCTTCCCGCCTCAACGATGGTGTCCGTTTGATCACCATTGGTAACAACCAGTTTGTCACCCATTTTGCGTACCGGGTGATAGATGATAAGACTTGGATCTTCAAGAAGGGCGGGATCGTGAGCTTGCGTACGAATGCCGTCATCGGTTTCAACGAAAATGCGGTTCCTGCTGTTTACGCTTCGACCCATGATGAAATAGTAAACGCGATCTTTGCCGACAACTATTCCGCGACCAGGGTACGAATTGTTGCGCAAAAGCTCCAATAAATCCTGCATTCCTGCTCCTTTCGGTTGCAAACCAACAACGGTTTAATAATAAAACAGGCAAGCCTCCCCTTTCGAGATGGCTTGCCCAGACGGTCGACAATTATTGTATGCTGCTCCCCCGTGGAATCCACGTTATCCGTCAGTTACAGCTTGCAAAACGTACCATAAGCAGACGCATTGTTGCACATGAACTCGACGAACGATTCCAACGCGACGTTGAAAGGAATCGCAGCGCACAGCGGATCGTTTTATTCTGCCGCTAGATTGTTCTTGTTATAGGTACAATTGTTATCAATTTACAACTACGGCCGACCCGTGCACCACAGGGCCATGTTCTCATGCAACAGATTGGGGCCAACCGATGAGAATCATCTATTTTGAATGCGCAATGGGTGCTTCGGGCGACATGCTCAATGCAGCGCTTTACGACACACTCTCCGATAACGATAAAGCTCGTTATATCTCTCAAATGAACGAATCGGGGATTCCTGGGCTCACCGTTTCGGCTACGCGAGAAAAGAAGTGCGAGGTAGTTGGCAGCCATATCGCGATGCACCTCTTCGACACCGAAGAGCAGATGGAAGATGTTGCCCCAGGTCATGCGCATGACCACTACCACGATCATCAACACGACCACGCCGATCGCGACCACCACCATCATGATCACACCGCACATCACCACCACGATGACGGCGGCCATGACCACGATTCCGAAAAGGGCAACGCGCATCACCATGAGCACCACGAAGCAGGAGCTCACGTTCATGGCATGCACCTTACGGATATCGAAGCGGTTATAAACAACCTTGTTCTCCCTGATTCCGTAAAGACGTCTGCTATTCGTACGTACGCGTTGCTTGCAACGGCAGAGGCCTCCGTTCACGGACAGCCCATGGACCATATCCACTTTCACGAAGTGGGCACGCTTGACGCCATTGCAGACGTGGTGGGCTTCTGCCTGCTTGTCGACCTTATATCTCCCGATATAATAATGTGCTCTCCCATCCATGTCGGCTCGGGCAATGTGCGTTGCGCACATGGAATCGTGGGTGTTCCCGCACCGGCAACCGCCGAGCTTTTGAAGGGCATCCCCACCTATGGCGGTACCATTCAAGGAGAGCTGTGCACTCCCACCGGCGCGGCGCTCATGAAAAGCTTTGCAACAGAATTTGGCCCGTTACCTCCCATGAGCGTTGATGCAGTTGGCTATGGGTGCGGCACCAAGAACTTCGCGCAGGCCAATGTCGTAAGGGCTTTTATCGGAAGCACGGCCGATACACAGGCTTCTGCTGAAAACGCTGCAGTTTCTTTCGAGAGCGTGCCGACGGTTTTGACACAAGAAGCTCTAAAAGCCACCGATCGCATCGTTGAGCTCACCTGCAATATCGACGACATGACCGGCGAAGAGATTTCATTCGCCGTGGAAACTCTGATGGATGCCGGAGCGCTTGACACATTCGTCATCCCGCTGTACATGAAAAAAGGTCGCCCCGCGCATATGATCTGCTGCCTGTGCGCGCCCGCGCAATCCCAAGAGTTTGCTGAGCTCATGTTCAAGCACACCACAACCCTGGGTATTCGCGTGCAAGAAACCAATCGCTATGTACTCACTCGAACCGAAGAGCAACAAGATACCGAATTCGGCGCTCTTTCCGTTAAACGCTCTGAAGGGTTTGGGAGCTCGGTTGCAAAAGCGTCTCACGATGAGCTCGCTGCAATTGCCAAGCGAACAGGGCTTTCGTTGCGCGAAATCAAACGCCGCTTGAACTTATAGCCACCCACGTCGGCACTCGTGTCTAACGGGACGCACGTGCACGTTTGTGCGATTAGTTCAAATTGAACTTGCTGAAACGCCTTTCTGCGCGATGAGATTGAGGATTCTTCCATCATGCGCATCTCACATGGTAGAATGACGAACTGCTTGGCAGATAGGACTCTCTAGTTGCCCGCACTACAACAAGAACGCATCCCACTCGAAAGAAGCGCAAACGATGATTAAGGATTTGGTTACCGATAAAGACATCCTTCAAACCCCCTGCACTCCTACCACGGCCGATGAGGCTCCAGAGCTTGCGCAGGATTTGCTGGACACCATAAATGCTCGCGACGATGCGGCTTGCATCGCAGCAAACCAAATAGGTGTGACGAAAGCAGCATGCGTTTACCTCGACGAAAACGAGAAGCCGCGGGTTATTTTCAACCCTTCAATGACGCGCGCTCTTGGTGCTTTTAAAACCGAAGAAAGCTGCATCACTCTTGAGGAAACCTCACGCGTAACGCGCTATCAGCGCATTACCGTTTCCTTTGACGAGCTTAAGGACGGCATCTTCGTTCATCGCAAACGTGAGTTCAGCGGTTGGACAGCTCAGATCATCCAGCACATGATTGACCACTGCAAAGGAAAGCTCGTTTAACGAACTACTTCAAGCGCTCAAGCAGTATGCGAGCATTTCATCTAAATGAGTTTGCGGGCCGCTGATGCGGCCCGTTTTAATTGTGCGTTCGATGATTCTGATAATTTGCCAAGTACGGTGCAAATTCATCCGACGTGTCGGAGTTTGTTGTGCGCCACGTCTTATGGTCGATAATCGACGATTCAAAACCGTAGTAAGCATCGATGTAGGCGATAAGGTCATCGACTGCCTGCAGCTGCTCTTCAGGATATTCGCCAGAACCGCCCACATGAACCATCTCGATGCCAATCGAATACGAGTTCATGCCATAGTCGGGATACGCAGAGCCAATAGGCGTCGTTCCCACCATATCGTCTCGCGATTCGTCCTCAACGCCAAACAGTTCATTATGGCCGGCATCTCCAAAACCCGCGTGATGGGCAATTTTATCAAGCGAAACGCATTGGACGATACTGCCGTCGGTGTTCACAATAAAATGCGCGGCCACGGCATTGCCGCTTTGATCCCAATAATCAACTATCGCTGAAGCACTCGCTTCGCTTTCGGTATCGTGCAAAACAATATACTTCTGATGCTCAGGCCCTTTATCACCGTGAGCAAAACCCTCACGATAGTCTTCAACAATGCTCAATCGCGCCCTGAGCTCCTCGTGTCGAGGTGTTGCGACCGCCTCAGGCTTCTCTTCAGACGACGCAAAAAGGTTGTCAGTGGGTTCCGAAGCAAATGATGAATCGTCTCTATGTTGAGCCTTCGATACCGAACTTTCTCCCGCTTCTTGCGAATTGCGCGATGAGTCGCCAAAAGAACACCCGGACAACGAGATGACGAGCGCGCATGCGATTGCGCACGCCTGCACTGTGCATACCGCTGGTACATGATGCTGGGAAGCGCAACGACGGTATAGTTTCTCTTTGATAATTCTGATTGTTTTACCCGGGCGCAACATATTTGAACTTACTCAACCGTTTACAACGAATTTCATACCCTCGCACGATATGGTAAATCAAATTTATTTTGAACTATTCATTTTAAATTGAACTTCATGGTATCATCATTGCATTATTTGAACTTTGTTCAAATGGGAGCACATTATGACTAAGCATATTGAACCACAATCGTTCGCCGAAAGATTGCGCCAAGCAATGCACGAGCGTGGACTGAAACAGGTCGACCTTTTAAAACAGGCCGAACTTCACGGTAAAAAACTGGGTAAAAGCCAGCTGAGCCAATACGTTGCGGGAAAAACAGCGCCCCGGCCCGATGCGCTTTCGATGCTTGCAGAACTGCTGGGCGTTTCCGCCGATTGGCTGGCCGCCTCCGTCGAAGAAGAGGGTTTACCGCCTTATGAGCAAGCGAAATCTAATGTAGCGCAAGCCAACAAAAAGGATCGCATTCAGTCGTCCGAGCGCGCGTTAGAGCAAAATCGAAAAGATGCGCTCGAGGCTTCGGCGGCGGTTCAGAATAACCGCACCATCGCACAAGAATCCGTCGAATCAAATCAAGCAGACAAGAAAGGCTCCATCATGCGCGAATTTAAGAAATCTTCCAAGCTCGATAACGTGCTCTACGACGTTCGCGGCCCCGTTGTTGATGAAGCCGCTCGCATGGAAGAGTCTGGAACTCACGTCCTTAAGCTCAACATCGGAAACCCCGCTCCCTTTGGATTCAGAACGCCCGATGAGGTAGTTTACGACATGCGTCAACAGCTCACCGAATGTGAGGGCTATTCCGATTCAAAGGGCTTGTTCAGCGCGCGCAAGGCCATTATGCAGTACGCTCAAATCAAGAACATTCCCAATGTTTCAATGGATAGCATCTATACCGGTAACGGCGTTTCGGAGCTTATTAATTTGTGCATGTCAGCGTTGCTTGATAACGGCGACGAAATACTCATTCCCTCTCCCGATTATCCGCTGTGGACCGCGTGTGCCACGCTTGCCGGCGGAAAACCGGTCCATTACATTTGCGATGAGCAGTCGGACTGGATGCCCGATATCGATGATATACGCAAAAAGGTGAACGACCGTACGAAAGCCATCGTCATCATCAACCCCAATAACCCAACAGGTGCTTTGTATCCGGTTGAAATCCTACAGCAAATAGTTGATGTCGCGCGAGAGAACCAGCTGATCATTTTCTCTGACGAAATTTACGATAGGCTGGTAATGGACGGCCTTGAGCACACTTCCATCGCTTCGCTGGCGCCCGACTTGTTCTGCGTGACGTTCTCGGGCCTTTCCAAATCGCATATGATTGCCGGATTCAGAATTGGCTGGATGATTCTTTCGGGAAACAAGAACATCGCGAAAGATTACATCTTGGGCCTGAACATGCTTTCAAATATGCGCCTGTGTTCTAATGTTCCCGCTCAATCGATTGTTCAAACCGCTTTGGGCGGCCATCAAAGCGTAAAGGGATACATAAACCCTGGCGGGCGCATTTTGGAGCAACGAGACTACGTGTACAACGCCCTTAAAGACATCCCCGGCATCAGCGTCGTTAAGCCGAAAGCCGCCTTCTACATATTCCCCAAGCTGGACGTTAAGAAGTTCAATATCACCAACGATGAGAAATTTGCCCTCGATTTGCTCCGCGACAAAAAGCTTCTTATCGTCCAAGGTACCGGTTTCAACTGGCATGAGCCCGACCACTTCCGCATCGTGTACCTACCGCGTATCGAGGTTCTCTCAGAGGCAATGGAGAAGCTTACCGACTTCTTAAGCTACTATCGCCAAAGCTAGCATCTTAAGGTGCACCAGCCTTTTTAAAACCGTTAGAACACAACACCAAAAGCGCTCCCCTTATGATCTTTCGTTACACGCATTGCGAAAGACTTTAAAGGGAGCGCTTGTGCTTATACGAATAGGGATCTAGTTCAAACAGCACTCAGTGCGAACAGCAGAGGAAGGCATTTCATTGGCTTCCGTGCGGCAAAAGGCTTTAGAAGAACTTTTTGGCCAGCACCGCCAAGTCATCCAACCCGAAACCATCGGAAAGGTCGATGCTGTTCTTGTTGTTGGCCATGCCATTGCCAAACACGACACCAGCAAGGTTCGAGATTACGTCTGCCGACACGCCATTTTGAGCCGAAACAGCAGATCCGCCAAGCAAAGAACTCGCAAGAGCATGCGCGCTTCCGCCGTTTTGCGACAAAAGACCGGAAGCAATAGCGGCCAAGTTTCCAAAATCTACCGCCTGACCCTCTGCGAGAGCAGAGGCTGCGGTTACCACTTGGCTCACTTCCTCACGAGAAACCTCATCTTTTCCCGTTGCCGTGCGCACGGTTGAGTAAGGATGCTCCATTAATCCCGAAAGCATCTGCGGGTTCTGTACGAAGAACGAAAGTGCCTGCTGAATTAAGTCTTGCTGAGCCATGTGCGCCTCCTTTTACGTGCGCTGCTATACGGAATAGCCGCCGCGGAATAATAATGATTCCATTATGCACCGACAATCGCGCAAGTAAGAAGCCCGATGGTAAAAAATATTGAGCAACGTGAGCGTGATTTGGCAACCACCTACCAGCCCTCGTGCAAGAAAACAGATAGCTTAAACCACGTACAAAGCGACTACTCGATAACGCTTAAAACTAAGATTTATCGCATTTTGCTTGTCTTGCCTATTACTCAACTACGTGCTACGTTGAACGTCGTGTTTACCACGTGGCAGTATTCCAGAACAAACTAAATTGAGGTACGTCATGCACGAAAGACGTTTGTCATCAGAAAAGAAGCAGCCATCAACCATCGAAGTTCACGGAGCGCGTGTTCATAATCTTAAGAACATTGATGCAAGCATCCCTTTGAACAAGATGGTTGGTATCGCCGGCGTTTCTGGATCCGGCAAATCATCGTTAGCTTTGGGCGTGTTGTACGCAGAAGGATCGCGTCGTTACATGGATGCGCTTTCCACATATACGCGCCGACGCATCTCACAAGCCGGGCGCGCTGACGTCGATTACGTTGAACATGTACCTGCTGCTCTTGCCTTAAGGCAGCGCCCGCAGGTACCCGGTGTGCGCTCAACATTCGGCACCTCAACGGAGCTCTTGAACCATCTTCGCCTGCTGTTCTCGCGTGTTGGCAGCCATTGCTGCCCCAATGGCCATCCCTGTCCCCCAACCATTAACGTATCGCTCGAAAAGTCGATTGTTTGTCCCGTATGCGGAGCAGAATTCTTTGGCCCCGGCGCTGAGATGATGGCATTCAATTCCGACGGCGCATGCCCGACGTGCGAGGGAACGGGAACGGTGCGTCAAGTTGACCTTGATTCTTTAGTCCCCGACGAATCCCTGAGCATCGACGAAGGTGCCGTTGCGCCATGGAACACGCTTATGTGGGACCTCATGAAACAGGTGTGCGGTGCTATGGGCGTGAGGACCGACGTGCCCTTTCACGAGCTTACCGAACGCGAACGAGATATCGTGTTCAACGGCCCTGCCGAAAAGAAGCACATTCTCTACCGCGCCAAAAAAGGCGATGCGTTCGCGGAGCTCGATTTTACGTATTTCAACGCCGTCCACACGGTTGAGAATGCGCTTGCGAAGGTTAAAGACGAAAAAGGCTTGAAGCGCGTCTCGCGGTTTTTGAAAGAAGGCGTTTGCCCCGATTGTCACGGCGCGCGTTTCTCTAAATCCGTTCTATCGTCCACCGTATTGGGACTATCAATTGCTGAAGTATGCGCTTTTACGCTTGACGAGCTGTACACCTGGATAACCGAGGAAGTGTCACCGAAATCCGACGATCGCCCCAAACCGTTCACCAGTGATGTCCAAGCGATGGCCAACACCATAACTGCAGGGATGATAGAGCCGATGGTTCGTTTAAAGCAACTGGGATTAGGCTATCTTTCACTCGACAGGGCCAGCTCAACGCTCTCAACGGGCGAACTACAACGCGTTGCGCTTTCCCGTGCCGTCAGAAATCGCACAACGGGCGTCCTTTACGTACTGGATGAACCGTCCATCGGATTGCACCCGTCCAATGTTGATGGCCTCTTAGGTGTCATCGACGATTTGCTTGCCGATGGCAATTCGGTGGTAATAGTCGACCACGACACGCGTGTGCTGCGTGAATCAGACCACCTGATTGAAATCGGTCCCGGTTCGGGAGTACAGGGCGGCCAGATTATTGCACAGGGTACTGTTTCAGAGGTTGAGAATAACCCCCATTCGCGTATTGGCGCATTTCTTTCAAGCAAGCGCGTTGTTGCCACCCGACAGGCAGCCTCACGAAGCGAGATGTTCGATCACGGCTCGATTGAATTATCAACCGCTCCCCTCCATACCGTAAACGCTCTTGATATTCGCATTCCACGCTCTCGATTAATTGCGGTTACCGGTGTGTCGGGATCAGGCAAAACCACCTTGATACTGGAAAGCTTGGTACCAGCCGTAAAGGCGGCAATTGAAAAAGCACCGCTGCCCAACCACATACGTCACGTTGATGCCAACGGCATCAAGCGCATCGATCTTATAGACGCAACGCCCATTGGCATAAACGTGCGTTCAACGGTTGCAACCTATTCGGGCATTCTCGATGAGCTGCGAAAAGCGTATGCGTCAACAAGCACGGCGAAAGCAGGAGGTTTGAAAGCGGGAGCCTTCTCCTACAATACGGGCTCTCTCAGGTGCCCAACCTGTGACGGAACGGGCCAGATTTCTCTTGACGTGCAATTCCTCCCCGATGTTGACATACAGTGCCCCGATTGCAAAGGCTCGCGCTATGCTCCCGCGGCCGACGAAATTGTTTTGCACCTGGCAACAGACGAACAGCTCTCGCTGCCGCAGCTGTTGGCCCTCACCGTCGACGAAGCCTTGCCCAAACTCCAACATATAAAAGGAGCCCATACCAAACTTAAAACACTCAGTGAGCTGGGGCTTGGATACCTCACCCTCGGCGAATCGACTCCAGCGCTCTCGGGCGGCGAAGCACAGCGTTTGAAGCTCGCGAGCGAAATGAAGCGAAGCCAGGCGGGATCAGTTTTTGTATTTGATGAGCCAACCATCGGGCTTCATCCGCTTGATGTTGAACTGTTGCTGGACGTTTTCCAAAAGCTCATCGACCAGGGTGCCACCGTGATCGTAATTGAACACGATCTTGATTTCATCGCTAACGCCGACTACATCATCGATATGGGACCAGGTGGTGGCACGTATGGCGGAAACGTCGTATGCTCCGGCACCTCCGCAGAAGTGTGTGCATGCCCACAAAGCATCACCGGCCAGTACTTGGCCGGTGAACTTGAAACGCGCAACGCACTTTTATACTAATCTACGCGCAACCTCTTGTAGCAAGCTTTTATGCGAGCCTGCGTGCAACCTCTTTGATGAACTCGTCGGTTGAAAGCTTAACGGGGTTTTCAAGCGAGGTAATGCGCTCCAAATCGCCCGTCATATAACCGTCCTCGATTGCGGCGATAGTCGCGTTTTCGAGCTTATCGGCAAAAGCGGCAAGCGCGGGAAGCTGGTCGAGCTCAGCGCGCTTGCGCAGTGCCCCGCTCCACGCAAAGATGGTTGCAACAGAGTTGGTGGACGTCTGCTCGCCTTTAAGATGTTTGTAGTAGTGGCGCTGAACCGTGCCATGAGCCGCTTCGTACTCGTAATAACCGAAAGGCGAAACGAGCACGCTCGTCATCATAGCCAAACTTCCGAAGGCGCTTGACACCATATCGCTCATGACGTCGCCGTCGTAGTTCTTGCAGGCCCAAATGAAACCACCATCGGTTTTCATCACGCGCGCCACAGCGTCGTCGATAAGCGTGTAAAAGTACGAAATGCCGGCCTGTTCGAACCGTTCTTTGTAGTCAACGAACACGCTTTCAAAAATATCCTTGAAGCGATGGTCGTACTTTTTGGAAATGGTGTCCTTGGTGGCAAACCATACATCCTGACCCGTGGACAGCGCGAACTCAAAGCAGCTGCGTGCGAAGCTTTCTATAGAGCGGTCGAGATTGTGAACACCCTGGACAACACCCGCCTCTTTGAACTCGTGAACCGTCTCGCGCATCTGCGTGCCATCTTCAGCCGTGTACACCAGTTCAACTTTGCCCGGACCGGGGATTTCCATTTCAACATTTTTGTACACATCACCGTACGCGTGACGAGCAAGGGTGATTGGTTTGACCCAGGTTTTTACCGCAGGTTCAATGCCCTTAACGATGATGGGCGTGCGAAACACCGTGCCATCAAGCAACGCACGGATGGTGCCATTGGGGCTCTTCCACATTTGCTTGAGACCATATTCCTCAACACGAGCCGCATTGGGGGTAATGGTTGCGCATTTAACGGCAACGCCCAAACGCTTTGTTGCTTCAGCTGCATCGATGGTTACCTGATCGTTCGTTTCATCACGATGCGCAAGGCCTAAATCGTAGTACTCGGTTTTCAGATCGACATACGGCAAAATAAGCTCGTCTTTTACCATTTGCCAGATAATGCGGGTCATCTCGTCGCCGTCCATCTCAACAAGCGGCGTTTTCATGCTTATTAGAGCCATGGTCCCTCCTGTTTTGCGCAACGCTCTTTGCAATGTGACGAAACGCAAAGCATTTCGTGCGGGTGTCAGTGAGTCTTAAAATAATGCTTCCTAGCGACTTTACTTCAAATGCGCCTTCGCAGAAACACAAGTTTAATATTAGTCGGTGAATCTTCTTGCATGAACGGGCGCATAACGTCATAATGCATTCCGTCAACTTTAATGAGGCTTTCAGAATTCACGTTGATACCTTTGACATCACGGAAAACCGAAAGCTGAAAAGACTCTGGAGAATCTCTTAAATGAGTGCCGAAGGGGCAAAGGTGCTAAAGCACTTGAAACTCTCAGGCAAATGGACAGAGTGACTGCACGGCTTTCTCGCACGTGCACGCTATGGTCAAGGCCTTCTTCAGGGAGCACGTAAGGAGGTTTTGATGCAAGATGCGTTATTAAACATCGTTGTCACCATTAACACGTATTTGTCCAATTACGTTCTCATCATTTTGTTGATCGGAACGGGACTCTACTTCACCATCCGCACGCACGGTATTCAGTTCCGCTGCTTCGGCGAAGGCTGGAAACGCGTTTTCGGCAACTTCTCCCTTAACGGTAAGAAGCACGAGAGCGGCATGAGCTCGTTCCAAGCGTTGGCCACTGCAATTGCCGCGCAAGTTGGCACCGGCAACATCATCGGTGCGTGCGGCGCCATTCTTATTGGCGGACCGGGCGCTATCTTCTGGATGTGGATTATCGCCTTGTTGGGCATGGCAACCAACTATGCAGAGGCTGTTTTGGCGCAGAAAACACGGGTGGTGAAAGAAGACGGCTCCGTTCACGGTGGCCCAGTGTACTACATCACCACGGCTTTCAAAGGCTCGGGCGGTAAGTTCTGGGCAGGATTCTTTGCCGTCGCCATCATTTTGGCGCTTGGTTTCATGGGCTCCATGGTTCAATCGAACTCCATCGCATCAACCATCGAAACGGCTTTCAGCGTGCCAACATGGGTTACGGGCGCGATCATCGTTGCCGTAGCAGGCTTCATATTCATTGGCGGCGTCACGCGCATTGCCTCTGTTACCGAGAAACTCGTTCCGGTGATGGCCGTTGTCTACCTGGCAGGTGGTTTGGTCGTGCTCATCATGAATGCGGGCAACATCATCCCGGCGTTCGCCCTCATTTTCTCTTGCGCTTTCAATCCCGAAGCTTCCATGGGCGGTGTCACCTTCGGACTGATCGCAGCGCTTTCCCAGGGCGCCAAACGCGGTTTGTTCTCCAATGAGGCCGGCATGGGCTCCACTCCGCACGCTCACGCCATGGCCAACGTTAAGTCACCCCATGAGCAGGGCGTTGTGGCAATGATCGGCGTCTTTGTTGACACCATTGTGGTTGTTACCATGACCGCGTTGGTTGTTATCAGCGCTCTTTACTGCGGCGATGGCGCACTTGCCACGGCATACGCTTCAGCGGCTTCCGGCAGCGACCCCGCCGCCATTGCTGCAACCGTGGGTCTTGACAAGACGAACATGGCACAATCTGCATTCAGCCAGTTCTTCGGCGCTGGCATCGGAAACGCATTCGTGGCTATTTGCCTTCTGTTCTTCGCCTTCTCCACCATC
>JAZQAV010000116.1:0-3660 GCA_045545435.1 Eggerthellaceae bacterium | reverse complement strand
AGGAGCGCCGCACGTATCCATCGGCCGGCGCCTTGCAGCGCTTGTTGCCACCATAAGCTTGGCCGTCTTGGTGCTCACCAGCGGATATTTAACGTGCGCTGTCCTGCCGCAAACCACTGAGTTCCTCGCGCAACAAACCAGCATCGTCGATGCCTCGCTGGGCTTCACGCGCGACGACATGGTTTCGGTTGCAAGCGCCACCCGCGACTACTCTTTTGGATCGCACAACAAACTCGCCCTTCAACAGGCTATTTATGATGCTAACATCGCCGCACAGCAGCGCGGCAACGCGGCCACCCCACTCGGTGCGCCGCACTTGGCGGGAGTCGACCGCAACGACCTTGCGCAGCTTGACGCAGCGTTTGCCTCCGCCAGCGAGCGCTATTGCTACTCGCCCGAGGCAATTTCGCACCTTGACGATTGCTTTGAGCTGGCAAAAGTGGCTTACGTGCTCCTTGGAGGCGCGCTGCTGCTCTTCGTGGTGAGCATCATCGTTGCCAAAAGCTCTCGACTGCGCGGACGAGCCATCGCGTTGGCGGGCTGGCTTGTGTTTGCCCTGTTCGCCGTGCTTGGCATATGGGCGGTACTCGATTTCAACAGCCTGTTCACCACGTTCCATCAGCTGTTCTTCTCGCAAGGCAACTGGACGTTCCCTGCCGATTCGCTTTTGATTCGCGCGCTCCCAACTGATTTTTGGATGGGAATGGGACTGGTGTGGCTTGTCACAGCATTATTCGCCTCTATACTGTCGATTTTGGTTGGCAGCGCAATAAAAAGCAGACTGCGATAAATTCGCACGAGCCAATTGGCGCAGCCCCGTGCTTAAACAAACACCGGCGAGAGCTAATTACGCACGTTTAAGCCCCGCCTGACAACTGATAGCTAAAGAAAGAGAGCGTTTATGACCGAGCAGAGCAAAGTTCGCGTGCGCTTCGCACCCTCCCCCACGGGTCGCCTTCACATCGGCGGCGCCCGTACGGCAATCTTCAACTGGGCATTTGCCCGCGCCAACGGCGGTGATTTCATTTTGCGCATCGAAGACACCGACCCGGAGCGCTCCACCGAAGAAAACGTTCAGGTAATTCTGAATGCCATGAAATGGCTGGGGCTCGACTGGGACGAAGGTCCCGAAGTGGGCGGTGCTGCAGGTCCTTACTTCCAAATGCAGCGCATGGACACCTACACCGAGGCGCTTGAGATTCTTAAACAGCGCGATGCGGTGTACCCCTGCTTCTGCACGAAGGAAGAGCTGGACAAAAAGCGTGCCGAGGCCGAGCAAACCACGGGCGCCTACGCAGGCTACGACCGCACCTGTCGCGTGCTTTCGAAAGAGGAGGCTCAGGCGCGCATTGATGCTGGCGAGCCCCATGTATGGCGTTTGAAGGTGCCCGAAGATCACGGCCCCATCGAGTTCGACGACGCCGTGTACGGCCATGTGTCGTTCCCTGCCGACGTTATGGACGACATGATTATGGTGCGCACCGACGGCAGCCCCACTTACAACTTTGCCGTGGTATGCGACGACACCAACATGGGCATCACGCACGTTATTCGCGGCGACGACCACCTGTCCAACACGCCGCGCCAAATTCTGATTTACGAGGCGCTGGGGCGTCCCATCCCCACCTTTGCGCACCTGTCTATGATTTTGGGTCCCGACGGCAAAAAGCTTTCCAAGCGCCATGGCGCAACCAGCGTGGAAGAGTATCGCGATCGCGGCTACCTGCCCGATGCGATGGTTAACTTCCTGGCGCTTTTGGGCTGGTCGTTGGATGGCGAAACCACCATCATGAGCCGCGACGTCATTTGCTCGGAGTTCTCGCTTGACCGCATCACCAAAAAGGACGCCATTTTCGACGAAACCAAGCTCAACTGGATGAACGGCCAGTACATCCAAAAGATGGGCGCCGCAGAGTGGGTGCGCCTGAGCCGCCCGTGGCTTGCGCGCGCACATGCTGAAGGCTATCCGTACGTACAAACCGCCATCGTGCCCACACCCGACAAGAATACACCTACGCCAGTTGAGGAGCCCACGCCTCTCAACGACGAGCAGCTGGCTGCCTTCGAGGACGATTACAACGCTCATCCCGCCTTCTACGAGGCGCTTTATCCACTGGTAGCCGAGCGCGAAACGTCTCTTACCGAGGGCGAGAGCAAGCTTGCCTATATGTTCTGGGGGCCGTGCGTGTTGCTTGACGAGAAGAGCGTCAACAAGATTCTGCGCAAAGAAGGCGCACGTGCCGACGAAGCGCTTGCTGCCTGCCGCGAGATTTTGGCCGATGAGAGCAACGAATGGAAAGCCCAGGTGTTGGAAGAGAAATGCCGCGCTTTGGCCGAGCCGCTTGACATGAAGCTGAAAAACCTGTTGCAGCCGTTGCGCGTTGCGATTTGCGGCAACATGGTTTCTCCGCCGCTGTTTGAATCCATTGAGCTGCTGAAACGCTCCGATGTGCTTCAACGCATCGACAGCGTGCTTGCGATGGAGTTTTAACCCGCTGGCTTGCCAACTGGCAAGCCCGTTTTCTTTTAGTTGACCATTTTTGTTTTAGAAAGGCTCACGCTTATCAGCAGGCCCGTTCTTTATCCAACCACTTAAACCAGAAAGGCACATCCATGATGGACCCCAACATATCGCTTGACGCGGTACGCACGTTCTTCGAAAACGACCGCTTTGCCACCGATGCTTGCAAGTGTCGCATCCTTGAAGCCGGTCCCGGACATGCCGTATGTGCCTTCGACGTGGAAGACGTTCACAAGAATGGATTTGGATCGGTGATGGGCGGTGCTATTTTCACGCTGGCGGATTACGCCCTGGCAATAGCCTGCAACATAGGTGAAGAGCCCACGGTTTCGGTGAGCAATACCATTGAGTACCTGCATGCCGCGAAAGGCTCAACCCTTACCGCGACGGCATCGGTTGACCGCTCGGGCCGCTCACTAGGGTTCTACACGGTTGATGTGGTTGATGAGCTGGGAACCCATGTGGCACGCATGACGGCGACTTGCTATCGCTCGCCTGCGAAATAAACGATTCTAGCCTTCCCTCGCTTTGCTCATGATTCGTTCTGCTAGTTAGTTTCGGCTTGTCCTCGCTTCGCTGCGGAATCGCCGAAACTAACTAGTAGAACGTCTTTGTACACTGCAAAATCGCTGAAACGGAGTCGAAGCGGGTATCAAACAAGTCTGGGTTTCTCACCATCGTGAGTTCGCGTAAAAACGCCTTGCCAAGGAAGGCCAAAACCGCTTTCGAACAGGCTTTTGTCGTTTGCCCTTGAGCCGATGGCAAAAATTACGCGCTGTGTAAGCATCGAACTTATCCAGACAGCGATTCGAGATGGCTTTTGCAAGATTGCACAAGTCAAGAACCGATGCGCAAAGCGTTGAACTGGGCATTCGCAAAAGAAAAAGACCGCACATAAAAGAACGGGGGCACGGTCCTTTACACAACGCGTATTTTTTGCCATTTTGCGCGACTTTATGTGACCTGCACCTCGCGCGCTGCAAACGAGCATCTTGCATGCATTTCGGTCGCACAAGCATCAGGCGTGCTCCACAGTTCCTATAGCCTAAATTATCGGACCTTTGGTTACTAGAAAAATCGCCCGAAATCCGACGGTTTTTTCTACGAGGGAATACCTATACTCCGAAAAATTCTTTGTT
>JAZQAV010000115.1:0-4603 GCA_045545435.1 Eggerthellaceae bacterium | reverse complement strand
ATTGCGCCGACGACGTGAACCAAACGCGATGCGCATATCGCGCACATGCGAAGCGCCCAGGGCTTCGCTAAGGCCGCGCGGAAGCGCACCGTCGGCAATTTCGGGATAATCGCCGCGGTGGGAAATGCGCCAAGCTTCGTTTTGGCGCTCCAGCAAATCCAATGCGTCCGGCCAGCCGTCAAGCATGTCATGGCGACTGGCGTCTTCATAGATGCGCCCGCCTAACGCCGCCCATAGTTCAAGCGGCGATTCATACGAATCCACCTGCGCTGTCTCATGATAGAAAGCGTCGCGGTCGACGCTGAGCCGACACGAGCTCTGCAGCATGATCTCGCCGCGGTGGTCGCCCTCTTGTTCGTCGAGCCAAAACGGCGTGCGCGTGTCGAACGCATCGGAATCCGCGTCATCGGAGAACACGGTGTCCGGCTTTGCCGGGCCATCGAGGTAGCCGCCTAAATATTCAACGTGCTGAATATGGTCAGAGGCGTTGAACGCGGCTGCCACACATGCCAAAGCGCAGCTAACAGCATAGCGTTTAGCCTGATGGTAGCGCTGCTCCGGCGCATAGGTTCCCCATGTTCCCACCGTGGTGTCCCAATAGGAGAACGGCATGGCCCCCGCAGAAGGGCTGAGCCCGATCATGGCCGACTCCCCCGTGTTCACGTTGCCGCGAAACTCGGAAACAATGCGATAGGGCGACTCGATGGATTCAAGCGCGCACGAAAGGGTCTTGCGCCACGACCACTCCCCCAACGCTTCGTCGTGCACGGGCAAATCAAAGTCGTTCGCAGCTTCAACCTTCGAAGAATAAGGCCGTCTTTCGTACATGCGCGGCGCTTTGGGCGGTTTTATGGCGCGCACCGCCTGGGCAAGCCGCTGTATCTCTTCCATTTCGGCCGACGCAGCGCGCTCTCCCAACCGGTCTTTTACCAGCTTGTACGTATTGAGGGCACCTTCAATACCGCCTATAACATTTGCGGGAACCTGTGGCCGTTTTCCTGCTGAGGGCACAACGTAAAACAAATCCGAATAGCGGCCCGCACGCACAAGATTAAGGGTATCAACGGTTGCGGAAAGCTTATCGGCACGAGCGTCTTCCAACGAACGCGCAAGAAAACGCACCAACGCGGGCGGGCGCATGCCCTCCGCTTCTTCCGCGCGGCGAACGCGGGTAGTTATCTGGTGAACAACCTTTGGCAGTGCGGCCGAACGCAGCGCTTTTTCGATGCCTTCCAAACCGCAATCGTAAATGCGCACGCCACCCAAATCGCAACGATGAACAAATGCCAGATAACAGCGGGCAAGCGCATCCTCATATGAAAGGCTTTCGGCGCGCGTCCCGAAATCAAACCAGGAGTCACTGAGCGTAAAGCGCCCATTGAAGCTCGCGTAATGAGCTACTACATGCGTTTTTCCATTGGCTCCACGCACCTCAACGCATCCGCGCTGCACACCGTCATCTTGCTGTTGCGCGTAGCGGGCAAACTGAAGGGCAGGCTGCGTCTCGGGAAGCTCCGTGAGCACTTTCGATGTCGTATGAACTTGCGCGCCCGGCTCTATATAGGCAAGCACACGCACCGTTGTGCGGCCCGTAAATTCAACGATGTAGGTTCCCCTGTTGCCAGGAGAAGGCAAACCTCCGCGCATCCAGCCATAGGTAGCCGTTGAAAGCGCAGCCGGAATAGCCTCGTCCAAAACGCGGCGAGAAACCGTGAACAGCATTGCTGCGCTTGAGAGGCGATACGTGCCGTCTGATTCTTGTTCGATCTGATGCATGGGTCAAGCGACCTTTCCGTGTTTATCGAACAAAGCATAGCACGTTAGCGCGCGCGAACGAGAATCGACACCTACCCGTCACCTCGAAACGCTGCGGCTTACTTACCCGCAGCAAACATATCGAGTTAACGAACGTAGCGAAGCAAAAACGCGCACTCCACCAGCACCAGCAATCCCGAGAAGGCAAATGCCGCCTGATAGGGCACTGCCGGTGGAAGCGCCAAGGTAAGACCAAACGACACCAGAAACACCATGATAGCCGCGCCGATGGATGATCCCACTTGGCGGAACAGGATGCAGGTGGAGCTGCCATCCGAAATAAGCGGCCCTTTCAGATCCACCAGAGCCCACGTTTGAAGCGGCCCAATAAGACCGCCGATACCCACCTGGCGAACCCCTTGATAAACAGCCATAACCTCAAAAGGCGTCGTTTCCGTTGCGGTTACCTCAAGCACCGCGCCCACCAGCAAAAACAGCCCCATTGCGATTACTACGGGGCGCAGGCCAAACCGGTCATGCAAAACACCTGAAAGCGGGTTGATAATGAGCGCGATCACCATAGCAGGCAGCAACACCATGCCCGCATCAAGTGATGTGCCGCCGCGCAAATTCTGCACCCACAAAGGAATGAGCAACGTCACGCCCAAGAATGCCGAAAAATGCAGGACGAGCGCAATGAGCCCGCGATTGAACTGCTTCGACTCGAAAATCTGAAGGTGCATGAGCGGCTCGGGAACCTTCGCCTGCCTGCGCACGAACAACACGACAAACACAACACCAACCGCTATCGGCACCAACACTTGCAGCAGGTAGTCAACCGCCGAACTGGCATTTGAGACGCCCACCAACAGGGCTCCGAAGCCAAGCGAGGAAAACAAAAACGAGATGAAGTCGAATTTCGCGCTGGGATTTTGGCTCTCACCTTTGCGCACCGCGAAAAGCGTGATTATCGTCAGCGCAATGGTTATGGCAGCCAAGATAACAAAGAACGCACGCCATCCAAAGGCAGTCTCGACAGCGGCACCCACGGTGGGGCCCACATTGGGCGCAAAGCCCAGTGCAATGCCGCCCACCCCCATGGCTGTCGCGCGACGGTTGGGAGGAAAACCAACCACAGCAACAACCTGCATCAGGGGCATCAGTATGCCGATGGACGTTGCCTGAAGCACGCGGCCAACTACCAATCCCGCAAACGTTTGAGCAAGCGCATCTATCACGCAACCAGCGATAAACAGAACTGAGCCGATGAGCATATGCACGCGGATGCTCACACGGCGAGAGAGATAGGTAGCTATAGGAACCGTAATACCCAGAACCAAAATATAGCCTGTGGCCACCCATTGCATAAGGCCAAGACCAATGCCAAATTCGGCAGAAAGCGCCGGTATCATGGGGTTTACCGCCGTTTGGGCAAAGCAGCCCAGTGCGGACTCTAAAACGACAACAGTGAACAACGCGATGGTTGCTTTGGTTGCTTTTTTAGGTACGGTGCCGAAAGACGCCTTCCCTCCCTTATCTTGATTCATTCACACTCACTTCTACAGCATGCGGGTGCCAAACATTTCGGTTGCGCTCAACGCCGCACTACTTACTTTATAAACATCACGAAAAGCTAATTGAACGCTTGCTGGGTTTTTTCAAGCCCGTTGTCTATCAGCGACAACGTTGCGCGCGCAGCAAGCTCAATCGACTCTTCGAATTCGTCCGCCGCTTCTTTTTTGGGAGTTGAGAGAACGAAATCGGCGACATTCATGCGCCCAGGCGGCCGACCGATACCGCAGCGAACGCGAAACCAATCGCGCGTCTGCAGTTTGTCGCAAATTGACCTGAGGCCATTGTGGCCAGCGTGTCCGCCACCGAACTTCACGCGCACCGTTGCGGGAGCTATATCAAGCTCGTCATGCACGACAATAAGATGCTCAGGGTCAACGTTATACGCATTGCACAACTGCTTAACGGGACCGCCCGATGTGTTCATGTAGCTTTGCGGCTTGGCCAGCACGATGTCAACGTCATGCCATACGCCTTTAGCGGTGAGAGCGCCGCACTCGTTTTTCCAGTAGCGAGCGCCTACCTCCTCGCCAATTCGATCGACCGTTCGAAAGCCGGCGTTGTGGCGCGTAGTTGCATATTCGTCGCCAGGGTTTCCAAGCCCCACAATCAAAAACACTTGCTAATCCTCTCATAAACAAGCAGGTCGATGCAAGAAAACATCGACCTGCAAAATATAAAGAAAACAAGAGTTAGTTCACAGTAAGCAACCGTTGAACTACAGCGCGAAATCGGGATCAAAGAGCTCTGAAACCGATCCGTTGTCGTACACGTTGCGAATGGCACGCGCGAACAAAGGAGCAACGCTTACCACCTTGATTTTGCCCGTTTGGTACTCAACGGGAACGGGGATGGTGTTGCACACGACAACCTCTTTGACATCAAGGTTGGCCATGCGCTCAAGACCCGGGCCCGAGAAAACGGGATGCGTTGCGCACACGTACACTTCGCTTGCGCCTTTGGCCTTCAGCGTATCAACCGCAGCAACAACCGAACCGCCCGTGTCGATCATATCGTCGTTAAGGATGCAGATTTTGCCCTCAACGTCGCCGATAAGCGCGGTGATTTCGGCTTTGTTGTGGCCAGGGCGGCCCTTGTGCATGATCGCAAGTTCGCCGTCAAGCATATCCGAAAGCTTTTTGGCTGCCTTTGCGCGACCGACATCGGGCGAAACCACGCACAGCTTTTCTTTGTCGAGGTTTTTAGCCTTGAAGTAATCGGCAATGATGGGCAGCGCGGTAAGGTGGTCGACGGGGATGTCAAAGAAGCCCTGGAT
>JAZQAV010000114.1:0-7675 GCA_045545435.1 Eggerthellaceae bacterium | reverse complement strand
CCGACTTATGCCGTATTTGTCGAGCGTTTTGAGGTTGAGCGTGACAGCGTAGATCGACTCACTGCCCGTTACAAGACTGAGGTCATACGGAAGAACGCCGTCGCTTGTTGTGTCGAAGTTGAGCGTCGGGCTTCCGACGTTGCCGTTCATGTCAATGAGTACGGCGCCCTTGCCGGAATGAACGGTGCTGCACGGGAGCAGTGTGTAGCCGTTCCAGCATTTTTCTGGGTTGTAGATAAGGGTTCCGGTGAGGTTTACTGACTGAGGCATGGTTTTCTCCTGTTCGCATTGAGGTTACAAGGATTACGCCTGATAAGCTGGGGATTTTAATTGACTGTTCGAACTTTATCCCGTTGGCTGTATAGTACGAATTGAAAGCCAAGCGTTACTGTTGCTTAAGCTTCAGTTTTTAGAGTCGCTTTTGAAAAATGTGCTACTCTTCATTTGAAAACGATAGGCGTAAGGTCTTTCGGTTCTGCGGTCCCTGAAGGAACGATGCTATGGATAAGAATACTGTTGCGGTGTTGCGTACGTTTCCAAAACGCGAGTACTGCAAAGGCGATTTCATCATTCGTCAGGGCGAAAAAGCTGCTTGCGTGTACTACTTAACGAGTGGGACGTGCGTGCGCAACATCTACTCGCCACGTGGCGACGAGATTACCTATGGGGAAAGACGGGCAGATGGTTCCGCCTCTTGTTTGCTGGGAGCTCTCACGTTTTATACGGACAATCAGGTTCACCGAACCAATTTCATCGCTAAGACCAAATGCGTGTGCCATGTGATTCGTGAGAATCAGTTTCGCGAATTCCTCGATGAGCATCCGGATGTTCTGCACGATTTGGTGGGTCTTGCACTGAGAAGTTATAACGAACTAAACGAAAACTTCCAGGCAAAACTAAAAGGGCTGGCTCCTTCGCGCATCGCTTCGTATTTGTTGGAGCATTCGAGCAAAGTAAGCGACGGAGTGGTTTTCAACGGCCACCTGAACATGTCGGGAATGGGTCGAGAACTTGGCATGCATCGAATAACCGTGGGTAAGATTATTCGCGCGTTTGGCGAAGAGGGTCTTATCTCCTATCGAGGTAAAACACTTTACATTATCGATCCGGTGGCGTTAAAAGTATTTGCGGATGGGTTGTCCACCATCGATTATCAGCAAAGCTGATTTGCTGCTATTTGCGTGTCTCTCGCCTATGCGGCAGTAGTTGCCGCGTCTTTGGGCTACGTGGGCGAAGCACGGGCTTACGTAGTCATTAAACAGGAGCAAACCCGGTGTTCAGTTTGCTATGGTGCGCTGTTCTGCTTGGTAAGCGCTTATCGCTTATATTGTGGCCGTGTTATTTCCATCTCGCGACATACCCAGGTGGCGCCGTTGAGCTCGTACGTCTCGGGCTGGTCGAGCATCACGTCTTTAAACCCAGCTGCTTTGTAGCATCGGTAAGCAGCTTCGTTGTTTTCGAACACACTCAAGGAAACTTTTTCAGCGCCCAACTGCCCGAATGCAACGCTGAGGCCTTGTTTAACCATGGCGCAACCAAGTCCCGTTCCACGTTTTGTTGGATCGACGATGACGAATCCCATGCGAAGCTCATGCGGTCGCCCGTCGGGATGGCGCAAGGTGAAAAACCCAACAGGGCCTTCTTCGTCTTGTGCAACATACGGCATCATAGTCTCAACAAAGGCAAACCGCTCAACGGTAGCGGGATAGGTGCCTAGAATTCCCGCCGACCATTGGTAAAACGACCTTTCGTTCGAGCACCAGGAAAGGATGGTAGGGGCGTCGTTTTTACGGTATGCACGAAGGCTAAGCATGACTCTCCCATTAAAACACGATGCTATATTCGCTATTTTTCGTTGATTGCTATAATACGAGCAAAGAGAAAGGGGTGGGCATATGAACTTGCTTGAAGCCGCCGAAAAGCGTATTTCCAACCGAGCATACACCGATCAGCTGGTTGAGCCCGAAAAACTTGAAGCGTTGCAATCGCGCATCGACGAGATTAACGCTCGTGAAGGCTTGCATTTTCAGCTTATTGGGCCTTCGGCCGAAAACGGGTATGCCGCCATCATGGAGCGCAGGCTGTTCGCGACCGATGTGAAGTATTGCATCGCGTGCATGTGCACAGACGACATGATCGAGCGTGAGAAAATCGGTTTTTTTGGCGAGGAGCTGGTGCTGCTCGCAACGCAATTGGGTTTGGGCTCTTGTTGGGTAGCCTCTACCTACAAAAAGGAAACCGTGGCTTTTGAGCTGGGCGAAGGCGAAGATGTGGTGTGCATAATCACGCTGGGTTACGTGCCGGACCATCAGCCGTTGAAGCAGGCTGGCATCCGCACGGGTTTGCGCGCGCGCACCAAGAAGCCGGCGCAAATTATGGCAGGGGATGCTGCGGATGCGCCCGAATGGTTTGCGCAAGCCATCGATTGCGTGCTGGCCGGCCCGACCGCCGTCAACTGCCAGCCTACCGTTTTCACGTGGGAAAACGGGGAAGTGCGCGCCGACCTGGTGAACACGGAGCGTCCGGTTCACGACGTTGACTTCGGCATATGCAAATACCATTTCATGCTGGGTAGCGGTCTTGAAGGCACCTGGGAATGGGGCCGCGGTGGAAAGTACGTGGTTGCGCAGTAGAAACAAGGCGTTTCGCAATATTTCGCATACAGGCAGAGCCCTCGCATGAGGGCTCTTTTGATGTTGCTATTCGTCGCGCGGCGCTCTCGTGAAGGGGTTGTGAAAGAATCACGTACTGGTTTCCCTTTTGTTGCTTTATTACTCTACTGTGATAAAGTAAAGAACATCGCAAGTAGAAAGTTTGCTGCGGTCTATTGGCCCAAGCAAGGCTTTTATAATTGATTGGTTACAGAACGCCGCTTCGTTTCGCATTGCGTGTTTGCGATGCGAGCGGTTGCGCAGGCTGGCCGACAACCTGCGCAGACAGAAGGAAATGCAACATGGATTTTGTTACCCCAGCGGGTTTTCGCGATGTGCTGGCCGATGAGGCTCTCGCGCGTGAATCTACTGAACGTGCCGTGCAGGACTGTTTCGCAAAACGCGGCTATGTGCCCATCGAAACGCCAACGCTTGAAAACCTTGCGGTTATGCAGGCAGGCGGGCGCATCCCCGCAGCGCCGTTCAAGTTCTTCGATGCAAAGGGCGATTTGGTTACGCTGCGCCCTGACGTTACGTTGCAGGTTGCGCGCATGTGCTCTACCAGGCTGGCAAATCAACCGGGCCCTTTCCGGTTTCGTTATATGCAGCGTGTGTTTCGCGAGGTGGAAGGACGTCAGCGTGCCGACGTGCGTGAGCGTACCCAAATTGGTATCGAGTGCATAGGCGAGCGTGGTTTTGCCACCGATGCCGAGGTGATCATTTTGTTCGCGCAGGCGCTGCAGATTGCAGGGGTTTCCAACTTCAAGATGTCACTTGCTACGGTGGGCGTCTTGCGCTCGCTTTTGAAAGTGAGCCTTGCGAAGCCTGCCTGGTGCGATGCGGTGCTCAACGCGTTCCACGAGTCCAATTTCGTTGAAATCGATCGGCTTACCGACCCCGAGCGTATTTTGAAAGTTGCGCGCGGTGAATCGCTGGACGACAAGGTGATGGAAGGCGCCGCGGCGCCGGTGTTCGCCGACGCTATCCGCAAGCTATCACGCATTCGCGGCGGTCGCGAGGCTATTCAGGCGGTGCGCGAGTTGGTGACCCCGCTTGGATGTGCCGATGGTCTTGATGACTTCGAGGCAACCTACGACATGCTGGTTGACGCTGGTCTTGAAGCGCGCATACTCATCGATTTCTCGGTTATGAGCTCGTTCGATTACTACACGGGCATCGTGTTCGAGGCGTTTTCCTCTCGTTTGGGAACGCCCCTTGGAAGCGGTGGCCGCTACGATAACATGCTTGCCAATTTCGGCACCGATCGCCCTGCTGCTGGGTTTGCGTTCTATTTGGACGAAGCCATGGCGGCAGCCAACGAAGAGCAATCGGGCGAGGAGCGTCCGCTTCGCATCGCCATCCCCAAAGGATCGCTGAATCCCGACGCGATTGACGTGCTATCCAGGGCGGGCCTTAATACTGAGGGGCTCGAGAATCCAGGTCGCCAGCTTATCATTCGCAATCCCGGTGTGGAGTACATTATCGTGCGCCCCTCAGATGCACCGGTGTTCGTTGAAATGGGTGCCGCAGACTGCGGTATCTGCGGCGAAGATTCACTGATGGAGACGGGCGCCGATGTGGTGGAGCTTACCGACCTTCGTTTCGGCGGCTGCCGCTTTATTGTGGCGCAGAAGGAAGGCACGCAGCAGGCGGTTGCCGAGCGCTATCGCAAACTTGGCAGCTTGCGCGTTACCACCAAGTACCCGCGCATCACCGAGGCACACTTCGCGCGCAAGGGAACGCAGGTGGAAATTGTCAAGCTAAGCGGTAATATCGAACTTGGCCCACTTACCGGCATGTCCGATTGCATTGTGGACATAACGGCCACGGGAAAAACGCTGCGTGAGAACAACCTGGTTATCGTGGACGAAGTGCTATCGTCCACGGCGCGATTCTTCGCGAACGTGTGCAGTTTTAGAACCGACGACCGCGTGAGAAAGCTTGCGGCCGAACTGGGGAAACAGGTTGCCGGCCAGGAGCTCAAAGTTACTGCTGGGGGCGCGGTTAAATAGGATTGTTCTGGCTGCTATTTCAGCAGCCATGTGAGTTTTGAATTAAAGCGGACGCTAAACGAAGAAAGGGTGTTCATAATGCGTCGTGTGATACTTGAACCTGGTGAGGTATTTTCCAATAAGCACTTGCAGCGCAAAAGCGCGTTTAACGCCAAGGCGCTTGCGGCCGCAACCGATATCGTTGAGGATGTGCGCAATCGCGGTGACGAGGCGCTGAAAGAGTACACCTCGAAGTTCGATGGGGTGGACATCGAAACGTTCCGCGTGCCGCAAGAGGCCATTGATGCGGCAATCGCGCAGTGCCCTGCCGAACTTGGCGAAGCTCTTGAGCATGCCGCCGCTCAAATTCGCGAGTTCCATGAGCGTCAGCTTGAGCAAAGCTGGTTCGCAACGCGTCCGAACGGCGCTATCGTGGGTGCACAGGTGCGTCCGTTGGATTCCGTGGGCATTTACGTTCCCGGTGGCCGTGCACTGTATCCTTCCACGCTGCTCATGAATGCCATTCCGGCCTCTGTTGCAGGCGTTAAGCGCATTGCCGTGGTAAACCCGCCCACTAAAGACGGCTCGCTTGATCCGGCGGTGCTTAAAGCTGCTCAGTTGTCGGGCGTAACCGAGATTTACTCCGTGGGCGGTGCTCAGGCAATTGCGGCACTTGCTTACGGTACCGAGCAGATTCCCGCTGTTGACAAAATCACCGGTCCGGGCAATGCGTTTGTTGCCGCAGCTAAGAAGCTGGTTTCGGGCGACGTGGGAATCGATATGATCGCTGGACCTTCTGAAGTGTGCGTGGTTGCCGACGAAACGGCCGACCCGCGCATGGTGGCAATTGACCTCATGGCTCAGGCCGAGCATGACCCGCTGGCCACGTGCTATCTGGTAACGTTCTCCGCGGAGTACGCCGACGCGGTGGAGGCGGCTGTCGTCGAGCATCTTAAAGACTCCACGCGCGCCGACATCACTGCCGCTTCGCTTGACAACGAAGGCCTTATTACCATCTGCAACGATCTTGACCAGGCCTTGCAGGCGGTGAACGTGATTGCTCCTGAGCACCTTGAGCTGCACATTGCAAATCCGGCGGCATCGCTTGGCCGCATCCGTCATGCGGGGGCCATTTTCATGGGCGAGTGGACACCCGAGGCGGTGGGCGACTACGTGGCCGGCCCCAACCACACGCTGCCAACAGGTGGAACGGCGCGCTTCTCAAGCCCGCTTTCCGTTGAGGAGTTCGTTAAAAAGTCGAGCATCATCGAGTATTCGCCTGAAGCGTTAGCCGCAGATGCCGAAAGCATCATCGCTATCGCCAAGCGCGAGGGGCTGTGGGCTCACGCACGAAGTGTTGAGCTGCGCCGCGACCTTCTTTCTTAAGAGAGGATACAAACCATGCCGAAGCACCCAGTACGTTCAGCAGCGCCGCAGCTGGCAGGTGTTGAACCGTACGATCCGAAGTATCTTCCCGCCGACGTGATGATTTCGGCCAACGAGAACCCCAACGATGTTCCCGAGGACATTCGTGCGCAGATCGAGGCCGAAATTCGCAAGGTGTCTTTCAATCGCTACCCTGATCCGTTGGCCAACGAGCTGCGCGACATGATCGCGCAAGAAAACGGCTTGGATCGCGATAACGTGATTATTGGCAACGGCGGTGACGAGCTGCTGTTCAATATCGCATTGGCCTACGGTGGTCCCGGCAGGAAGATGCTCAACATGCCGCCCACGTTTTCGGTGTACGCCTACAACGCGATGCTTACCAACACCGAGGTTGTTGACGTTGTGCGCAACGAAGACTTCTCCATCAACGAGGATGCGGTTGTCGAGCGCCTTGCGCAAGGTGATATCGATTACGCGGTTATCACCACGCCCAACAACCCAACGGCCGATCTTGCGAGCGAGGCATTCATTCGTCGTGCGCTTGAGGCGTCCGATACGCTCATCATGGTGGACGAGGCTTACTTCGAGTTCTCGCGGTCAACTGTTGTGGCGCTTTTGGCTGAGTACGACAATCTCATTATCCTGCGGACGTTCTCCAAAGCGTACAGCTTGGCGGGTGTGCGCATAGGCTACCTGCTTGCCAGCACGTGCGTGACCGACGAGTTCAAAAAGGTGCGTCAGCCCTATTCGGTGGATGCGGTGTCCCAGGCAATAGCGCGGGTGGTGTATCGCAATCGTGCTCGTTTCGAGGCGGGTGCCCAAAAGATCATCGAAGAGCGTGGACGGTTGCTGGAGGCGCTTGCCGCCATCGAAGGGGTTCAGGTGTTCCCCTCGTCTTCCAACTATATCTTGGTGCGCGTTGATGATGCCGCGAACGTGTGGCAGCGTCTTTTTGACGAAGGGGTGCTGGTGCGCGACTTCTCGCGTTCGCAATACTTGGAGAATTGTTTGCGTATTTCGGTGGGGTCGCCCCAGGAAAACGACCGATTGCTTGATACGCTGAAGCGCGTTTTGAAAGGATAGGTTCTTATGGATGCAAAATCGTGTGAGAACGTTGCAGCAGCTGCGAGCTCAAGTGCGCGCAAGGCCGCTGTTACGCGCACTACAAAAGAAACCGATATCACCATTGCGCTGAACATAGACGGAACCGGAGAGGCAACTATCTCTACGGGTATCGGCTTTTTCGATCACATGCTGAACGCTTTCGCGCGGCACGGGTTGTTTGACCTTGACGTGAAAGCTGTGGGCGACTTGGAGGTTGACGGTCACCACACGGTTGAGGACTGCGGCATCGTGCTTGGTCGTGCCTTTGCCGAGGCGCTGGGCGACAAACGCGGTATCGTGCGCTTTGGGGACGTGGTGCTGCCTATGGACGAAGCCCTCGTGCTGTCCGCGATTGATATTTCTGGTCGTGGGGCGCTGTACTGGGATATGGATGTTGCCCCGGTTATGCTGGGCTCGTTCGACGCGTCGCTGGCCAAGGAATTCTTTATCGCCTTTGCGGCGAATGCGGGTATTACGCTTCACATCCGCCAGCTCGCGGGCGAAAACGTGCACCATGTGATAGAGGCTGCCTTTAAGGCG
>JAZQAV010000113.1:0-12030 GCA_045545435.1 Eggerthellaceae bacterium | reverse complement strand
CCTCTGCCTGCAAGATGATGGTTTCCAGCAAGCCGTCAATGTTGATCTTCTTCTTAGCAGACACCTCAACGAACATGTTTTGGCCACCCCACTCTTCGGGGATAACGCCATATTCGGTGAGCTCTTGACGTACGCGATCGGGGTTGGCACCCGGTTTATCGATTTTGGTCACCGCGACAACAATAGGCACGTCTGCGGCCTTTGCGTGGTTAATTGCCTCAATGGTTTGCGGCATAACGCCGTCGTCTGCGGCAACAACCAAAACAATGACGTCGGTAACCTGTGCACCACGGGCGCGCATTGCGGTAAATGCCTCATGGCCAGGGGTATCGATGAAGGTAATTTGGTTACCGTTGATGGTAACAACCGATGCGCCGATGTGCTGGGTAATGCCGCCGGCTTCGCCCATTGCCACACCGGTGTTGCGGATGGCGTCGAGCAACGAGGTTTTGCCGTGGTCAACGTGGCCCATAACGGTAACAACAGGCGGACGGGGCAAAAGATCGGCTTCGGTGTCGTTGTAGATAACTGCGTATTCCTCTTCAGGAGATACAACGCGAATCTTGCGGCCCATGTCATCCGCGACCAGCTCAAGCATGTCGTCGGACATCGATTGCGTTAGCGTGAGCACCTGGCCAAGCATGAACAGGCGTTTAATTACTTCATTGGGGGCAACGCCAATGAGCTCGGCGAACTTGGCCACGGTTGCGCCTTGCGGAACCTCAACAACCGAATCGTCAAGAACAAGAGTGGGGTCTATACCGCGCTCAATTGCTTCCTGTTGAGCTTTCTCTCGAGCCTCGGCCTCACGCTTTTCCTTGCGCTTCTTGCGACGCCCCTCCCCTTCATGGGAGTTTGCAGCTTCAACGGCTGCGCGCGCGTCGGCAAGAACCTTATCGCGTTGGAGCTTTTCGGCCTGAACTGCCATTTTTGCATAGCGGTCCTCTTCGGGGCTTTCGGCTTCAAGCTCGGGGACATATTGATCGGCACGCTGACGGCGCTTCTTGTTGTTTACGCGCTTGGAATCATCGGCGGCCTGCGCTTGGCTGCCCTTTTTGGGATGTTTGGCGCCTTCGGCGGTGTTCGACATTTCTTTGATGCGCTTTTGCTCGGATTCAATTTGAGAAAGAAGCGAATCAAATCCGCGCGAATGACGTTCTTGAGACTGCGGTGCCGGTGCGGCCTTTTCTGTTGCTTCAGCAGCAGGTGCATGTTCAGCAGGTTTTTTGCCGCCCTGACGCTGACGAAGAGCAGCTTCAACTGCTTGCTTTTTAGCAACCTCTTTGGCCATCGCTTCTGCACGCGCACGTGCTTCCGCAGCTTCTTTTTCACGGCGAACACGCTCGCGCTCGTCTGCTATTTGGGCTTCCAAGCTCTTGAAGGGGCTCTCAGATTCACCGGGAACCGGCTTTTTCTGCGGCGCTTCTTCTTCGGCGGCAGTTTGGCGTTTCGCACGCTCACGCTCGCGACGGGCGCGTTCTTTTTCAACGGCCTCGCGACGCTCGCGCTCCTCTTCTTCTACTTTCTTCTTTGCCTCAAGCTCTTCTTGCTCAACAGCATTAATAGCTGCGCCTTCTTCGGCAGCGCCTTCAGAGGGAGCAGGACCCAGTGCTTTGCGGATTTTGGCAACATATGCTTCAGCAAGAGGGCTTGCATGACTTTTAGCTGGTATTTTCATTTCGCGAAGGCGATCGAGCATCTCCTTACTGGTGAGCCCGTATTCCTTGGCAAGTTCGTGCACGCGCATTCCCGCCATAAACCACTCCTATCGCTTTGAGTTCGCATCTATTGCCCTTTGAAGCTCGGGCTCAATGCGCTCTAAATCGCTCTGATCGATACCGGTTTTCAGTGCTCGCTGAAACCGTTTGCCTGCAATAGCTTTGCGCAGGCATTCAAGGGAGCACACATACGCACCACGGCCAGGCTTTTTGCCCGAGGCGTCAAAAACAACGCTGCCATCTTGCAGACGCACAATGCGGAACAAAGCTACTTTGTCTTGCTGCTTTGCACATGCGATGCAGGTGCGCTGTCTTTTTGTGCTCGCTTCAGTCATAGCTTACAAGCTACTCCTCTTCGCCTGCGTGAATTCCGCAGTAACGGCTACCGGGGCGTGCGTGGTTGCGGCACCTGGTACCATCTTCGTTGATGTAGCTGCAAAATTCGGTTTCCTCATCAAGCAGCGATTCGGTCTCGGGCTCATCTTCGTCGTCCAACAAGGAGCTGCCCAAGAACGAAGTACTCTTAATGTCGATATGCCAGCCGGTAAGACGAGCGGCCAAACGTGCATTCTGGCCTTCTTTGCCAATTGCCAACGAAAGCTGATCGTCGGGAACAACGACTGTCGCATAGTGGCGCGACTCGTCAATGGTGACGCTGGATACCTTTGCCGGAGAAAGCGCATTGGCAACGTACTCAGCGGGGTTCTCGTTCCACTGAATGACATCAACGCGCTCGTTGCGCAGCTCTTCAACCACCATGCGAACGCGAGAGCCCTTGGGGCCTACGCACGCTCCAACAGGATCGAGGTTGGGCTCACGAGAGTACACGGCAACCTTGGAACGAACGCCCGGCTCACGTGCAATGCTTTTTACCTCTACCAAACCGTCGTAGATTTCGGGGACTTCGATTTCGAAGAGCCTGCGAATAAGGTCGGGATGCGTACGCGACACCACGATGGGCGGACGAGATTGCTCGCCGCGAACGCGCGGAGCGTCCGAGGAAGGATCGCGTACTTCAATGATGAGCACTTTCAAGCGCTGGTTGTGACGATAATGTTCGCCTTCAGGACGCTCGTTGCGCTCCGTCGGATTGCGCTTGGTGTCGTAATGCGGAAGCTCGGCCTCAACGCCGTCGCGGATCTTAATGATGGTGAACTCGGGAGTTCCCTGCAGCACGGTGCCGGTGACCAGGTCGCCAACGCGGTTGGAGAACTCTTCGTAGATAGACTGACGGCCTGCATCGCGAACGATTGAAGAAATGACGCTCTTGGCGTTTTGAGCGGCAATGCGGCTCACGTCGTTTGGCGTAACGTCGCGCTCGGTGAACTCGGTGTATTCGCCCGTCTCCTCGTCGGGCTCGCCTTCGGGTACCAGTTCGTACACGTAGATTTTGCCCGTTTCGCGGTCAATGGTTACGCGCGCATCCCACTCAAGGTCGAGGATGTGCTGATAGCTTTTTGCAAGGGATTCTTCGAGGCGCTCGATAAGGTAAAACTCGTCGATCTTGCGCTCATGCGCCAAAGCTCGCAGCGCTTCGATAAGCTCTGAGGTTGCCATGATTGTCCTTTCCTCTTTTAACTGAAGCTGATTTCACCTTTGAGGTGTGCTTTTTTAATTGCCTCAAAAGGTATGGTTGCTTGTTGTCCGTCGCACATTAACGTGACGGCTTCGTTGTCCACTGCGTCAATGGTTCCCGTAAAGGAGCTTCGTCCTTGAACGGGCGATTTGGTTTTAACAACCGCATTCGACCCGATGAAGCGGGCAAAATGCGCTACCGTGCGCAGTGGTCGATCGATGCCGGGTGAAGACACTTCAAGGGTGTAGGCGCCCGGGAACGGATCGATGCCATCCATGATGTCGTTGATCCATTCTTGAGCACTTGAGAGCTCGTCGAAGCTCACGCCTTGCTCGGTGTCGATGTAAACGCGAATGGTTGGGGCTTTTTTCGCACCCACGATTTCAACGGTAACAATTTCGACGTTCTCGAGCTGCGCGCGCGGTTCAAGCGCATCAAGCAAGTATTGCTCTTTGTTTGAAAGCATAGGCTAGCCCTCCCCTCATCAATCGTTTTATGGTCTTGGTTCAAGTGCCTCCATACAAAAAGAAAGCGGGACATGCCCACTTTCTAGAAGATGAAAGTATAAGCTTGAAACCAAGCGCTCATTAGCGTGTATATAGTACACCAAAATACCCTGTCATTACAAACACCACATAAGCAAACCGATATTGAGCAGTCGGCTTTAACGTGCGAGTGCTCCAAGGCGTTTTACAGGCAAAGCGGCGAAGCCTTACCATACGTTTTAATTGCGGCTTGCTGCTTAAAGCTTCAGATACCACATATTAGTTAGATCGGGCACCTTCGCTCGCAGCTCATCGAGGATGTCGGGAGTAACTTCGCCTTCAATGTTGGTGTACACAATTGCCCGGTCACTACCGCTTTTCGTTCCGATTTTCATGGCGGTGATATTGATGTCGTGCGCGCCCAGTATGGTCCCAATGGTGCCAATGCGCCCCGCTGCGTCAACGTATTCGAACACGAGCGATTGCCCACTTGGCTCAATGTCAAGGTTGTAGCCTAAAAACGATACGATGCGCGCCGAGCGGCCTGCATCAGAACACGTGCATGAAAGTTCAACGTCGTCGGCAACCACGCGCACCGCAGATGTGTAGCCCAACGCATCGTTTCCCGATGTTGTAATGACGTCAATTCCATGGCGTCCGGCAACCTGCATCGCATTAAGCGGAGTTACCGTTTGCCCTTTCTTGTACGAGAGAAGGCCCTTCAGTATGCTGGCCGTCAGCGATGAAGTATCAGCAGATGCAATGGTTCCAAGAGCGGAGATCCTTAATGTTTTGGGCATATCAGAGCCAATTTGCAACAGAAGGCTGCCTATCATTTGGCAAGCAGGAACATAAGGACCAAGCGCGTTGATCACTTCAGGAGGAACGGGGGCCATGTTGACGGCGGTTGGCACCAGCGAACCATTAAGGCCCGCAGCAACATACGCCGCAATTTGCACGCCGGCACGGCGTTGGGCTTCGACGGTAGATGCGCCGATATGCGGAGTAAGAATAACGTTGTCGAACTCGGCAAGTGGAGAGGTTTCAGCTGGTTGGTTGTCAAACACGTCAAGCGCAACAGCCCCGATTTTCTCAGCTGCAACAAAGTCGGCCAAGGACTTTTCGTCGTAAATGCCCCCGCGGGCAACGTTGACCAGGATGACGCCATCTTTCATTGCTGCAAACTCATTGGGGCCGAACATGCCCTTGGTTTCCTCAGTTTTGGGGAGATGAACGGTAATTACATCCGCAACGGGAAGCACGGCCTCAAGAGTGTCGAAAAGCGTGACGCCGAGCGCTTTTGCGCGCTCTTCGCTGCAGTAGGGATCGAAACCAATGAGTTTCATGCCAAACGCTGCCGCACGCTGGGCCACCAGCTCACCAACACGGCCCAAACCGATGATGGCAAGCGTCTTTTCGTAAAGCTCGTACCCAGTGTTGTAAGGGTTTTCCCACTTACCTTCGCGAACGGAAGAATTCACGTTGCAAATATTGCGCGCGCAGGCAAGGATGAGGCCCATGGTAAGCTCTGCGGCAGAAACAATGTTTGACGTGGGCGCATTGCATACGATAATGCCTCGCTCCGTTGCGGCTTGCACATCGATGTTATCAATGCTCACACCGGCGCGACCAATTACCTTCAGGTTGGTGCCCGCTTCTATCACGGAACGCGTTACTGCAGTTCGAGAGCGCACAACCAAGGCATCAAATGGTTCGATAGCGTGAATGAGCTCTTCTTCGCTCAAATCGAGCTGCACATCAACGTCGCATCCGCGCGTACGCAGCGCGTTGATGCACGATTTATCGACGCGTTCGGTTACCAACACCTTGAAAGCCATGGTCACATGCCGCCTTTCTTGCCACGGTCGCAATCTTGCGATTTATGCAATCATGATATAAAAAGCCACTGCGTTCGTCCAACGCCGCAATCGTGTACCACGACGCGTTAGGCGTCTTTGGAATTGCGGGACATCGCTACTTTGCCCGTGCGGGTAATCTCTTTAATGCCATAGGGCCTGAACAGGTCTTCTATGCCTTTCAGTTTGTTTTCGTCGCCCGTTGCCTCAACGGTGATGGAAGAGCTGCCAACATCGACGATACTCGCTCTAAATATGTTGGCAATTTCGATTATCTCGCCACGCAACTGTGGGCCCGCATTAACTTTGAACAGCACCAGTTCGCGCTCTATTGCTTGGTTGTTGGTAAGGTCGGTAATTTTGTGCACGCTTATGAGCTTGTTGAGCTGCTTGGTGATTTGCTCGTAGGACACTTCATCGGCCGTGACAACGATGGTAACGCGCGACCTGGTAGTATCTTCGGTTGGACCCACGGCAAGCGATTCGATATTAAATCCGCGGCGTGAAATTAAACCGGTAACACGCGCGAGTACGCCTGGCGTGTTCTCAACCAGAACGGAAAGAATGTGTCGGGTGGTAGGCATGTTAGAAACCTTTCCTGTAACAGAATTGCGTCGCCGAGTAAGTCTTTGCGGTTGCTAGATCCATGAACCGTATTCGGGCATATGCTGGGCAAGCACTTTCGACGAGGTGCGGGTGGGCTCTGGCTCTTCTGGCGTTGCTATGTCGGTAACGCCCATCACCTCGCTGAGTGACTTGCCCGGCGCAACCATGGGGAAAACGTTTTGCTCGCGTTCCACCACCAAATCAATCAAATACGGACCAGGTGCTTCAAGCATGCGCGAGAACGCGCCTTCAATTTCATGAGCCGCGCTTACGTGCTCAGCTTGCCATCCGTATGCTTCGGCAAGCTTCACGAAGTTGGGCACGTCCGAAAGTTCGGTAAACGAGAAGCGCTTATCGTAAAACAGTTTTTGCCACTGGCGAACCATGCCCAATGCGCGATTGTCGACGATGATCACTTTAAGCGGAAGATTTTGCACGGTTGCCGTAGCCATTTCTTGCAAGTTCATCTGGAACGAGCCGTCACCGGCGATGCAGACTACCGTCTTGTTGGGGTTGCCAAATTGCGCACCAATAGCGGCAGGAAAACCGTAGCCCATGGTACCCAGGCCGCCTGAGGTTAAATACGTGCGCGGCACTTCACGCTCAATTGTTTGTGCGGCCCACATTTGGTGCTGGCCAACTTCGGTTGCCACAATGCTCGAACAGGGGTCGAGCATGTCCGAGAGCGTTTGCAGGGCAAGCTCGGGAACAATTGCGTCGGTATTATCGCCGATATGCTCATCAAAGATGGGGAATCGTTGTTTCCATTCTGCAAGGTTTGAAACCCACTCCCCTGTTTTCGGCTCAAAGGGATGCTTGATAATGGAATCCACCATGCTGGCCAACACGCCTTTAAGGTCGCCGACGATGGGTATTTGCGCTTCGCGTATTTTTCCAATTTCTGCAGGATCGATATCAATATGGATGACGTTCGCATCTTTCGCGAAACCCGCAAGATTGCCTGTCACGCGATCAGAGAATCGAGCCCCGCAGGTGATGATAAGATCGGAAAGGTTCAGTGCCATATTCGCGTATTGCGAGCCATGCATACCAACCATGCCAAACGAAAGCTCGAAACTATCGGGTACGCTTCCTTTCCCCATAAGCGTGTGCACAACGGGTATGCGCGCAATTCGCGAGAGTTCAATCACTTCGTTAGTGGCACCCGAGATGCCAACGCCGCCACCAGCGAGGATAACGGGGCGCTCGGCATCTTTGATTAACTCGCACGCAGCTCGTATTTGCTTGGCGTTTCCGCGGTAGGTGGGGCGATACGAAGGAATGTTGACGCTGTCGGGATATTCGAACACGACCTCTTGGCGCGCGACATCGGACGGAACGTCAATAAGCACCGGGCCCGGTCGGCCTGTTTTTGCGATATGGAATGCCTCGCGGAACGTGCGCGCCAGGTCACCTACCGATTGCAGCAAATAACTATGCTTAACAACTGGCATGGTGATTCCCACGATGTCTGATTCTTGAAACGAATCAGTTCCAATCATGCTGCGGGGAACCTGGCCGGTAATAACAACCAAAGGAACCGAGTCCATATAGGCCGTTGCGATGCCGGTCACACAATTGGTGGCTCCAGGACCGCTGGTAACAAGCGCAACGCCAACTTTACCCGTTGAGCGTGCATACCCATCGGCTTCGTGTACGGCAGCCTGCTCGTGTCTTGCCAGCACGTGCGTGATTTTATTGGAATCGTACAGGGCGTCGTATATAGAGATTACTTGCCCTCCGGGATAGCCGAAAATCGTCTCTACGCCTTCAGCTTCAAGCGATGCGATAACGGCTTCAGCACCGGTCATACGCTGGCCTTGCTTTTCGTTTTTGCTCCCCAAACCACGCGGAGCACCTGCTTGCGCGACGGTGAGGGCTTTTGCCGCTTTGTCGGCGTTTTGGGTTTGTATGCTCTTTTGGTTGGCCATAAATAAAGCTCCTCGTGCATTTTCCTGTTACGTTTTCGGGCATAAAAAAACCCGCTGCAGCAAAGCCTGCACCGGGACCAAACAGCGTCAAGAAAGCACCTAAGAAGGTACATCAAACCGATAACGGGGTCGCCGGTTCGGCCTTACTAATTTGGTCGCTCAGCGAAGGTTGTTCGCTTGCGTGCCATCTGTTCCTGCCGAACTGCTCGGAGGTGGCCCGTCGAACTCCCACCATCGACTTCCACCAACCGCCGACTCTCTTAAGATGGGCTATCCGACTCTTCCTCGTCGTAGCATTTCACGTATTAAATTGTGGCCAGTATACTCTTTCGGCCGTGCAATTGAGCGTCGAATGATAAAAATAAGCATTCAAGCTGCTATTTTTCATCTTTAACGGCATATTTCGAGGAAAACGACGCTTGTTGGCAATGAAGCACGAAAGCGCTTCCTGCGCAGCTCCCCGTCTGATTAAATAAAGCCTTCCCTACCCTGCTTGCTTAAAGCGAAGGCGCCTCTTTCATAACTTTAAGGATGGTCGCGTAAATCTCTTCAAGGTTGCCGTTTGTCAGAGGACCCGCGTTGTCGGCAGTAATCTTTTGCAAGATAAGGTTCTCGCGCGCCGGGTCGAACAGATTCATACCCGCCTGCGGTTTAAGATTGCGTATGGTCAGCGAGTGAAATGCGCGCTTATTCAGAAGCTCGACAATCTGCTTATCCAACATGTCTATATGTTGGCGGTGTTCGTCTATAAGCTCGCGGTTTCCGTTGCTTTCCATAGTGCCTCCTAAGTGCTGGTTGAACTAGAAGAACAAGTGGTTAAGGTATTGCCCAAAATAGCCGAGCATAATAATTCCGACGATAATGCGGTAGATTCCGAAGGCAGTAAAGTCGTTACGTTTGATGTAGCCAATGAGGAACTTAATCGAAAGTACCGAAACGACGAAAGCGGTAACAACGCCAATGCCCAGGATTGCCCATTCCATGCCGGTATACGCCATGCCATGACGCAAGAACTTGATAAGGCTCCATCCGAACATGATGGGAATCGCCAAAAAGAACGCGAATTCCGTAGCAACGGTACGCGAGGTTCCCAGCAAAAGTGAACCGATGATAATAGAGCCGGAGCGAGAAGTGCCGGGGATAATGGCGAGGCTTTGAAACGCGCCAATGGCAAGCGCTTTACCATATGACAGCTCATCGAAGTTGCGAACCTTTGCGATAGCGTTAGATGGATCTGCAGCTTCGTCCGCATCGTAACCGCCAATGTCAATCGTGCGTGCAGCCGGCCGATCATCGATTCGCCCGCGAGCGTGTTTCCCGCGCGGCGCCTGGGAATTCTCGATTAACCGCCTGTTACGAACCTCAAGAACGATAAATATTATGCCGTAAACAATAAGTGCAGCAGAAACGACAATGTAAGACATGTTGGGGTCGTTCATAACATGCTCTTCCATCCAGTCGTCAAGCGCCAATCCAACGATTGCGGCAGGAATGGAGCCAACCACCACTTTTGCCCAAATCCCCCAGGTGGTTCGTTTCTGCTCTTTGGTTTTGCGCGATGAAAACGGATTGAGTTTATGGAAGTACAGTATTATGACCGCCATAATGGCACCAAGCTGGATTACCACGAGGAAGGTGTCGTAAAACGAGGGGGATACATTAAGCGGGAGCAATTTGTTCAAGAGCATCATATGGCCTGTCGAAGAAACAGGAAGCCATTCGGTAATGCCCTCGACAATGCCGAAAACAAGCGCTTTTAGTGCCTCAAAAATATCCATGGTGGCGTTGTCCTTGTGCGTTTTGGAAACCTATCTGTAATTTTGGAATGGTAGCATGCACGCCAATGTGCATTTTTATCGACCATCAAAGCAACATGCGAAAGGTAAAAACACCGAGCAATGTGGCTATAATTGCACCGTAACAAACAGGATGTTAGCAAGGAGCTCTTTTGGAAGCAGCAGATAACAGAACGCAAAAAGTAGTCGTGCTGGACTTTGGCGCACAATATGGACAGCTTATTGCACGTCGCGTGAGAGATTTGCACGTGTATTCAGAATTGGTGCCCTGCGATATGCCTGCCGAAGATATCAAGGCACTCCATCCTTCGGCAATCATTTTATCTGGTGGACCGGCAAGTGTTTACGCCGATGATGCTCCAACGGTTGACCCTGGCGTCTTTGAACTGGGGCTTCCCGTACTTGGATTTTGCTATGGCCAGCAGATCATGGCCGTGACGCTTGGCGGCAGCGTGCGTCACACCGAAAAAGGTGAATATGGCCTCGCCCATCTCCAGCGAAACGGCAGCAGCTTGTTGCTTGAGAATACCCCCGAGCAGCAATCGGTTTGGATGAGTCATCGGGATGCCGTTGATGCTGTTCCTGAAGGGTTTACGGTAACGGCTACAACCGAAACGTGTCCGGTTGCTGCTATAGAATGCCCCGAACGCGATTTGTATGCAACACAATTCCATCCCGAGGTACGCCATACCGCCTATGGCAACCAAATGCTCAACAATTTTTTGTTCAATATTTGCAAACTTGAACCAAGTTGGAGCATTGAGGGCGTCATCGACACCATGGTCGAAGAAATACGCAACCAGGTAAAAGACGACCGCGTGATTTTGGGTCTTTCGGGCGGCGTTGATTCCTCTGTGGTGGCCGCCTTGTGCGCGAAGGCTATTGGCAAAAATCTCACCTGCGTGTTTGTGAACCATGGGTTCATGCGCAAAGATGAGCCTGAGCAAATTGAAGAGGTTTTCACCAAGCAATTTGACGTTGATTTCGTTCACGTTCGCGCTCAAGATCGTTATGCGGCTCGTTTAGCAGAAGTGGTTGATCCTGAAGAAAAGCGCCATATCATCGGCGATCAATTCTGGCGCGAATTCTTCGATGTTGCGCAGGAGCTTGATGGTGTTAAGTATCTTGCGCAGGGAACCATTTACCCCGACATCATTGAATCGGGTGCACGCAAAACCGGAGGCAAAGCTTCAACCATCAAAAGCCATCATAACCTTATCCCCTTCCCCGAAAACGTTCATTTTGATCTCATTGAGCCGTTGGACCACCTGTTCAAAGACGAAGTACGTGAACTGGGCTTGTCTTTGGGGCTCCCAGAGTATCTTGTTTACCGTCAGCCCTTCCCGGGTCCCGGTTTGGCTATTCGCATCATAGGATCGGTAACCAACGAGAAGGTTGAAATACTGCGCAGTGCTGATGCGATTGTTCGCGAAGAGCTGGATACTTATAATGCGCAGCTTTTCGAAGAGACGGGCGAGCGCAATTCCGAGCATAGTTGTTGGCAGTATTTTGCCGTGCTTCCCGATATCAAGAGCGTTGGCGTTATGGGAGATGAGCGCACCTATGCGCGCCCCATCGTTGTACGTGCAGTTGAGTCGAGCGATGCAATGACCGCCGATTGGGCAAAGTTGCCCTATGAGGTGCTTGAGAGAATTTCGGGACGAATTGTTGCTGAGGTTCGCGGCGTGAATCGCGTGGTGTACGACATTACCAGCAAACCGCCTGCGACAATTGAGTGGGAATAGTAGCTGACTGCCCTTCTGGGGTCATCTGCGGTCATATACGGTCTTTGAACTGCGGTTTTTTTGGCATTGTTGAAAAAAGCCCAGGGAAAATTTGAGAAAGCGTATCCCTACTGTATCCCCAAAAAAATTGGCAGTTTAAGTCGGAGGCCAAGCGGTCTTAGGAAGACAAAAGCTCCTGACAACTCCTTGGCTCACAGAACGACATGGCTACGATCCGACTTTCTTTGAACTGCGGTTTTTTTGGCATTGTTGAAAAAAGCCCAGGGAAAATTTGAGAAAGCGTATCCCTACTGTATCCCCAAAAAAATTGGCAGTTT
>JAZQAV010000112.1:0-9449 GCA_045545435.1 Eggerthellaceae bacterium | reverse complement strand
CGTTGGTCGCGTGGTTGCCCACGATCGTGACGACGACCTCGGCCTCGACCGGGGTGATGGTGAAACTACCCTTAACCAACTCAGTAACTATATAGTTACCAGTTGTGTCAGTGGTCTCGTTAACAGTGGCGCCAGTGAACGTCACATCATATGTGCCAACATTCGTGCCAGCCCCGCTTGCCGTAACGCCATCAAACGTCAGGCCTTCAACGCTCGACGTGAACCCAGTCACGGTTTGCTCTTGGCCGTTGTATACGAACGGACCACCAGACTTGGCAGTGAGCACAACGCTCGCAGGATCAATTGTAAGCGTGCCAGCGGTGAACGTACCTGCCGTATAGCTATCAGTAACATCCTCGCCTGCAGCATTTGCTACGGTGTAGGTTATTGCTGCTGGCTCGCCAGAAGTTGCAAACGCACCATTCTCATAAGTTCCAGCATTGGTGCCCTTCGCAGGGGTGTAGCTTACGGTAAGCACATCGCCATTAGCAAGGCCGGTAACCGTGTAATCGTCGGTCGAAACAGCGCTGCCAGTACCGGTTACGCTCGTGATACCATAGCCATTCTGCTCAGAACCATTGTACGTGGTGGTCTTGTTGTTAACGGTAACTTCAAGCGTTGCCGCATTCACCGTCAGCGTTCCAAGATCCTCAGTTATCGTGTAGTTGTTGGAATTAACCGTGCCCCAATTAATGCTGTACGTATTATCGGAGGTTCCGACAATAGTTCGCGAACCGGTAGCCGTAACGCTAACCAGCGAAGCATCGGCGTCAACCAAGCCCGTAAGCTTAGCTGCAACAGATTCGCCCTCGATTAGCGCAGTAGCGCCATCGAGTGCCGTGCCGTCATAATTCTTTTCGGCAGAGCCGGTGGTGACGGTGAGCTCGGCGGGCAGAATCTGCAAGCGACCTTGACGGACGTACAGACTTACACTGTAGTTGGGATTTTGCGGCAGCATTGCCGCCGTGAGCCCGACAGTATAGTCGTAATCGCCAGCGTCTTTTTCCGCCTTGACATAGTAGCCAAGGCCAGCGGCGCTGGAATCATACTGCACGTTTTCGAGGCTAGTAATTGCAGCCCAGACGTCGTCCAGGTATTCCGCTTTGTAACCTTCATGACTAATGAGAACGTAGTCGGCAATACCCTTACTCGGGTTAGTAAAACCGGTTTCGTACGTTTCGCCATTGTAGGAAGCACCCGTCCAACGGTCGGGCTCAACGCGGATGGTCACGTTAATCTTGCTTACATCAAGCGTACCAGCAATGTAGCGGAAGTTGTAATAGTTGTTAACGCTCGCATGCGTGCCGGCAATAACAGCGGCGCTCGGCGTCACAACTGCAGTACCCGCATTGATGCGGCCAGGAGTAGCGCCTTCGGCGGTATCAGTGCCACTGTAAGCATAAGCAAGGTCGTTCAGGCTGTCGCCGTCAAGCAAGCCTTCAACAATAACTTGGTTAGCCAAGCCGTCGGGCAGCGTAAGAGCCGTACCGTCGTACTGCTTGCTTTGGCTTGCCACGGTTACGGTAGCGTGTTTCTGATAGTACAAGGTGAACTCAAGACCGTTTTCGGTAACGGCTTCGGAAATCTTATACTCGGTACCAGCAGCAGTGCCGTCGTAGGCCTCTCCCTCAACAGCCTTGTTAAGATCCCAACCAGCAATGGGGGTGCGGCTGAGCGTGAACGTTTTGCCAACCTTCAACATTTGCGTGTCGGGATCGGCGATAGCGTTACCAGCCATGTCGACAAAGTTCACCGTAACGTTTGCGTACTTAAAGCCTGAGTAATAGAACGTCAAAATGTTCTGCTCTTCGTCGGCCGTGAGCACCAACGTTTTTTCTACCGCATCGGGGAAGAACTCTTGGCCTTCAAGCTCGGGGTGAGCAGCGTACAGGGTGCTGTAATCAACAGCTGCCGCAAGCTCAATGATAGAGGCAGTGTCACCAGCGATGTTGGACACTGTTTTCTCTGCAGCCACAGCAATATTGCCCGGGTGCTCCTCGGGATCAAGAATGTAGCGAACTGTGTAACCAGTGTGGTCGGCCTTCTCGGTATACACAAAGGTAATCTCGTTGTCCGTAGCCGCAAGTGTCAGCGTTTCGCTGCTGGCATTCGGGCGGTAGCCAGCAATGGCAATCGCTTGCTCGGTAACATTTTGACCAACGGTAAAGTTGGGGTTAGAGACTTCCTTGTCGGTGGCAAGTTTGTTGCCATCTGCGTCAACGTAATGGACAGTGTAGGACAAGGTCGCACGCGTCCAGTGGGCATACACTGTGGTGTTGGCTGTGGTCTGGGTGTTCCAGTCAAACAGCTGACCGCCTGTTGGCTCGGTCCACCAACCGTCAAAGACGTAGCCTTCCTTGGTCGGAGTGCCAGGATTAGTCGCCTTCTTGTACTTCTCGACCGTTTGACTATCGGCAAGCTCGGTAGCGGGGTTATCGCCATCGACAAAGTTCACCGTATAAGTCGGCGCATTCCACTTGGCATAGAGAACCAAGTTCGAAGACGGCATAGTCGTGAAGGTATAGGTGGAAGTCAGGCCAGAATCAGAGTACCAACCAGCGAAGGTGTAGTCGGAATCGACGCCGCATTCAGATGCCGTAGGAGTCCAGACGTACGGAGCCTTGTTGATATTGGCGTCGAACTTGACATTCGAGATGGTATCGAGCAGATCGCTGCCGTGATAGTAGTCGATCTTGAAGGTATCGCGGTTGTAATAGAAGTTGTATTCGGTGACACCCTGTTGCCCCGAATTACCATGGTCGTAGGTATAGCCATCGATCTCCTTGGCGCTCAAATTGCCAGAGGAGCTTGTATAAGTCTGACTATATTCCTCAGATAAGGTGTAGCCATCGTCGTCGGCATTCTGAAGCCAATAGTTAACCGTATAGGTGTTTGCATCTCTGGTCCACTGAGCAGTGTAGGTAATGGTTGAACCGTTTGTCGGAAGCATTTCCTCGGTTACGACAATACGCTTGGTAACGTAACGGGTATTGATACCTGCGGGTTTCCAACCATTAAAATCAACATCGTGGGTTTCAGGCCACCAGCCGCCAGTTGTATATGTACCAGTCACGTTGGCGGGCCAGGCAGAAGCAATGTTCTGACCGAGTTTCACAGTCATGGTGTAGTTGAGGGTTCCTGTGCCAGAAACGCCTTTACCGGTTAGGGTGGCGTTCACATTGTATGTCTGGCTGCCCCATCCGCCAGTAGTGTACGTTCCTGCATTGAAATAGAACGTGTACTCACGCAGTTTGTAGTACACCTTCAAAACCGAGGAGCCGTCGGCTGCGACCTCAACACTCGAGTTAGCATTCTGAGCGGTATCGTATTCCCAACCGGTTCTGGTGATAGTGGGCGCACTCGAAGCTTGCACTGTAGAACCTACCGTGCCGGTTGCATCCCTGGAGTTGTCGTACACGAAGCTCGAAGCGGTACCCGTGTCATTGTATTTCTCGAACATGTACACGATGGTGTAGTGGACTTCATCGCCGGTCCACTTCGCATACAGCGTCGTCTCGCCCGTGACGGTCACGCTCGTGCCAGCAGGCTGGGTGAGACCCTTATCCAAATACCAACCGTCGAAATGGTAGCCGGTACGGGTCGGAACCGTAGTGGTAATCGCATAATCGGTGCCGTACTTAACGGTTGCGCCGCCAACATAAGAGCCACCGTTGGTTTCGTAAGTAACGGGGAAGTTCTTACGCTGGTAGTAGACATTGAGCTCTTGGCCGGCGGCCTGGGTGATGGTGGCGCCCTCAGCAAGTTCGAGGGTCGCGTAGTCGTACGACTTCACCGTAGGCGTCACGTAGCTATTCAAAACACCCTGAACGTTTTCCGTGCGCTCGATCTCGGTGTAGCCGTCGCCCTCAAGATCTTTCAGCAGATACACAAAATCATACTCGGCGGTATAAGGAACATATTTAACGCGAACAGTGCATTTATGGTTGGCGTCAAACATGTCCTCGGTAACGGTAACCGTAGGAGTCTCGGGATAATAAATGGGGCCACCCGAAACTTCATCGGGCGAAGTTTGCGTGGTAGACGGAGCAGTAATTACGTACGGCAGCTCGTGAGTTTCGGCCTCAAGAAGGTCGGTGTTGAAGATCACTTCGTTGCCGGCATCATTAATATAGTAGTACTCAGCGGTGATGTCGTAGATTTCGATGGTGCGGAACTGCGCTACGGCAACAAAGCTCGAATTAACAACCGTGTCGGCAGTTACATCTTCGCCAGTATCTTGGTTTACCCACTTCTCGAACACCTTGCCAGACACAAAGGGGTTTTGCGGCAAGACGCCAATGGTTTCGCCGGTCGCACGGAAATACTGCGAGAGCGTTTCGATTTCCTGTCCTTCATCGTCAAGCACGACGAACTTAACAGAATTCTTGTCTTGGAAGTTCGCAACAAGATTGAGATCGGAGGTTACGGACTCTCCGCCAACATACTGCGTGCCGTTAGCATACCAACCTAGGAAGTCTTTGCCCTCGACGACAGGGGCAGCGGGCAGCGTAAGCGAGTCGCCAGAATAATACGTATCTGTTTGGTACGTAGCGTCGCCAACGGTATAGGTAACAGTAAAGACGTTTTGGTCGTATTCGGCCCAAACGCTCGTGTCTCCGCTAACGCTTACATTATTAGTAAAGTCGCCGCCGCTGTAGACCCATTTACCGGTGTAGCCAGACTTTGCCGGAACAGACGGAATGTCGTTCAGGCAGTAACTGGTGTTGGCATCAACCAGTTTAGAGGTTACTTCGGTTGTCTGATCTTCTTCATAGAAGGTGATGGTGTAATAAATTTGATCATAATCGGGAACCACAACGGTGTCGCCCTCGGGCACATAGTCGCTGCCGATGCGGGGGCCAAGCACTTTAATCTCAGCACCCTGAGCACCTTGAACGATCTCGCCGATAGCCCAGTAGGCGTTGTAATCTTCGCGCGCGATGGTAGCGGGCATTTGACTGCCAATGGCGCTACCCTGCTCAACCTCAACCGTTGAGTAGACTTCCGCGTCACGATTATAGAAGGTTACGGTGTAGGTTTCCGCAGCAGCAGGAGCCCTCAGCACAGGAGCTGCAGGTGCTTCACTGAGCGTTGCAAGTGCGTATATCGAGAAATCTTGGCTGTTAAACGTTGCCGACGCACCGCTGATGGAAGCGTTAACGGTGGTGGGGGCACCATTGGCCATGTGAACCAGCTGAAGCGTTTGGCCCTCAGCGAGCGTTGCACCCGAAAGCGTCATGGTTACTTCAACCGGAGCAAGCGGCGTAACCGGTGCGCCGTCCTTGGTGAAATAAATGTTTACGGCGTACGTGTTGTCAACCGTATAGTCACTGAAAAGTGCGGCAACTGCCTCATCGTCAACCTTGGCAGGGTCGACGTGCAGTTTCGTACCGGAAGGCAGCGCGTCTTGTGGTGCGTTTACGGCAACATAAACGCCATTAACAGTTGATACAGGCTCAAAGGCAATGGCATCGTAGGTCTCGGGGGTGGTTTCGCCAGTATTGCCCTCGGTGACATTGGTGGTGGTGTCATCAGTGGTGGTGTTAGTGTTGTTTTCGCCGTCGCCTTCATCAGACGCAGCAATGCCCGTCGGGTCATCGGACCCGCCGGTTAAATTGGGATCTGTGTTTCCCGTATTGGTTTGATCGCCGTCCAATACGGGGGTGTCAACCGACTCTGGTGTGACCACCTCGTTTGTAACATTAGACGTTGGCTGGGGAGCCGTTTGCTCCGCCACCTGCGTACCGGTGCCGTTCGATGAAGTATCAACCGGCTCGGAGATTGTTGTTTCGTTTTCGCCCTGTGCAAGTGCAGCACGAATTGACGTGGCGTTCCACGTCATCATTGCCAACGAGATTGAAAGCACAATTGCAATTGCTTTCCCCGTGGTTGTTCGAGCGCCAAGCAGGATCTTGTTCAGCGTTTTCTCCACCATTTTTTCCACCAATCTCAAACATTGCCCCAACGTCAATATGACGTCATTTACGCGAAGCGTCGCATTTGATGCTCCGCGGTTGCTAACGCATTATTACTGCGTGTTCTTTAACGGGGAACCAACACGCGGAAGGCGTAGTTCACCATTAAAGTTAGTAATACAGTTTCATATATATAGTAAATACAGTTAAAAATCTAGAGCGATAGTCAAATTGTCAACTAAATGTTTGAAATTTTTACAAGTAGGCTTTTGATAGTTCTTAAAATCAAAAGTTAACTAAACGCTAAACTTTGACGAGCTACATAATATTGTTGTTATCGCAGCGTATTGCCCTTTTTATATTATAGTTGGAAACAATAGTTTCAACTGTACTTTGGAGTGTACAGTTGAGCACTTTTTTTCTTCGAAGTTGCATTTTTATTAGTCGTAAAGTCATCTTTTAGGTATGTAAAGACTTATATACCTAAAAGGTTATTCTCCAAACAAATCTCCGTAACTAGCAGCTGTTATTTAGTTTATTTTTGAAAATTTTGCTTCTATTCTTGCTCTTTTGTACTTAATAGATAGTTATGCCTATCATTTACGGCTAAACCAGCCGCTAAAACCATGAAGCTAGCTTTCTCGTGGTCGCATTATGAGCTATTCCCGCGAGGCGCGCTTTTGCTGCGCAAGCCTAGCTGCCATGCCCCCGATTAAATGGACTCTTGATGACGACTCGATACTGCAAGTAGGTCAAAGCGAGGCACACGTAGCTTTTACTATGTGCGGGCGGAAAACACAGGTTTAAAAGTAAAAAGTGCACGTGGCTATCCACGTGCACTCCAAAGCATCTTATACGTAAGTAAGCTTTTAATGCGTAAAGCCCGCCGCAGCATGGTCTGCAGCCCAAAGCTTATCAGCGGTTGGCTCCCACGCGATCGCGTATTGATCGCAACGGCTGCATAGCATCTCAACCGTTTCCTCGCCCTCCATATTTGAAGACTTCGCACCAGTCTCCTTAATAATGCGCCGCAATGCCTGAGGATTTTCAAGCATTGGGCAAGGCATTAAGTAGTTGTCGTTAAAGGGCTGGGCATCATGGTACGCCATGAACAAGGGCGACTGCAGGCATTCCAGCAGCGTCTTCTGATGAATATTGGAGTCGCTAAAATGAACGAACACGCATGGATCAACATCACCTGATGCGTTGATGTGTAAATATCGGCGTCCACCGGCAACGCAACCCTGCGTGAACTGACCATCGTTTTGGAAGTCCATGGGGAATATCGACTTTTCGCGACGCCACCTTCTAATAGTGTGGTACATAGTCTCACGCTGATCAGGCGAGCACATAAGTTCAATGTTCGCATCCGAACCTACTGGCATGTAATGGAAGTACCACACGAATAGCGCGCCCAACTCTATGAGCTGGTCAATGTACTCTTCCGAAGAAACCGAATTGAAATTCACCGAGGTATAGCAACAAGACACGCCAAATGGCACACCATTTTCGTGCATAAGGTTTGCGGCGTCTAAAACACGGTCGTAGGTTCCTTCTCCTCGGCGCGAATCGGTTGCTTCTCGATTTCCCTCCAAACTTATCGCAGGAACGAAATTTCCAACTCTCTTCATATCGTCGCAAAATTCCTGGTTGATAAGCGTGCCGTTCGTGAACGAAAGGAACACGCAGTCATCGTGTTTTTCGCACAGGCGAATAAGATCGCTTTTGCGCACGAGCGGTTCGCCCCCCGTATATATGTAAAGATAAACTCCTAATTGTTTCCCTTGTTCAATTATTGAATCGATGTCCTCGTATGTTAAGTTCAAACGATTGCCGTAATCCGCCGCCCAACAACCTGTGCAATGCAAATTACAGGCACTGGTAGGATCCAGCAATATCGCCCAGGGAATGTTGCATCCCAACTCCGCGCGCTTTTGCTCCTGCTTGTTCCAACCACCAAACCCAACATTAAGAATCAAATTCGATAGCAGACGTTCAAAAACATTCGGTTCAATTTCGCTCAAACCGCGCATTAGGAGCTGATAAACATTTGAGCTTTCGTCCTCTAACGTCGCGCGAATCGCGCGCCGCTGAGAGGGCATACTGCCGTGAGCCAGTAGATCCATACCGTTCAGAATATGCGGAATAGCTTTCTGGGGGTTGTTACGCACCAATCGGACTCCTTGCGTAATCCCAAAATCTGCAAGTTGTTGTTTAACCATGATCCCCTGCTTTCAAGATTTGAAAGGTTTTCATCTGTTCGCGCCCGCTAAATTGATTTATTATTCAATTGTTATTAGGCATCTGTTCGTTTTTATGTAATTGTTCGTTTACTATCCGCATGATTGCGCGTCATTCATAAGGTTGCAATCGGCAGTTTCGCGAATCTGCACCTTAATGGTCATATCCGCGAAAATTGGTAGTTATTGAACGTCTTCTACAACTGGATACGAACCGCTTTAATGCAGCACGCACCTGTATTTTGCGAAACCAATGAGCATCTAATGCAATTTGCGCACCGAAAGGCGCATAGCGCATATTTGACATGCGAACATGCGCTTACGAAAATCAACTTGTGAATCAAATAAGCTTAAAAAGCATTACCGGGCACTAGGAGCAGGGATTATTGATTATGACTACCTCGAGCAAATCCCCACGCACTGATTTACGCGTAGTTAAAACACGGCGATCCATACATGCTGCCTTCAGGAAACTGTTGAAAAAAATGGACTACTCGCAGGTGACGGTGTCCGCCATCGCACGTGAAGCGCAAATTAACAGAAACACGTTTTATGCGCATTACGATAGCGTCGAGACACTACTTGAAGAAATCTGCCGCAGCAAAATTGAAGCCGCATGGAACGAGGCGTTTGCCCACATTGACCAGGACTCTAAAGGCGGGGCAGCTACGGCGAGTGGCTGCAGTGTTTATAATGAAAATAACGACAGCTACGGTATCCGCGTTCTCACGTTAGCTTTCATGAAAGCTCTCGATGAGGACTTCGAGTTAGAGGCCAATCTGTTACGTGGAGTCGACCTATTCAAACTGAGCGACATTTTAATGACGCCTTTTGCAGAATTCGTTGAAGCTGAGCGACTGGAACGAGGACTTACAAGCGACAAAATACCTCGTAGCATCATTGCCTGTTATATAGGAAGCGTGATCAATGCGTACGTGGACTGGCGTTTCCGTAGTCCTCACGAACCCATCGAGGATCTGGCAAATCAAGTTGCATCGCTGTTTGTGTATAGCATTGTGCGTACGTTGAACGAGGAATGAGCAAGAGGACACGGGTAAGCGTGCGGTTTTCGGTACGTATTTACGTGCCCCGAATTTCCTTAGCAACAAGGACATTCCGTGCCAGTTCGCCGCATGAATGGCGCGGAATCGCGTTGTTGCTAAAGGAGCCAATGCGACGATCCCAGCGGCACCTCCGTCGACGGGATCTTCGAGGCATAGCAAAACAGGCCAGCCGCCAAGCGACTGACCTGCTAACTTGTGGTGGTCAGAGGGGGACTTGAACCCTCGGCACG
>JAZQAV010000111.1:0-17669 GCA_045545435.1 Eggerthellaceae bacterium | reverse complement strand
AAGAACACGTCAGAAAGCGCGGTGTTTGGTGGCAGCAGGTTCGAAGCAAGAAACGATTGCTCTTGCAACTGGGCAGAATAGTGTGCGCGTGCCAAAAAAAGAACCGTTTTGCCCTGGTCGTACAGCTTTTTGATCACCTGGGCGATGAGGGGTCGCGCGATCAGCAAGTCGGTTTCGTTCCAGGGGTCCTCGGTCATAACCGAACCCGGGAGTTCGAAGCTGATTATGTCGTATGGTTGGGCGATCGACAGCCATTCTGAAACGGTGAGCTTGTCCTGTTGGTTGATTTGCTCGTTTAAAGCGAACCAGTCGAGGCCATACATATCTGCGATGGCGATAGCGCGCTCTTTGCATGCTTTGCTGATACGCTTAAATACTGCCTCAGCGTGACGCACGCGTTCGGTGAGGACCACAACATCGGGGCCTTCGTCAAGAAGCTCGCTTTCGGTAAACCAAGGCAACCCGAACAGAAGGCTTTCGTGCTCGGGCATATCGGAAGGTCGATCATTGGTTGTTATCGCAACGAAGTTGAATGAAGTGGCGAAACGGGTGGCGATGGCTTTTGCATATTCGCGCGAACCGTGCAATGCGATTCTTTTGGTTCGCCAAGGGGCCATTGCGCGTTCGAAATTGCTGAGAACATATTCGAGTTCCGAGGGTGCTTGGTAGCAAAAGTCATCCGTTGCATGCTGGCCATTGAGAATTGCCTGCGGGCTTGCGGTGGCTGCAGAATCAGGACGGCTGCTTATTTGATTTGGAGCGCTCATAACAGCTATACATGATAGCACAGCCGCAAAAGGCAAAGTATCGCAGGGGTGTTTACGAGCACCGTTGTGTATTCCGCGAGACTCGAGGCGCGCCAAAGCCAAATACGTGCAAGTCGGGTAATATTGATAAATATGAGTTACCACGTCCACATAGCCCCTAAAACTGAAGGCTTCAACCTCAACTTAAAAGAGGTGTGGCAGTACCGTGACCTTATCCTTTTGCTTACGCGCAAATCGTTTTCGGTTACCTACAAGCAAACCATTTTGGGACCCGCGTGGATTGTGCTCAATCCTTTGTTGTCCAGTTTGGCTTACTTGTTCGTGTTCGGTGTGGTTGCGGGCATGAGCACCGATGGGGTTCCCCGTATTTTGTTCTACCTTACCAGCACCGCTCTGTGGGGATTGTTCTCTTATGTGCTCACCAACAATGCGCGCACGTTTTTAGCTAACGCCGGCGTATTCGGAAAGGTGTATTTTCCGCGTTTGACCGTCTCCATATCGTATGTGCTGGTGGGTCTTATCATGCTGGGAATCCAGATGATCTTGGTGTTTGTGCTGCTGGCTTACTTTGTTGCGACAGGAGAAGTGCATCCGCATTGGATGCTGTGGTTAGGCGTTCCGCTTGTGTTGCTGCAGTTGTGCGTGCTGGGCATGAGCATTGGCATCATCCTCTCCAGCGCTACCACGAAGTATCGCGACTTGCAAATATTGGTTACGTTCGGCATGTCGCTTTGGATGTTCGCGACTCCGGTTGTGTATCCCGCGTCCCAAATAACCGACGGGCTGCTGCATACCCTCATCATGCTCAATCCCGCATCGGCGCCCATCGAATGGCTCCGCTATGCGCTTTTGGGCAGCGGTACAGCCGATCCGCTGTATTTGGGCATAAGCGCGGCGATAACGCTGGTGTGCGCTCTTGTAGGCGTTGCTCTGTTCAATCACGTTGAGAAGACGTTTATCGATACGGTGTGATCTATGGTTCGCAAAAAGACACAACAGAGTGACATCAATAGCACGAAAACCCTCGAAAACGGGCATCCCGAAGACGCCATTATCGTAGTGTCGGGCGTAAGGAAACGATACCGGTTGGGGCAAATCGGCGGCGGTACGCTTCAAGGGGACATCAAGGAATGGCGCGAAAGGCGTCAGCGTGAGCGTTTAGGTGTTCAAGAGCCGGCTTCTGCTTCTAAACCTAAGCTCAACGAGGAGTTTTATGCTCTTGATGGCGTTGACCTGGTTGTGCGAAAGGGCGAAACCCTTGGCATTATAGGGCGCAACGGCGCAGGGAAATCAACCTTGCTCAAAATCTTGAGTCGAATTACCGCGCCTACCGAGGGCACCGTTGATCTGTATGGCCGCGTTGCATCGATGTTGGAGGTGGGAACCGGCTTCAACGGCGAAATGACCGGGCGCGAGAACGTGTACATGAACGGCGCTATTTTGGGCATGACCAAGCGCGAGATCGACGCCAAGATGGAAAACATCATCGACTTTGCCGAGGTGCGCGAGTTCATTGATACGCCTGTCAAGCGTTACTCCAGCGGCATGTTCGTGAAACTGGGATTTTCCGTTGCCGCCCATTTGGACAGCGAAATCATGATCATGGACGAGGTGCTTGCGGTTGGCGACATGAAGTTCCAGCACAAATGCCTCGACAAAATGCGTCAAGCGTCGCGTGAAGATGGCCGCACTGTCTTGTACGTAAGCCATAACATGAGCACGATCAAGCGGTTGTGCGATAGGTGCATCGTTCTTGACCAAGGCCGCGTTATTTTCGATGGTGATGTGGACAAAGCCATATCAATTTATCTGGGCAACGGCGACACCCTTCTGCGCTCGCACTTTGATTACGACAGCGGTTTTCGTCCGTACGATTCCGCATTGCGTAAAAATCGGCGCCTTAACATCGATACCCTTGATGTGGTGGGCGGCCGTGAGCCTTCGTTTAGTATCGAGGATAAACCTCAGCTGCAAATTGCCTGCACCGCTAATATTCCCCTTCACGATGTGGGGTTCAGGTTTGAGTTGTGGGCTGAAGACGGGGCCAAAATAGGCACCATGATCTCGGGTGATTTCGTTGACCTGCGCCCGGGTGCAAATTATGTGTCAATGGAGTTGGACTTGGGGCATCTTACCACGGGCCAATACAGCGCCGATTTGGTTGCCTATCTGCATGACGCTGATGGCAACGAAGATATCCTTGACGGTGTTTATCCTGGCATCGTGTTCAACGTGGAGGCTCCGCTGACATCAGAAAACTATCTCGATTGGCACCACCAATATTGGGGCTACGTACGACTTGGTGACATGCACTTGCGTTTGGTGGGTGAATAGCTGGCTTATGCCCAGCGCAGGCCACCAGTATGTCCTTTACGGTGAAGGTTGGCGTTTCAATCGCTTTATGCGCGATTACCCGCAATGCTTCGAAACGGTTTTGTTGCGCGAGTTGGGCAATCATACGACTGCGGGAAAAAAGGATGCCCATTCAGCCAGGTAGCAAGGTGAACCAAGCGGCTATTCGTACGCTGCAAGAGATTTCTGAACGTATGAAACAATGTACTGGTAACGATGCGCGAAAAACCTGCGTATGTTGCTCAAGCTCATCTCCCAAGCCCAGCTTGTATCCCCAAAGCGCTTGTAATAATCGGGCATATAGGGAGCCCAGGTAGCTGCAAACCGCTCGAGCGATTCGTTAACGTGATTTGGGTCAAAATTGGTTTGGCCCATCTGCTGAAGGCGCGCAAGGAAGCGCGTGCGGAATTCTGCGTTTTGCAGCGCCGCGGCAAACAGCGGATGTTTAGTAACCGCATCGTCAAATGAGTTCCAATTTGCGCGAACATTGTCCAAATCATACAAGTTTGACGAGAATTCGGTGTCGTAGAGGCTGAATCGCCATCTGCCATCAGCGAAAGGGGATCCTTCCAACGGTGTGCGCACGCGCCATATCAAGAAGTTTCGCGTTGGGGAGAAATCGGCGTTTCCGATATATATTTCGGCCGCGAAATAGTCGATCATCGATTTGATATCAACGTCTTCAGAGAACTGGCACCAAGTGTCGGCGTCGCTTAAATTGTGGTTTGCGTAGTTGAGCAAATGCTCATACAGGGCAGAATCATCGTCTGTGCCAGCTTTGATTTTGCCTTCTTTAACTGCAACGACGTTTTTCTTGCTTACTCCGTAATGCTGGGCATAGTAGTCTGCCGCGTAGTTTTCGATAAGGTTGTATATTCCGTAGTATTCCCCGTTAAGAAACGCGATCACGGGCGTTTGCGCTTGCGTGTCGAACGCGCAATCTGCAACCAATGACTGCAGGAAAGCGTCCTTGAATTTTAGGTATTCAGTGTCGTTTCCGCCGTTTCTGAGTGCAAAGCGAGAATACGACGATATTGCTTTGCCGTCGATGGTGCAAGCCGAGGGGATCAATGGGTATTCAACGGCTTTTTGGCCATACGCGCTTCGCAGGTAGAAGTTGAAGCTACGATGCGCGAACATGCGTGACCCGCCGCCCTTCAAACGCATTCCGCACATGAACTTTGCAACTGATGCTCTGTTGAATATGAGCTCAAAAGATGCGGGTCGCTCCCACGCGCGTCCCTTTTGCGTGTGGTTGCCCCGTATCCTCCAATGAAGATTATCGTCCGCGAGGATTGATTGCGCGTTATTGCTTTTAAGCCATTCGTCGTAAATGCGGCCGCGAACTAAGATACCCGTTTCGTAGTCGATAAGGTTTGCAGGCGAGCAGACAACGGAGACAATGGGCATATTAAGATACGCTTCGTCAAGTGAGTCGCCGACGAAATAGGTTGCATTAGAAACCGCGCCCATCTCGCCTTCTGGCGTAACGGCAATTGCGCGAATGATGTGGGCTTTAGGAAGACTTGGATCGTCGTAAATATGGTGATGCGCCACGTTGATGGTTTTGTTGTTCTCGCGGCACAAAAGAACGCTTGCCTTGGGGGTTCTGTCGGCCAGAACAAGGGGGCTTTCGTAACGGGTTGACGAAAGGGTTGGGAGCGTTCCGTCCGTTGTGTAATAGATGGAGCATCCCTTTTTGGCGAACAGCTCTACGGCAATTTCGCTTTCGCGATAAATACCTGATGGCAAAGAAAAGATGACAGGTTGTTTGCTCATAAATCGTTTGCTAACAGATTGTTTGCTAACAGGTTGTTTGCGCGGTTGCATATCGTTGTACTCGTCCTTGAGCGTTTGCGGTTGCCGGAGGGAATCGCCCTGTATTTATGGTATGCGCGCGAGCTGCTTGCTGCAAGAAAAAAGGGGGAACGATCTGCAGTCGTTCCCCCTGATAAATACGTGGTGGAGGCGCGGAGAATCGAACTCCGGTCCATACTAAATCCCCGGTCAGGCTCTACAAGCTTATTCGGCGATCGAGTTTAAAAACACGCGGTTCGTCGACGTACGTTGTGTTTCGAGCTGGTTCAATCTTAGCCTTGGCCATACCAACTACGTGCCAAGGAGCATTCCCCTAAAATGACGTCGCACCCAAGCCGGGGAAGTACCCGGGGTTGACGCGCGCTTGTTAATTAAGCAGCGAGGGCGTAGGTACGCCCGTAAGAAACTTTTTTGTCAATTAATTTTGACGGTACCCCTGTTTATCGTGGCGAGGAGACCACGGCTTGCTCCTCACTTCAGACCTACCATGTCGAAACCAGTCGCCCCCTCATACAACGAGAAGCCCTGCGCAAGCAGTGGCATCCCCACAAGTAAGGCTGTCTCCACCTTTTCAAAGTGCACGTGGAAGCGATGCATTTAAGTGTCGCCCACGATGGATTTCACATTATAGACCCCACGGGGCGGCTGTCAAACACAAAACCGAACCGTCTACAAGTTGTTGAGTGGTGTGCGATAGCAACGGTGCTCATCGGTTGCTGCTGGTCGTGTAGAACAGTAGGGCGTACGTCTTGGACTATTCAATGTGTATATATGCCGCAATCGTGAGAATGACGTGCGCTTAGCCGTATTTCTATCGCGTATTTGTGCGTCGGTTGATACAATTCCATAGCAAACGTATGACATTGCAAACGCGGTCGCAAACGAACGAGAGAAACTAAGCATGGCTAAAGCGAAACACGGTAAGCACGCTAAGACAACCAACAAGCAATCGGCAGAGAAAATCGAGCAAACAGAAGAAGCAGGCGCGTCAACCATAGAAAGCGGCGCTTCGTCCGAGACGGCCGCCGATGATGCTTTGACCGAAGGCGCCGACAATGCTGTTTTGGGCAAGCATGCCGCTGGTGCGCATGCTCCAAAAACAGCCAATTTGGATGACGTGGATAGCTCGTCGGAAGAGTTTGCCTCAGATGATGATGCAGCAGACGAAGACGCCGTCCCAGAGGCTACCGCCTTTATTGATGAGGGAACCGTTGACGGTTCGGGCGCTTATGAATCTGGCGACATTATGGCGCAAGCAACTATGGCTGCTCCTTACGCAGCTGTGCCTGCTGTTGCGCCAGGTGTTTCGCCCACTCCTCATCTGTCTGATCTTAAAAGCCTTTCCGCTCAAACGATGGTTATGCCGGCTGTGCCCGGTGCCACGGGCGATGGCACGGCTGCACCATTAATTGTTGACGGTGTTGAGCTGGTCAAGAAGCGCAAGAACACCAAAAAGATTGCCGCAATCGTGGGCGGTAGCATCGCGGGCGCTTTGGTTCTGGTGTATCTTGCGGGAACGGCTATTTTCTCGAACTGGTTCTTCCCGGGAACCAAAATCGGTGCGATAGATGCGTCCATGAAAACCACGCAAGAAGTTGCCGCGGCGCTTGACGGTGCGGTAAGCAATTACCAGGTACAAGTTACCGGTCTTAATTTCTCGGCTTCGGTGGATGCTTCTAATGCCGGTGTAAAAATTGATTCCGAGCACATTGCGCAACAGATGCACTATGCGCTTCCGTCGTGGCAATGGCCGCTTTTGATTGCGCAGACAGAGCATGACCTTACTGGTTTGTTCAGCACCGATTACTCGGCCAACGAGGCCCTGAACAAAGAACTGCAGGAAAAGGTAGAGCGCTTCAATGAAACCGCGCAGCTGCCCGTAAATGCGAATATTTCCTACGATCAGGAAAAGAAGCAGTTTGTGGTGGTGCCCGAGGTTAAAGGCACGGCAATCAATCCGGCAGCAGTAATCTCGCGCGTCACGGATGCCATCTTGTCGCTTGAGACCACCGTTGAGCTGACCGAAGAAGATCTTATTCAGCCTGCATTCAAATCCACCGATGAAATTCTTGCAAACGCTGCGGTAACGGCCTCCAATTTGGTGAACGTCGATATCCCGTTGGTTATGGGTGGCAACGCTGCTGGCGAAATTAACTCGGATGTTGTTGCTCAGTGGGTAAAGCTTCAAGGTGACGGTTCGGTGGCGCTCGATAATGCTGCTATGGATGCGTATATCAGCCAGCTTGCCGCTGGTTTGAATACCGTGGGAAGCCAGCGCACTTACACGCGTCCCGATGGCAAAGTCATCACCGTTGAGGGTGGCGTTTACGGTTGGGAGATCGATAACGAGGCGCTTCGTACGTCCATCACCAATGCGGTGATGTCGGGTGCGTCCCAAACCATTGAAGTGGCCACCATTTCGCAAGGTGAAACCTTTACCGCGCCCGGTGAGAAGGACTGGGGCAACCGCTATATCGACATCGACCTTTCCGAACAGCATGTTCGTATGTACGACGAAAACGGCTACCTTATTTGGGAGTCTGACTGCATCTCCGGCGCTCCCGATGGCGAGCACGATACCAACACGGGCGTATATTGGCTCAACTCCAAAGCGAGCCCCTCAAAGCTTATTGGCTACGACCGTTTTGGTAATAAGATTTATGAGTCGAACGTGCGCTATTGGATGCCGTTCGTGGGCAATGCAATTGGCCTTCATGACGCAGACTGGCAGCCTGGTTTCGGCGGCTACATGTATGCCAATGGCTACGGTAGCCACGGATGCGTCAACCTGCCGGTAAGCGCAGCGTACGAGCTGTATCAAATTACCATGGAGGGCGACTGCGTGGTGAGCCACTGGTAAGACCGCCCTTGATGTTGTTCGCTGTTCAAAAGCAAAAGGCTTCCGCGTTGGTGCGGAAGCCTTTTTTCGTTCTGCCGGAAGCCTTACGCAACCGTGAAATAGGGCTTATAGGCTTATAGGACACAGGGTTCAAGCAGAAGCCTTACACCACCGTGAGGTCGGCGAATTCAAGGGGAATGAGCTTTGCCAGGTCGTTGGGGTCGAGCTCAATTTGAAAGCCAACCCGTCCCGCAGAAAACATGATGGTGTCGTACAGAGATGCGGTTTCGTCGATGGTGGTGCGAAACAGCTTTTTCATCCCTAGCGGCGAGCATCCGCCGTGTACGTAACCGGTTAGCGGAAGCAGTTCTTTGGCCTTGATCATGGCGATGGATTTCTCGCCCACAACGTTCGCAGCTTTCTTAAGGTCAAGTTCGCAGGCAACAGGGATAACAAACACGTAGTGTTCTCCCGATTTGCCTTGCGTTACCAGCGTTTTAAACACGCGATCGGGGTTTTCGCCAAGCGCTTGGGCCATCTCGAGTCCAGTCATGGCAAAGCCGTCATCGTGGGGAAGCGCGTGGTAGCTTACCGTGAAGCCTGCAGCCTCCACGATTCTTTGCGCGTTGGTTTTATGTTGGATTGCTGGCTTAGCCACGTTACTGCTCGTTCATTTGCGCGGCGTGTGCCTGTTCAAGCTGTGCGCGCAGTTCGCGCAGCGCATTACCGCGGTGGGAAATTTGGTTTTTCTTCTCCTGCGGAACCTCGGCAAGGGTGCATGAGCGATTGAATACGTCGGGGAAGAATAATGGGTCGTAGCCGAATCCGTTCGTTCCCTGCTCTTTGTGCCCGATGGTTCCTTCGATGGTGCCATGCGCAACGGTTTCAGTGCCGTCTTCATCAATGAACACCAAGGTGCTCACGAAGCGTGCGGTGCGCTTTTCATCAGGAACGCCAGCGAGTTCCTGCAGCAGTTTCTGGTTGTTTGCTTCGTCATCGGCGTCGGCACCATCGGTGCTGGCGTAGCGCGCGGAATGCACACCTGGGGCGCCACCTAACGCGTCTACCTCAAGCCCCGAATCGTCAGCAAGTGCGGCGATGTTTCCGCCGGCCGCAAGGCGCGCAGCTTGTGCTTTTATGCGCGCATTGCCCTCAAATGTTTCGGCGTTTTCTTCGGGGTCGGAAACGATGCCCATCTCGCGAAGCGTTTTAAACTCCCAGTTGGGGAAGGCAAGTGCGTTTGCGATCTCGGAAGCTTTGTGCGCATTGTTGGTCGCAAGTACAACTGTTTTCATAAAGGCTCCTTTAATGTGTAACGTGCATGATGCACGCACGTTTCGCGAAAAGCTCCCTGTAACGTAAAAAGCCAACCGTGCGGTTGGCTTTGGGTTTCAGTGGAGCGGGTGACGGGAATCGAACCCGCGTTGACAGCTTGGAAGGCTGAAGTTCTACCATTGAACCACACCCGCATATTTTTGCTAAATGGTCGGGATGACAGGATTCGAACCTGCGACATCCTGCTCCCAAAGCAGGCGCGCTACCAAACTGCGCCACATCCCGTTTAATCAGCATAGGGGATTATAGCAGATTGCGACAATTTGCAAACTTTAGCCTTTTATCCGCAAACGAACTTCATAGACAAAGATACCAGGGGCTGAAAGAGCCGTGGTGGGTACGACGCTATGAAGCTTGGTACTTAAGAACTGGCGCGCCCAGTAGGACTCGAACCTACAACCGCCGGATTAGAAGTCCGATGCTCTATCCATTGAGCCATGGGCGCGCTTAACGTGAGGCTATTGTGCACAAAACAATAGCAGCAGCTATGATAACGCAAAACCAGATGGTTTGTGCGGAGCAAAAGGCTAACGAAGAAGTGTCGACGGCCCACGTTCCCCTGTATGTTGCGCTCTCAGGAAGCTAAGCTCCCGTTAAATACGCAAGAACCCACGCAATAAAGTACATGATGCCAAAATAAGCGATAACCGATATCAAGCCATGCCACCATTGCCATTTTTCAAGTTTCGGAAATCGTTTACGCAGGCGCGATTTATCTAATAGGGCGAATGCAATTACAACTATCCATCCGATGTACAGGACGTACACAATCACAGAGGCGGAGCTTTGTAAATTAAAATGTTCATTCATCAATGTGGCGGGAAACGCTGGCAAAGCTATCCCAACAAGCTCGATCGCAACAGCTATGACGATAAGATTGTACAGAATTCCCCAGAGGACTCGACCGGTGCTCTGTCCAAAGTGAAGTTTGGCTTGTGATAAAGAGTCATCTATCCTTGCGGCGTATGAGGCAACTTGGTCTTGCGCATCTTGTGACGCTTGCGATATGCGAGCGGTAGGCTGTGACTGCGGGGTCCATGAAGCGTTGGTTTGATGAGCTGTTTCTCCCCATTGTTGTTGATTTTGCGCCCCTTTGTTCCGGTTCGTAGAATTCGCACTGCTCTTATCGACCGCTTGCTGTTGCGGTGAAGAGCTTGGCTGTTGCATTGGCGCACGAGACGCATTCAAGAATGCATTTTTCAGAGCCTCAACACTGGCAAACCGATCTGCGGGGTCGAGCGCGATGGCGGTAGCTAACACATGCTGGAGTGCGTACGGTATGTGCTCATCACCAAGCACAGATTCCCTTGTTCCCGCTGAAGGAATCTCCTCGGTTAGGCAAAAGTACAAAAGCATTCCCAAAGCGTACACATCGCTTCTTACCGAGGTCTGACCGAATCCAAACTGCTCCGGTGGGGCAAAACCTTCCGTACCGAACACGTTAGTGTCCTTGGTCTTGTTTGCGTTGAACGTACGCGAAATGCCGAAGTCGATAAGAATGGGGCGCCCTTCACGAACGATAACGTTGGAAGGCTTTATGTCCCGGTGGATGATGGGTGGGTTGAATCCGTTATGCAGTTCGGAAACAGCGTCGCAAATTTCTGGGAACACATTCATCGCAAGCGCAACTGAAGGGTTGCAGCGGTAAACCATGTCCTGAAGGGTTTCGCCTTTTATGTATTCCATGACAACAACCAGGTCGTTGTCATGGTGATAGCATTCGTGGACAAGGGGCAAATGCGGATACGAAAACCCCTTGTGCTGAGCATTGAACAGCTGCTCATAAGCGGAACCAAGCCCGACGTCGCCTTTGATAATCTTGCGAACGAAAGGGCCATAGAGCGAGCCGTCTTGCACCAGCGTTACCAGCTGAGTGGTTTCGAACGGCGTTTGCTTCAACACCTTGCCGACGCGAAAGTCTTTCTCGCGTTCGAGTGAATTGAGGTATGCAGACAATTCATCAGTTTCCATATGTGTATTGTAGCCGATGGTAAACGAGCGGTAATCGCAGTGACAGCGTATTGCTAATGCGATTTGTCGTTGATGGTTTCCTCGTTGTATTTGTACAGCAACTCGTTCGCTTGCTGAAGCGAAAAGCCTTTGTGAATGCAGAATATGATGATAGCGTCCCGGCGATTCTTGCAATACAGCTGATTGTGGCCTGCCGCCTGCAGCGCGCGGTTAGCTTCGGTAAGCGTGCAGCGCATACCGAAAACCAGGGCCAGCACCGGTTCGCGCGATGGTTTACGCTTTCCTTTGAATATGTCCCAGCCGTAGGTGCTGTTAAGATCCGCTGCCCTCACGACATCGGAGCGTTTAAGCGACTTCTCCTCAAGCAGCTGGTTGAGATAATCTGACAAATTGCGCTTTATGGTGTGATTTGCAATAAACTTTTCGACCGTTGTAGCAAACAGCAGTTTTTGTTGCAGCTCCTGCGTTGAAGGCTCCTTAACGCGTCGCTTTTTCTTAGGATGTGGCAGGATTTGCGTGTTCATTGTCGAGCGGATGGCGAAAGCGTGGGCCTCTTAAAAAAGCTGGCCCACCTTATGCATTCCTTTCTGTGTTTGCGCGAACGTGCGGTAGGGGTCAACGAGTTGCGTTGTGCGAGCCTTGCCTGCTGGGTTGCTAAGCAAGCTCACCTGAGAATAGGGAAGAAGCAAATTAGGTTCATTAACTGCGAGCTAATACAGAACGCTTTTATCTGCAAAAGGGCATATTTTTAGGGCAAGGCATGCCGCTATAGGATTCGAAAACGGCGCAAACAGGTGGCTTAAAACCGTCGCCGTGTTTTTGACGTGCGAATACGCAAAACAAGTTCATCGATATAAAGGTCGCGGCTATAATCGTTTCTTCAGCGTTTATGAAAGGATGTACGATATGCCTATCAGCCTCAAAGGGCGCGATTTTTTGAAATTGATCGATTTCTCTTCTGAGGAAATAGATCATCTTGTTCAGGTTGCAGCGCGTTTGAAAAGCATGAAGAAGGCGGGAATTCCGCATCGCTATCTTGAGGGTAAAAACATTGTGCTCTTGTTTGAGAAAACCTCTACTCGTACGCGATGCTCCTTTGAGGTGGGCGCCTATGACTTGGGCATGAATGTCACCTACCTTGATTCCGCGGGCTCGCAGGTTGCCAAAAAAGAATCAATTGCCGATTCGGCGCGCGTGCTCAGCAGGTTTTACGATGGTATTGAATATCGCGGTTTCGGGCAGTCCATTGTTGAGGAAATTGCCCAGTATGCCGATTGTCCCGTGTGGAATGGCCTCACCGACGAGTGGCATCCTACGCAGATGATCGCCGACATGCTCACAATGCGCGAGCTGTTCGGCGACGACCTTCATGGGCGTAAACTGGTGTTCATGGGCGATGCGCGCAATAACGTTGCCAATTCGCTCATGGTCGTCTGCGCAAAATTGGGCGTTAACTACACGGCGTGCGGACCGGCTGAAAACCTTCCGGAGCCTTGGCTGGTTGAAACGTGCCAGGCTATCGCTGCCGAAACGGGAGCCGTTATCAGCTGCACGTCTGACGTGGCTGAAGGCTGCGCCAATGCAGATGTGCTCTACACCGATGTATGGGTTTCCATGGGTGAGCCCAACGAGGTGTGGGCCGAGCGCATTCGCTTGCTCTCGCCCTATCAAATTAACGAAAAGGCATTTTCGTACGCCAAACCTACCGCCAAGCTCATGCACTGTTTGCCCGCGTATCATGACATTAAAACCGCGGTGGGAAAGAACATTTTCGAACAATTCGGCATTTCTGAAATGGAAGTTACCGACGAGGTGTTTGAAGGACCCCGCTCGGTAGTGTTCGAAGAAGCCGAGAATCGTATGCATGCGATTAAGGCCATCATGTACGCAACGCTTTCAGACGAACCGTTGGGGGAGTAACCATATCATGCAGATTCGCGATCAACTGGAAACTATTGTAAACACGGCTGTTGCGCAAGCGATTGCCGATGGTTCGCTGAACATGGCAGAAGCTCCCGCAGCGGCGCTCGAGCGTCCGCGCGATCTTTCCAACGGCGATTGGGCGTCTACGGTTGCGATGCGCTCTGCGAAGCTTGCGCATAAAGCTCCGCGCGATATTGCAGCTACCATCGTTGAGCATTTGCCCGAAAACGACGTTATATCGAGCGTTGAAATAGCAGGACCTGGCTTCATCAACTTCAAGTTGTCCGAGTCGGTGCTGCAAAATGTGGTGGCAACAGTTCGCGAGCAGGGCGAAAGCTTCGGCAAAGGCGCCGAAAAGCCCGGTCGCGTTAATTTGGAGTACGTCTCTGCTAACCCTACGGGCCCCATGCACGTTGGCCATGGGCGCTGGGCGGCGTTGGGAGATGCTATGGCGCGCGTCATGCGCCATGCGGGCTACAACGTTTACGAAGAGTTTTACGTAAACGACCACGGCGTGCAAATGGATGTGTTCGCCAACAGCGTTAACGTGCGCTATTTGCAGGCGCTGGGCAACGATGTTCCCATGCCCGAAAACTGCTACGGCGGATCGTATGTGGCCGATATAGCACAAGAAATCATCGAGCAAGATGGCAATAAATGGCTCGATGTGCTTGAAGAGGAACGCCTTGTAGCGTTCCGTGAGCTCGCGTACAAGAAGATGCTCGCGCTGGTGCAGCAAACGCTTGAGGGTTTCGGAAACTCTTTCGATCTGTTCTTTTCGGAGCGTTCGCTGTACGAAAAGGATGCCGAGGGCTTAAGCGCCATCGACCGCGCCCTTGTTGCCATGCGCGAAAGGAATTGCGTCTACGAAAAAGACGATGCCCTGTGGTTCCGTTCAACCGATTTCGGGGACACCAAAGATCGCGTGCTCATTAAGGCAAACGGTGAGTACACCTATTTCATGAGCGACATTGCGTATCATTACAACAAACTCGATCGCGGTTTCACCCACCTTATCGACATTTGGGGCGCCGACCACCACGGCTACATTGCTCGTTGCGAGGCAATGCTTGCAGCAGGCGGTCACGAGGGCGTTCTTGAAGTTGTGTTGGGCCAGTTGGTTAACTTGCTGCGTGACGGAGAGCCCGTGCGCATGTCAAAGCGAACGGGTGAAATGATCACCTTTGCCGAACTTATTGACGAAGTTGGTCCGGACGCCACACGTTATCTCATGCTTTCGCGCTCAAGCGATCAGCCAATTGATTTCGATATCGAGGTGGCAAAGAAACAGGATGCGTCGAATCCTGTGTACTACGTCCAATACGCTCATGCGCGCATTTGCTCCATTTTGCGCAAAGCCGCTCTTGAGGTGGGTATGCCAGCAGAAGAGGTTGAGCAAGCCAATCCGCGTGACTTAGCCGCTCGTTTGGTTGGTGCCGATGCAGACCTCAGTGTCCTTGTGGCCGAACCAGAGCTTGCCCTCATGCGCAAAATGGACGATTTCGCCGAGCTCATTGAACTTGCCGCGCGCGACAGGGCGCCGTTCCGCCTTACGCATTACGCGCAGGAACTTGCCGCGGAATTCCATCAGTTTTATACCGAGTGCCGCATTATGGGTGAACCCGAAGCGGTTAAAAACGCGCGCTTGGCCCTGGCTGAGAGCGTGCGCATCGTGTTAGCCCTCACGCTGAGCCTTTTGGGCGTCAGTGCGCCGGCGCGTATGTAAAGCAAACGAATCGCATAAAACCGCAGCAAATTTGGGTGCGCATGCATAAAAGCAGCGCACCCTTTTTGTGTTGGGGGGGCAGCTAGGGGCGTCGTGTGTAACGCGGGTTTTGCAATGCGTTTTCACTCATCTGGTCATCGGATATAGCCAGAAGCCGGTCTGAGGCTCCTTATTTCCCTCGCGCGCCCGTAATTGCTACAGGTAGTCTTCAAGGTCAAGCAGCATAAGGTACACGTTGTGGCGCATTTGCTGTGCGGCTGCACGGGAAAGGCGACCCTCATCGTACGCTGTTTGTATTTGCTCCAACTCTTCGTGCAGGGCATGCTTGATAACCTCTTCTGCGGCATCCTCGCGCCTGGTTACCTGCGTGATGGAGGGGCTCTTTGCACGGATGGCGCGCAGTGAGCGTTGGTACTCCAGTATCAAGCGGCTAAACGATTCGGTGGCGATTTCCGATTCGGCCATCTCTTCGCTCATCTTGTCGATGGCGAACTTGAGCGCGTCTGCTTGAAGCTTTTGCTTGATAAGGGGGCCGTTTACGCGGTCGGGTCCTGGTAACTTGGTCCTAAAGCGCCTCAAAACCGTCCTCAGAGCGTTCAGAACGCGTTTTAAGCGCCGAATGACCGCGGCGGTGTGAACATGGTCTTGGCGAAGTATTTCTTCGCTTCGAGAAAGCGATGAAAGCACTTGGTAAGCCTCAACCGGCGGGACGCTTCCATCCTCGATACGCTCAATGATGTAATCCTGCTCCCATTGAAGAACCTGAATGCGCAGTTCGGTGTCCGATTCTTCTTCTAGGAACTCTGAATGGTTTTGGATGCGCGATATGCGTTCATTGTAGCGGTGGATAACCTCTGAAATCTCGGCTCGATTTTGTGGTTTGATGTGAGACGTAAGGTCTTCGATAACGGCGCGCATAATCTCGACCGTTGTTTCGATGTCGCGCTTTGCTTGATCGCTTTCGTCTTTTGGCCGTGGGGCTAAAAGCGGTACGGCGTACGTCGCCAGAAGAAGCGTCATCACGATAACGCCGCTTGCCAAGAAGATGAGCAAATCACGGTTTGGGAAGCGCGAGATGGACAGCCCGTCGTTAATCCAGAGGGGAATGGTGAACATGATGGCAAGCGTGATGGTACCCTTCGCGCCCGAGAGCGTTGTTATGGCAGCGGCGCGCAAGCGTTGCGAAAAACGGCGTTTTTTCTTTTCGGAATAATCGGCAATCGTCTCGTTGACCAGTGACCACGCAAGACGCGTTCCGTGCAGCACAAGTGTGATCACAAGGACGTAGAATGCCAAATCGAAGTTGCTGATGCCGTTGTCGTTCCAGGTGTTTCCGATAGCGTTTGGAAGCTGGGTGCCAAGCAGCACGAAAACGATTCCGTTAAGCGCAAACACCAGCACTTGCCAAAAGCTGGAAGCGACGATATTGAAGCGCGCGGCCAACGGGCCAAGGTTGGGGCGCGCAAGTGACATAACTATTCCGCAGGCAACTACCGCCAGAACGCCGCTGAAGTGCACGGTGTCGGCAAGGAGGTAGACGATGAACGGCGTGAATACTTCCAACAATACGTGAAACGTTATGTTTTCCAAGCCCATATTGCGAATACGGCGGATGATCCTGGTGATGAGATATCCCAAGACAAGACCTAAGGCGATGCCTCCGAAGAACTCAATCGCAAAGGTGGCAAGGGCGTCGGCCAAAGAAAAAGCTCCGGTTACGGCCGCCGCCAGCGCAAACTGGAACGAAACGATGCCGGAAGCATCGTTTATGAGCGATTCGCCTTGCAAAATAGTGTTTTGACGCTCGGGAATACGCGCTTCTTTCGATACCGATGCAACAGCAATGGGGTCGGTGGGGCCAAGGGCAGCGCCTAACGCTAATGCTGCGGCAAGCGGAACAGAGGGGATAAGTGCGTGCACGGTGAACCCGACGGTGAACGTGATGAGCACTACCAAGCCGATGGCATAAGATATCAGCGAGCGACGGTTAACCCAAAGCAGCGTTTTGTCGGCTCGTTGCGCTTCGTGGAACAGCAAAGGCGCAATGAACACGATCAAAAAGATGTCCGGACGAAGTCCAATGGTGATGTTGTCTTGGGCAACGATGGTGATAAGTATGCCCATAAGGATTTGGACAAGGGGCGTGGGTATGCGGGGGACAAGCTGATAGGCAACGGAGGAGAACAGAACAGCAGCAAGCAAAAGCAAAACAAGCTGCAGTGTTGCCATGTTACGATGCTCCTTTCTCCTGTTGCCTTATTCTAACTTGTAATCGCGCGTAATCCAAAGCTATTTCAGCTTTGCGTACGAGGCGTTTTCGCGTTTCTCGATTTCAATTTCATCTATGCTGGCAAGAAGATCTTTGAATTTCGAGTAACCAAAATCGTGCAAGCGGAAGGTGCGGAATTTGCTGCGCACGCGCTTTCCCAGCGTTTGAAGCGAAACACCCGTTTCTCCCGCTTTTGCCAGTTGGTCGGTGATGTAGCTTTCAATCTGGTCAAGCATGGGCGCGGATTCCTGTGCGGAATCGCTTGGCGTGCTATCAGAGGTCTCGCTAGACGTTTTGTCGTAAGTCTCGCTTGGCATTTCATCAGAAGCTTTACTTGTCGTTTCGGTTTGAGCGGCGATATGAGCGCTGTCGCCCTCGTCCGTTGAAGATTGCTTAGCCTTTTTGCTGGCAGGAGACCTCCGCGGCTTTTTCTTTTGTTCGGAAGCAACAGGTATCTCGTCTCCCGCGGCGCTGATGGTCGTGGGAGCAGCTTCTTCCTGTGAAGTGCTTTCGGCATCAGGAGCCGATTCGCCTGAATGATCGGCCATTGAGTTATCGCTTGCCGCAACAAGGGTGGTTTTTCGACGGCGGCCGCCACGGCGGGTGCGTTTCTGCTTTCCGTTTTCGGTGGTGCCGTTGCCTACGTTTGCATTATTTGCAGCGGTGTCG
>JAZQAV010000110.1:0-4969 GCA_045545435.1 Eggerthellaceae bacterium | reverse complement strand
GAATGCGGCGGCGGGTCGGCCGGAAATGTCAGAAAACGCCTCCGTGCACGATGTCCGAAAATCGCGACCTGGGATTTTCCCGATACGTCCGTGCACGGAGGGCATTTCGCGCCGGTTTTTCCGTGCATGGAGCCCGTTTCGAACATTTCCGGACACATCGTGTCGGAAACAGCCTCCGTGCACGGCCATTCACGCACGAAACCGCGTCCATGCACGATGAAACGGAAACGGGGGCGCGGCCAACGGCGATCGACCGCATGAAACCGCTTTCGCGCACGGGATTCCTGTCGGAAACAGCCTCCGTGCACGCGGCATGAAGCGCGCGACCATACGAAAGCGCCTTCATGCACGCGGCTTCTGTCGGAAAGCGCCTTCGTGCACGGGAAAACGGCGAGGAGCGACGCGCGGCGACAAGCAGCTACCTGCGCAAACGGAAATCGGTTTCAGAACCCAGCGAACCACCGATTACTCGGCGTCAGCTGCGGCTTCTTCCTCTGCGGCATCGTCGGTCGTTGCCTCGGCAGTAGGCTCTTCGGCAGCGGGCTCTTCTACAACACGATCCATACGCGCCGGCTTCAAATCGCCCATAAAGTTGGGAGCGGGACCAATATAGGTAGGCTCATCCTCAAACGCAATGGAGCCGTCTTCGCCCAGGTCATACACCAAGCCCAACGCATAACCATGCGGTTCACCAGGGAAACCGCCCTCAGCGATGATGGCGTCGATCGTTTGGTCGTCCACCTCAATGTAGCCGTCATACACAAAACCGTACGCGCGAGCGCCTTGCGCGTTGCGGACGGTATGCATCGCGCGCGCATAGCACGCCTCTACCGAGTCGGCGTCGGCGGCTTCCTCGAAAAGGGAAGCGTTTTCGTTGGCGCCCATTACCAGCGCGGTGCGCGGCGTAACGTCCTTGCCGGACTCCAGCATTTCGCGCGACTCGTTGATAAGGAACAGCAAAGCCTGCTCCAAAATTTCAGGGATTTCAGGGACGTTGGAGGGATTGCTCTCGATAATGCGATCAGTCATGATGGACCCTTTCATTAATCCAAAACCGATGGTGCCTGTATTTCTACTTCCTTCAGAAGGTGGGTGGTGCTACCTGCTTCTTTTGCCTTCAAAAACTTGCTGATGTTGCCTACTACATTCTGTTGTTAAAAGAAAAGCCCCGTTAAGGGGCTCGTTTTAAAACTGGCGGAGGAGGAGGGATTCGAACCCTCGTTACCCTTGAAAGGGTAAAACGGTTTTCGAGACCGCCGCATTCAACCACTCTGCCACCCCTCCGCATGGATGGAGCCGTCGCTGGTAAGGCGACAACTACTTTGCAGTCGCTCGATTGCCCGGCGGCCGATGCACCTGATGCAATCAGAAACTGCGTGGCGCCAGATGCGCCTATTCTGCTATCAAAAAACGCCCGAACAAAAAGTTCGAGCGGTGAAAATTCTGGCGGAGAGATGGGGATTCGAACCCCAGATACGCTTTTGACGTATACACGATTTCCAATCGTGCTCCTTCGGCCAGCTCGGACATCTCTCCGCTTCCGCCTTTGCTGCGCATTGGCGTGCTATTGCGCACACATTTCGCAGCAGGTACGTAGTATATAACAGCTGCGCACATGGGACAAGCGTTTTAAAAGTGGTCGCACAACGAATCTGCACAGCTGAACAAAAACAGGTGCCATGCCATGCCGAGGACGGCCGCACGCGAAAAGGAAACGGGTACTGTGCCCCTCATCGAGCACAGCACCCGCTGCATTTTGATTACAGGCTGACCGCCTTGTTAGCTGGCCTGGCGCCTTGGTTGCTGGTCGAGCGCCTGGGGCACGATCGGGCGCCTTGGTTGCTGGTCGAGCGTTTGGGACGCGACCGAGCGCCTTGGTTGTACCTAAGCACCTTGGTTGCTGGCTAAGCTTTTATGACGCGCTCGTAATTGGAGACTCGCCGGAAGCAGCCGCGGACTCACCAGAAGCAGTGCTCGATTCGCCCGAAGCCGCCGCGGACTCGCCGGAAGCAGCACTTGCTTCGCCAGAGGTCGCTGACGCCTCACCAGAAGCGGCGGAAGCATCGCTGGTAGTAGCGCTCGTCGAAGCCGCAGCACCCGATGAAGCAGTTGCGGTTTGGTACTTGCTCATGTCGATGTTATACGGAACGCCGGTAGGCATTTCGTTGATCACGATGTCGGATGCAGCTTTTTGATCCTCAAGCCACGTTTGGTAGTTGTTCTGCGCCATGTACGACTTCAACATGCTGCTGATGGCTTCCTGGAAGTCGGCGGGCAGCTGGGCATACGTTACAGGAGTGGACGGATCGGGATTGAAATAATCGGTGCACTTGATGATGTGAATGCCGTACGTGCTTTTCACCAGGCCGCTCACCTGGCCTTTATCCAGCTGGGACAACGCCTGCGCGTACTCGGTAACAAAGTTGCTCATCTTGTCCCAACCCACATCGCCGCCGTTAGCGGCCGAGCCGTCCTTCGAATAGGTAGCGGCTGCCTCGGCAAAATCAAGCTCGCCGCTGTTGATGCGATTGAGAACATCCTGCGCCGTTGCTTCGTCATTCGCGTCGAACAGAATGTGCGAAGAGCGACGAGCGCCAGCCAAACTGCTGCCGTACATGCTTGCGTACGTGTCGAGCTCTTCCGTTGGAATTTGCGCTTCGGCGCCGATGGCATCAATCACTTTGCTTTGCAGAATGGAGGATTTGATGTTATCGCGATACGTCTCTTCGGTCATGCCCACGCTCTCGAGGGCCTTTTTCCATGCTTCATCGTTTTCGAACTGGGAACGCGTGTTGCTCACGTACTGGTCAACTTCGCTATCTTCCACGGAGACACCCAGCGACTCGGCATTTTGCTCGATGATGATTTTCTCAACGAACGAGTCGATCATTTGCTGACGAATATCGTTAGGAGTAAGACCCAATTGCGCTAGGTACTTTCCCCAAGTGTCTTCTTCGGACAAATTGTTGTTTGCACGGATAGATTGAATGGCAGAAGTTACTTCGCTCTCGCGGATTTCGGTTCCATTTACTGTTGCCGCTACGGCATTATCAGGAACAGATGATTTTGCCGGCGAGCACGCTGTTATCGCAGACGCGCAAGCAATTACAAGGCCGATCGTTACAAAAGAGGAAAATTTGGACTTGCCCATACGATCCTGTTCTTTCCGCGTTGACCGCACAAAAGCTGGTGGATGGTTTCGGTTTCAACTGTCGCATATTGTCGCACACGTTGTTAAAGCGCCCTTCAGCTGCACAATATAGACACTCCCGTTTCATATTTATGTTTACAAGCGCGGCGTGAGAGACGTAAAAAAGAGCGCAAGTAAAATCACTTGCGCTCTTTTGACAAACGTTGGTAGAAATTCAACGGTATCTTGCTAGAAGTCCAACAGCTTTTCAACTTGCAACCGTCAGGCTTGCGGACAATTACAACGCGTTTCTCACACGTCCGCTGCTGCGCGGGTGATTTTTGACAGGTGCTTGTCTACTGTTTGTTGGCTTTGCGACGTTCAACAGCGGAAAGCAGACGCTTGCGCAAACGAATCGACTGCGGCGTTACCTCTACCAGCTCGTCATCTTCAATGTATTCCAATGCCTCTTCAAGCGTGAACGTGCGGGGAGGCGTCAGCTGAATGGCCTTATCAGCCGTTGACGAACGTTGGTTGCCCAGGTTTTTGGTGCGCTCAACGTTTACCACCATGTCGCCTTCTTTGGCAGACTCGCCCACTATCATGCCTTCGTAGCATTCGTCACCGGGCCCTACGAACAAGCGGCCGCGCTCCTGCAGAGTATCCAACGCATATGCGACAGCTTTTCCCGTGGACATCGCAATCATACCGCCATTTTTTCGACCAGCGAATTCACCACGGTAAGGCCCATACTCGGAGAAGTGATGGAACATAGTTGCCTCACCGCGCGTGGCGTTGAGCAAACGCGTGCGCAATCCCATGGTGCCGCGCGACGGAATTTTGAACACCAGGTGCGTTTCGTCGCCGCGCTGGTACATGTCGGTCATTTCGCCGCCAGCGGTGCCAAATACTTCGATTGCCTTGCCCGCATACTCGCTGGGCACATCAACCGTGGCTTCCTCGATGGGCTCAAGCTTGTTGCCGGCCTCATCTTTCTTGATGATTACCTGCGGACGACCAACCTGGAATTCAAAGCCTTCGCGACGCATGGTTTCCATAAGCACGGAAAGATGAAGCACGCCACGGCCCGATACCTCCATGCCCGAGCTATCGGGGATTTCGGTGATACGCATGGAGATGTTGCTTTCAGCTTCGCGCAGCAGGCGCTCTTTCAGCTGGCGCGCGCCCACAATTTCACCTTCGCGGCCGACCAACGGGCTGGTCGAGGCTTCAAATACAACCGAGATGGTGGGTTGTTCAACCTTGATAGGGTCAAGTTCGATGGGATTCTCGCGGCTGGTAACCATATCTCCGATGTCAGCATCATCAACGCCCACGATGGCGATAATATCGCCCGCAGAGGCATCGGTTACTTCCTTTTTGCCCAGCTCCTCGAAGGTCATAAGCTGTTTGACCACGGTATTATAACGCGTGCCATCTGCCTTGATAACCAGCACCTGCTCGCCTTTGTGCATAGTGCCCGAGTGCAAACGGCCCACACCAATACGGCCAACGAAGCTCGAGTGGTCAACGGTGCAAATTTGCAGCGCAACCGGGCCTTCGGGATCGCAATCGGGAGCGGGGACTTCTTTCAGGATGGTTTCCAAAAGCGGAATCATGTTCATGTTGTCATCGTCGTACTCGTAGCGAGCGAAGCCGTTTACTGCCGACGCGTACACAATGGGGAAGTCAAGCTGCTCATCAGAGGCGTCGAGTTCAACCATAAGGTCAAACACCTCGTCAACAACCTCTTCGGGACGCGCACCCGGGCGGTCGATTTTGTTGATTACCACCACAATGCGCAAGCCCAGCTCAAGCGCGTGTCGCAGGACGAAACGC
>JAZQAV010000109.1:0-2735 GCA_045545435.1 Eggerthellaceae bacterium | reverse complement strand
GAAGCTTTGCCTGCCCGCGATGGCGAGGATCAGTTGGCGCAGCGTGCGCGCGTAAGCTTGACGACGCAGAGCGCGCAAGAGCAAGGTGCTGGCGAGCGCGCCAGCGAGCGTACCGCCGATGCCGAAATCGCCGCCAATGCGCGCGCCGCGGGGCCTTCCGCCGATGCCGAAAGCGCTTCCAACGCGCGTGCCGCGGGGCGTTCCGCCGATGCCGAAAGCGCTTCCAACACCTGCGCCGCCGAGCAAACCGCGGGGCACAACCGCGCAGCCGATTCAGCGCGCAGCCAGGCAGGCGCCAAAGACGCTACGAAGAAACGCGCGCGGTATCGCTCTCCCGGCACCATCTCTATGCCCGTGCTTGCTCGCTTGCACGCGCTCAACAAAAGAGCGCGCACCATTGTTACAATTGCTGTTGCCAGCATTGGCCTGCTGGGCATGGTCATGATGCTGGCGCTCAATTTGGGAGCTCAGTCCTACATGGAAGGCGTGGCCGCTCAGTCGCTTTTGCGCGCACCCATTCTTGTCAAACAGGATGGCAGCGCAAGTGCGCTTATGGATGCGGCAACGGCGTTTGCTCAGTCACGCGTGTATGTTTCCGAAAACGTTGATGATGGGGTGGCCGTTGACCACCTGGCGCTTGCTATGTTCTACGCCGCCATGGAAAACCGGCAAAGCTGCGACCTGAACGGCTTTCTTGATTACGTGCGCAACAATCCCGAATCGCGCATTGCGGACGTGGCGTTTGACGTGCAGGCGCGCTATGACATTGAGCTGAACGTGTACGACAGTCGCGGCCGCCAGATAATAAGCGCGGGCTATGCAACGTTGATGGACGATATCAACATTGGCCATGCGTTCGGCTATCAGGCCGAAGAAGTGGTGCTCAACAATTTGCCGCCCACCGATACGCTGATGCGCGAACTTATTTACAACGAGAAAACGGGGGAGAGCCCCTACGAAGTGATTGCGGGGCGTTTTCCCGAAAGCTACAACGAGATTGTGATCATAGCCAATGGTGAAGGCCATATAACCGACTATTTTGAATACGCAGCGGGCATTGCCGACCTTTCCAATTTGGCCGACGCAGCGCGTTCGGTGCTGGTGGGCGGCGATGTGAGCGTTCCTCAGCAGGCCGATTCTTATAGCTACGATGACCTGCTGGGGCTTACCTACTATGTGGTTCCCACTACCGACTACTACACGAAGCTTCCCGATGGTTCGTGGGACGACTGCCGCAGTAGCGCCTCGTACATGCGCCGGGTTTTGGCAAATGCGTGCGAGCTGAAGGTTGTGGGCGTGGTGAAACCGCGCGAAGGTTATGACGATGGCGCCGAAACGGGCTCGCTTGCGTACACGAGTGAGCTTATGCCGTACTTGGCGCAGGAGTCGCTGAACAGCCCTATTGTGCTTGCACAGAAGGCGAACCCCAACATTGACGTGTTCACGGGCGAGCCTTTTGAGGACGAATATTCAAGTGAAAGCATGAAAGCGGCTATCGCGCGCGATCGCGAACAGATTAAAAAACTGCTGGCGCGGGGCAATTTCTCTGCGGCCAAGCGGGCCTATGTGGAAGCGCTTACTCCCGAGCAAATCCAGGCGTTGCGCCAGATTTTCAGCGATTACATTGGCTCTGACGGCACCATCAACATTGCCCAGCAGGACATTGATTTGGCCGCCTCGCTTTCCGATGATGCGTTTATTGCCGCTATCGAGCGCTATGCGCCGGCAACACTTAACGCCGAATACGAGCAAAATCTCAAATGGCTGGGTGCGGCTGACGTTGAAACGCCTCGTGAGATCGCCATTTACGCGCGCAACTTTGAAAGCGATGCCGAAATAAAAACGCTTATTGAAAACTACAACGCCAAGCTCGCTGAAACCAACAAAGATGCTGCGCCCATTGCGTACGCCAATGAGGGGCAGGCCTGGATGACGGCGGTTGCGGCTGCGATTGATGCGGTTTCGCACGTTTTGGGCGCACTGGTAGGCATCGCGCTGTTCGTGAGCGTGGTGATGGTGTTTTCGGTGACGTACGTGTCGGCTATTGAGCGCAAGTCCGAAGTGGCGCTGCTGCGGGCGCTCGGTGCGTCGCGCAAAAATGTCCTTGAGCTGTTCAACTGGGAAAACGCAATCATCGGTGCATTTGCGGGCATTGTTGGCGCACTGGGAGCATTCGTTTCGCAGCCGCTGATAAACTGTCTTATTGGCCGCTTTACTGGGCAAGGTTTGCAGATGGGGATGCCGTGGTGGGCGTTTCCGCTTGCCATCGTGTTTGGCGTGGTGGTTGCTGTGGCCGCAGGCTACGCGCCTGCGAGTCGTGCCGCCAAGCAAGATGCCGCCAGCGCGCTGAAGTAGGGAATTGCGCTTTTGCGCTTGCGCTTGCGCACGGCGGGCGACGCTGCGAGCTTGGGCATGCGGCTGGCGGGCGACGCTGCGAGCTTGGGCATGCGGCCGGCACCGCGAGCTTGCGCATACGACCGGCGTTTCGCGTCCGCGCGGGTGGCCGGCGTTTCGAGCTCGCGCGGGTGGCGCGAAACCGCGTTGTTGCTACGAGCTTTCGCATGTGGCGCGGAAGCCGGTTGTCAGAAAACGCCTCCGTGCACGATTGCGGCGGCAGATCGGCCGGAAATGTCAGAAAACGCCTCCGTGCACGATGCCCGAAAATCGCTACCTGACAATATGCTCATCGAGATGCGGCGAGAGACCCCTGCGTCTCTCGATGAGATTGCGGGCTT
>JAZQAV010000108.1:0-13078 GCA_045545435.1 Eggerthellaceae bacterium | reverse complement strand
TAGCCAGGTCCTGACCAGGCTCTAGCACGCCCGTAAGCACTTTGACGTAGCTCAAGCGGCCAACGAACTGGTCGGCAACGGTCTTGAACACGAAGCCCGCCGGAGAGCCGGACTCGTCGATGGTCAGCTTGCCAGCGTCGTTTGCCAGCGCATAAGCGCAGTGCATAACAGGATGCGGGAAGAAGGTGCAGATGTCTTCCATGAGGCCCTGAATGCCCTGCTTGATGATGGTGGAGCCCACATAAACGGGAACGACCAGCTCTTGGTTGATGGCGTCGCCCAGCAGCTTCTCGACTTCTTCCTGAGAAAGCGGCTCGCCCTCGAGGTACTTCATCATCAGTTCCTCGTCGGCCTCGGCGATATTGTCGACCAAGCGGTCGCGTGCGTTCTGCGCCTGATCGGCGTACTCGGCAGGAATGTCTTCCTCGCGCTCTACGATGCCGCCCTTGTCGAAGTAACGGGCCTTCATGCGCACGATGTCGATAACGCCTTCGAATGCGTCCTCAACACCAATAGGAATGGTCACGGGAACCAGGCGCGAGCCAAAGCGCGCGTGCAGCGTTGCCATGGCAACGTCGAAGTTAGCGTTCTCGCGGTCGATGTGGTTGATGAACACCGCGCGCGAGATTTTCATGTCGGCAGCGGTTTTCCAAAGCTTGGTGGTCATAACCTGCGGACCTGCAACAGCGTCAACCACGAACAGGGCGGTTTCGGCTGCGTACATGGTGGCGATGGTGTCGCCGATGAAATCAGGATGGCCCGAGGTGTCAAGCAGGTTGATCTTGAAGTTCTTGTACGGAATAGGAGCTATCGAGGTGCTGATAGTAAATTTGCGCCGGATCTCCTCCTCGTCAAAGTCAAGGTAGGATTTCCCGTCGTGGGTTGTGCCCATGCGCGGCGTACGACCCGAGACGTGCAGCATGGCCTCAGCGAGCGATGTCTTGCCGGCACCGTCTTGGCCTACCAGGACGACGTTCCTAACTTGTTCGGAAGCGGGAGCTGCCATAATTGACCACCAACTTTCTCGATACGCGCGAGATTACGGCCGTCGCCTTTAAATGCGAACCAGCGCACCCGGACTGCCGCATCTCGCTATCTGGCACTGCCTTTCAATTTCTGCATGTGAAATATTCAATACATCGCATGTGCGCGGGTAGGGTTACGCGATTTTGTACTGGACGCTGTAAACCTGCATTACCGGCGCAAAACGCGAGCCTTCATTTCGCGTGCAAGAAATGCATGTACAGAAGTGTACCGCAATTTCTGCACAAAAAAGACGTAATGAGCTTTTTTATGCGCACGTTTGGGGCTTGTTTAATGCGCCTGAATTCGAAGGCAACTTTTGAACCATCGCATTGCAAAATAAGCGCACAAGAAAGCCCCCGCAACTGAACCGCCTCCCATTTCTTGGACACGAGAAATGGGAGGCGGTTCACACCTTAGCGTGTCGGGGGTTTTAGTATTCTGCAATACCGTAGTTGCCAGAGCCGCCATCACTTCTAAAGCGCTTGCGGCATCTACGAACGCGCGGCTTATAACGCCACTACAGCCATCGAATGACTGTAGCGCTTAGCTGTTACAGCTTCTTCAAGAACAGCGCCGACAGCGAAACCAACGCAGCGCAAACGATGGATATCACAATTGAGATGGACATACCGGCAGCAAGACCGAAGGTGCCCATAACCATCGTGTACACACCCGTGCCAAAGCATGAACCGAAGTTCTGGCCAGTTTGGACGAGCGAGTTGCCCTGCACGCGATACTCTTCGGGAATTTGCACCTGCGGACCCGCCGAATAGGAAACGGTGGCCATGATGTTGTAAACACCAGCAAGCAACATGAACACGTATATGCCAATGATTGTTGGACCCGATGCAAGATAGAAGAGCAAGGCGACCGCAATCACAATACGCAGTATGCCCGATATGAAGATCATCGTTTTAGCCGATTCGGCTTTACCAATTTGGCTTCCCACAAAGCCTCCCAAGGCAACACCGGCCAAGGACATGCAGCCAACCGCAATTCCGCCAAACAATCCGTCGTAGCCCATAACGGTGATGACGTAACCAGGAATAAAGAAGAACAGCGCCATGTTGGAGAAATTGGTTGCAATGTTACCCAGCGTAAGGAACACGGTGTTGCGATCGCGAAGAACCGTTGTGGGGATGATTGCCTCAGATCCCCTCTTCTTCATAGCAAAGGCAAGAATGATGAATCCGATAATCGAGACCACGAACAAAAGGTTGCTTTCCAACGTACCGAACGGAATAAGGTTCTTGCCAAACGACAGCCCCATGATGATGCCGCACAGGAAAAGGACCAAGCCCACAGCACCAACCATGTCGAATTTGGAGTTCTGGGTTTTGAAGGGCTCGAAATCTTCTTTCGGAGCCTTCACGCTGAACATGATGGCTACAGCGCCAATTACCAGGAAAGGAATGACGGCCAGCGGGAGCGTTTGCCAACCGAACATGGTCATAAGAGCGCCGCCGCCAATGGGGCCAATAAGCATGCCCAACATCATGATCATTCCGCAAACGCCAATGTAAGTACTGGCCGTAGTCGGTCGGTACATATCGCGGATGATTGAATAACCCAGTACGAAAATAGCTGCGGTAACTGGGCTGTAAAACGCCATTGCGAGCATGATAACGATCATGGACGGCGCAAACGCAACGGCAAGCATGGACACTGCACCCGAAATGAAGCTGCCTACCGTAAGCGGTATTTTGATGGAAGGTGAGCGAACGGACAGGTAGCCGAACAGCGGCATGAGAACGATGGAGAGAACACCGCTAATTGCTCCCGCCGCCGAGTAGTAGTCCATTCCGCCAATTTGCTGCGCAGCCATAGGAAGCATCGTCGAAAACGCTCCCGCCTGCAGCATTGCTCCAAAAATGCTAACGAACAAACCTACGAGGAAGATTTTCTTCTTCGATTCGGGCGCTTTAGCATACGGGTGAACCTGTTTATTCTCGTTGTTATCCGATTCGGTTGTCTGATTAGTGGTTTCCATTTCACGCTCCCACAGTCTGCGTTTCTCGTCTTCCGGCTAAGCTATACGAAGTCTTCTCTGCAACATCGACAATAGTTCGCCCTTATATACGATTCTAAAAACGCGCCGCTTCAAACGGAAACACAGATGTTCGAATGAAGCACATTCCGTGACAAGTGAAAATTGTCGCAAAATGATAGTAACCCCAGTTCAAACCTGCATTTTTATACTTTATGAAGCAGCGAAAAACGGTCGACGCCATAGAATCTGCTATTCTATGACAAGTAGTGTACGACGCTGTATCTGGGCTTTTGACTTAATAACGTTAAGCTTGCCTGCGCTAATTTCGTTATTGCCAACGTTACACAAATGATTAGCACCAAAGCGCGGCAGCGGGTTAAGGAGCAATTTCGCACGTTTGGTAACCGCGACTCAACGGGAGCATGTCGCATTGCCGTCATTTTCCAAGGTCACCTGCGATGCCTTATACAATGTGCCTAGGCAAACGCTTAAGGATCAATCCTCGATTCTGCTAAGAGCTTAAAACGCACCGTGCCACCGTGACTCGCAAACTAAACACGGTGGCGGGGCGGGCTCTTCAAGCAACGTTCATATCGAATCGATAACGCTCCTAAGCGCGAACATAGAAAGGACTATCATGTCTGCGCCCTTCATAATTGACGTGCAGCCGGTAGCCGTTTCAAGCGATCGCAGCGCAAGCGAAACGCCGCACGTGTATACGTCAAACCAATCTGGTTTCTCTCAGGGCCCCTCTTCCACTGGTACCTATTACGAGCCCCATTACGGACGCACCAACTCATCCAATCAAACAACGAATGGTGCTCCGAGCGCTCTCGGCGGCGTTGTAGGCGGAATTGCCGAATGCGTCGCCGGAGGCGCTCTGGTGCTTGTCGGCATTCCCATGCTTGTCCTTCCTGGACCTGGACTTATAGCCATAGGAGCGGGTGGCGCGCTGGTTTACAACGGCGTGAAACGCGTGACGGGCAAAAAGTAGCGCTTCGACCTTGCCGATACCACCGGAAACCTTTATCGAAGCGTTGCGCATAAACGACGTGGCATCCCGACGCTGCGCACCAACTCCCAACGCACGCGCAAGATACGCACAGGCATCCAGAAAGGGTAAAACCAGCGATTCGCTCGAAAAATGTGCAAACGCGGGCTGCAAGCGGGCCTGCAATTATTACAATGACGCTATGGCAAACGCGAAGAGAGGAGCCACCATGAAGTACGTATGTCCCTGTGGTTACGAATACGATCCAGCAATCGGCGATTCCGATGCCGGCATCGCTGCGGGCACGGCTTTTGAAGATCTTCCCGAAGATTGGGTCTGCCCCGTCTGCGGCCTGGGCAAAGACGCTTTCGAGGTTGCCGAATAGCACCGTCGGCGTTTCGATGGCGCAGCACGATAAAAGCGGAGGCCTCCGAATGGAGGCCTCCGCTTTCGTTTGAAAACCGAATTACCGAATCTTACATGTAGACGATGGGTTTGACGATCTCGGGCGGATTGTCGGCCATCAGGTTGAACGCATCCTCGATCTTGTCGAACCCGTGGAACTCATGGCTGATGAGCTTGTCGGAGTCAACGCGTCCATAACGAATGAGCTCCATAAGGCGCTCGATGCGGCGGCGCCCACCTGGGCATAAACCGCCCACGATTTTCTTGTGCCCGGCAAAGTACGTGGAATCAGCTGCTTTAATAAGCAGGTCGTTGTTCTGACCTGCTATGTTCGCAACCGTACCGCCGCACTTCACCATCTTGAAGCCCATCGCAATGCTATCGGTATTGCCGCCTGCGATGATTATCGAGTCAACGGGCTTGCCGCCTGTGAGCTCCATAATCTGATCGTAAACGGGACCATCTTTGTAACTGACGGTTTCCGTTGCGCCAAACTCCATAGCCAGCTCTCGCGTGCGCGGACGATTGCCAACAGCGATGATGCGACCGGCGCCAAGCAATGCTGCGCCAGCAACGGACATAAGGCCAACCGGACCAATACCGTTTACCACGACGGTATCGCCGAATTTGATGTCGGCCAGCTCGGCTCCATGGAAGCCCGTGGTCACCATATCGCCCACCAAAACTGCGCTTGCCATGGAAACGCCGCCGGGAATAAGCGCGACGTTCATATCAACATCGGGCACAGCAAAGTACTCGCCGAACACACCGTCCCATTGCGAAGACAAAAAACGACCGCCCAGGGGCTTTTCGCTATGCTGATGCATTCCATCTTGGATATCGGGGTTGAACCATTGGGGCGTCACCGCGGGCACGGCAACCACATCGCCCACCTTGAACTCTTTAACCATCGAGCCAACCGCTTCTATTCTGCCAACGGCTTCATGCCCCAGAATGCGCCCTGCGGCGACACCGCGAACTTTGGCGCCCGCAACATCTGAGGTGCACGGACAAACCGCTACCGGGGAAAGCAATGCGTCGGTGGGGCCAATTTCGGGGATGTTTTTCGTGATCCAGCCCGTTTCCTTGTTGGGGACAATGATGCCAAAACCCTTCATAGTTGCCATGGACAGCCTTTCTCGTATGGTGGAGCAATTGGTACAGGTATCGCCGTGCTCTTGCAGAGTTGCTATCAATTTTGAGTCTGAGCAGGCTGTTTCATGGTACGGTGCTTCTAAGGTTTTAGGAATAACGACCCTCTTGAGCAACTCGATTTATGTAAACTAATTATTTACACCAATTATGAGACATTGGCTTACCATTACGTACGCAAGCAAGCGAAGCCCCGAACAAGGACCAAAAAATGCAGGCAGGACCATCTCGTACCCACAAAACGCAACACCTTGAATTGTCAGCCGGCACAAGGCCTCATGTTTGCCGCTTCGAAAGCGATCTTGTGGGGGAATTGCTGCTTGTAAGCGACGGAAATAGCCTGATCGGATGCTATTTTGAGGATACCTTCGAGCTACCTCGCGGTCTTCACGTCAGGTTAGAGACCACCGCTCATTGCAACCCCGAAAAAAGCATTATCGACAACGTCCTTGACCAAACGTGCTCATGGCTGAAACGCTACTTCGCAGGGAACCAGCCAAACCCCGCCGAGCTTCCACTTAGTTTGGCCGGAAGCCCCTTTCAACGAGCCGTCTGGGAAGTGCTCCTGCGCATCCCCTACGGCTCAACCGCCACCTACGGGGACATCGCTCGTCGCATCGGGAAGCCTTCCGCAAGCCGCGCAGTGGGGCAGGCCATCGGCCGCAACCCCGTGGGCATTATCATTCCCTGCCATCGCGTAGTTGGCGCAAACGGCAAGCTTTCGGGCTTCACGGGCGGAATTCATAACAAGATCGCCCTTCTTGAGCACGAAGGAATTGATACTTGCAACTTCCAGCTTCAAAATTGAACAATTTACTCGTGCGAACCACGAAACAGGGTAGTCAGCGCGTTATAATCCTTTTATCGTTTGATGAGTTGTTTACCTATCAATACGAAGTGCTGAGCACCAGTCGACCCAAACCTGGAGGCCGATATGATCAGAACATGGTTCGCACGATTGACCGTGATTGTTTTTGCCATCGTTGCAATTTCCCCGCTTGCAACCCCTCAAGCACAAGCTGCCGCGCCCGCCTGGCTGGAGGTCTATCCGGCACCGGCGGACCAGGGCACCGTTGTTGTCAACGGCTACGAAGGAACCTTTGTGGCCCTTAACTCAGTCGGCGACTGGATCGATATGCAAGCATGGCCCAACCAATGGTCTCAGTTTGTTGGTTGGTACGCCGAGGGCATTGGCTATATAAGCTACGATTCGCATTACGCCTTCGAGCTCAACATGGACATGACCATCTATGCCGAGTTCAACACGCCCCCCATAACGCCCACTCATACGCTTACCGTTGAAGCCGGAGAAGGCGGTATGGTGTATTGCGGCGTTATCAGCGAAGACTGGACGGCATGGGGTATGACGAACTACTACGTTACCGAAGGACAGTACACCGCCGTTGAGGCAAACCCCTATGGGGGCAAACGGTTCTCGCACTGGACCGACGGTTACGGCAACTGGGTCTCAGGCGATAACCCGTATTACTTCTCGGTGTACTCCGATATGTATCTGCTTGCCAACTTTACGGACGACCAATACACCGTGGTCACGCTTCCCGGTGAGGGATGGGGGCTTATGCCCGATTACGTCGTAGACGCCGGCGGATGGTTCACGTTGCCCGAATGCACCTTCAATGCACCCGAAGGCAAGCGATTCGATCGTTGGGATGTGGGGTACGCTGGCGAAGGGTTAGCCGTCAATGGCAACATAACCATAACCGCCCTGTGGGCCGATATTCCTTCTTATTTGGTATACATCGACAGCAACGGCGCCGATGGATACATGGCCGACCCCTATCTTCAAGAAGGCACCGTCTACACGTTGCCCGAAAACGCTTTCACGCCACCGATAGGAAAGCGATTTGCCGGCTGGTACGTTGAGGGCATGGGGGTTTTGCAGCCTGGCGCAACCGTTACCGTCAACTCCCCCGTCACGCTTATTGCGCAATGGGAGCTTATCCCCTGCACCGTCAATTTCAACGCTAATGGCGGTACGGGAACCATGGAAAGCCAGACGCTTCCCTATAGCAGCTCCTTTACGCTTCCGGAATGCAGCTTCACACCGCCCGCTGGAAAGCAATTCGCAGGTTGGGATTTAGGGCAGCCAGGAACAGCCACCACGTTGTTAGGCGATCTTACGTTGGTGGCGCAGTGGGAAGACATCCCACCTAAAAGCGGTAGCTCCACTGGCAGCAATTCAAGTTCTAGTGCCAGCGGTTCGGGAAGCGCTTCAAGCACGGCGTCTTCTGCAGGTAGTGCATCTGTAGGAGCTTCTTCCAACAGCACATCAGGCAGCGCTTCCGCCCAAGCGCCCACCTCAAACGGCGCCGGCTCCACGCAAAACGCCGTGAGCGAACTCCCCATCATTCCCATTCTTTTGGGCGTGATCGCCGTAGCGCTCATAGCTATTTTCGTGTTGCTGCTGGTGCGCGGCAAGAAAGGCAACGGCAATTAAATGCGCGGTTGAGATTTTCGCAATGCGAAGAAAAATGCACTCGAACGGCAGCCCCTCATCGGGCGGCTGCGCCTTGAACGCAGAGCGAGCCTTAGACTACGGCGGTCCCTCGAGCGGCGGCCGCCCTTTGAACTCCGACTAAGCTTCGAATGCAGTCGCCCTTTGAACTCCGACCGTTTAGCCTTGTGAACAAATGCGGCGGTTTGCGCCGCTCACGGAGCTGTTTGTTGCCGACGGCAACCGATGGACTATAATGTTGCACGTTTATTTACGTTTAGCCGGTTGTAGTTCTATCGCGTTGCCGAGGCACCGGCGCCTCATTTGAAAGGTGTTGTATTTCATGGCCTCACAAGCCCCTGCAGAACATTCCGTAAACCGCGTTTCCTGGTCAAGTAAATGGGCGTTCGTTTTAGGCGCAGCCGCAACCGCAGTTGGCCTGGGAAACATGTGGCGCTTCCCCTATTTGGCGGCGCGATATGGTGGCGGCACCTTCCTTATCACCTATCTGGTTCTGGTTGCCACCTTTGGCTTGTCGCTGCTTTTGCTTGAGTCGGCTATCGGCCGCTACACGCGCAAATCTGCCATCGGCGCGTTTTCGCACTTCGGAAAGCAGTACACCTGGATCGGCGTGCTGCTGTCGTCCGTTCCGTTTATCATCGCGCCTTATTACTGCATCATTGGCGGCTGGGTTGCCAAATACACCGCATCCTACATTACCGAAGGCCCGCACGCATTGGCCGACGGCGGCGGCTTCTTCGTTGGCTTTATGACCAGCGATGTTGAGTCGTACATTTGGACGCTTCTGTTCATGCTAGCCGTTTTCTGCGTCGTTGGCTTCGGTGTTGAAAAAGGCATCGAGCGCGTAAACGCCATCCTCATGCCCGCGCTTATTATCATGGCGGCCGGCATCGCCATCTTCACGCTCACGCTTCCTGGAGCCTGGGAAGGTGTTGCGTACTACCTGGTTCCCGATTTCAGCAAATTCAGCGGCGAACTGGTAATTAACGCATTAGGGCAAATGTTCTACTCGCTGTCGCTGGCCATGGCTATCACCATCACGTACGGTTCCTACATGCGCAAGAAGGACAGCCTCACCTCCAGCGTTGGTCAAATTGCCGGATTCGACTTCGGCGTTTCGTTCTTGGCCGGTTTGGCCATTGTGCCCGCAGCTTTCGTGGCCATGGGTTCTGCCGACGCTGTTGCCGCCAAATCCGGCCCCTCGCTCATGTTCATCACGCTGCCCGATGTATTCGACACGCTTGACCCTGCGGTGGCCACCGTGGTCGGCTTCGTATTCTTCCTTCTGGTGCTGTTCGCGGCGCTTACCAGCGGTATCGGCCTCATCGAGACCTGCGTATCCATCCTGCAAGACGGCTTTCATTGGCCGCGTAGGCAAGCGTTCGTTGTTGTGGTAGCCGTTATCGTCGTCATCGGCATGTTCATTAACGCCGGCTACAACGTGCTCTCCTTCATTCAGCCCATTGGCGAAGGGTCGTCGCTGCTCGACTTTGCCGACTTCATTTCGAATTCGGTCATCATGCCTATCGCAGAAATCCTTACCTGCGTTATGTTCGGCTGGATCGTGAAAGAGAACGTTCTGGCACGCGAGATCAAAGAATCCAGCGCCTTCAAGCTCGAAAAGGCGTGGACCATCATGATCAAGTACATCGCGCCTATTCTCATCTTCCTCATTCTGGTATGGAACGTTCTTCCCTACCTGGGGCTTGCATAGCGAAGGGTTTCGCGTTCGAGCTTCTTTGCTGCGCGCAGTTTTCGTTCGGCAGCAGATTTCTTTCGGCAGCTCACATTACAAGATAACTAGCAAGGGCGGGTGCACCGTGCATCCGCCCTTGCTTTATAGGCGGGCATTTCTGCTTTATTCCCAGAGGTTGAGGCACGTCTCCCCTATAACGCGCGAACGCATTTACAATAAGAATTATCATCGACTCTGCGAAAAGGAGGCGTCATGAATTGCACTCAGTGCGGCGCGCACATTGACGAAGGTGTTCGTTTTTGCCCTCAATGCGGAGCACCCGTTGACGAAAGCCTTCTCAGCGACGAAATCGTTTCCGCCCAACCAGAGAACCTGAACGCAAACGCGCAAGCGCAAGCAACGGCTCCTATGGCATCCCTGGAGCCACCAGCTGCACCAGCGCCTGCGCCCATGCCGACACCCGCTCCAGCGCCCATGCCGGCGCCCGCTCCGGCGCCCATCCAAAAGCGCAGGCCAGGACGTCAAATCAGTATCCCTAAGCACAAATCGCATAAAGGGCTCGTTGTTGTTTTGCTTTTGGTAGTTATCGCCGTCGTTGTGGCTGGTTACTTTACCAACTGGTTCAATCTGCTTTAGCGGACAGCACCCGGACGCAAAGCGCGCCCAAACAAGCGGCTACGCTATCCACTACCACATCGGAAATGTCTCCTACCCGTCCCGGCACGAACAACTGATGCACCTCATCGCTCACCGCGTACGCGGCAGCAAGTGCGGTTGCACACACCACCACGCGCACAGCCCGCTTTAAAGCCGTACGAGAGCGAAATGATGTATCGGTTCGCTCGACTTCGCGATCGGGACGCTCCACTGCGCGTTGAAGGCACGCATCGCCTGCCGCGCACGCAGGCTCATCCGCATTGCGCCACCGAAGGTTCAGCGCATGAGAAAGCGTCATTCCCAACAAAAAGTACTCGCAGAAATGCCCAATAGGCGACGGGTCAATCTGAATACCGAAAAGCGCCGAAAGGTTTTCTTTCAGCCAGAAGAACGCCCAGGAAATCAATCCGTTCTGGGACGACAAATCCGCAGATGTTTTCGCACTGGCGTAAAAAATGAACGCGGCGACCACGTCAACAAGCGCCCAAGCCACAACTTCGCTTGACGCTAAAGCTGCAAGCTTCCGTTTTAAAGAACTCCCGCTCGCAGCTTCACCCACAGCACACCTTACTAATCGCGGCCGAATATGTCGCGTGAATACACCTTACCCGCGACGTCATCAAGCTCTTCGTCCCACCTATTGGCCAAGATGATATCGCATTTTTGCTTGAAGTCGGCAACATCACGAACTACTTGGCACCCAAACATGCGCTCGCTTGTTGCCAGCGGCTCGTATACCAAAACGGTAAGGCCCTGGTCAAGCAGACGATCCATCACGCCCTGGATGGACGAATCGCGGAAGTTGTCGGAAGACGCTTTCATAGTTAAGCGGTATACGCCAACCGTTGGGTGTTCAATTGAGGAAACGAGCCGCTCCACCTCGTTTGCAATCACGCTTTTGCGCGTGTCGTTCGATTTCACAATAGCGGAAATCAAATCCTGGGGAACATCGCCGTAGCTTGCCAGCAATTGCTTGGTGTCCTTGGGCAGGCAATAGCCGCCGTAGCCAAAGGAGGGGTTGTTATAGTGCTGACCAATGCGCGGATCAAGCCCGATGGCCTTAATGATCTGCGAAGAATCCAGTCCGAAGGCCTGCGCATAGGTATCAAGCTCGTTAAAGTACGCCACACGAAGCGCCAGATAGGTATTGGCGAACAACTTGGTTGCCTCAGCCTCGGTTGACTTCATGATAAGCACCTGCGGCGGAGCGCTTTGGGTGCCCTCCAAAAGCAACGCTGCGAACTCACGGGCGCTTTTGTTGAATTCCGGATCAGCGGAAAACGCATCGGGTATGCCCACGACAATGCGCGACGGATGCAGATTGTCGTACAGCGCTCTCCCCTCGCGCAGAAACTCTGGCGAGAACAGCAGACGTACGTGCGGATGAGCTGCTTTCACCTGCACGGCCATGGTGTTGGTGTAGCCAATAGGGATGGTTGACTTAATGACCATGGTTGCACGATCGTTAACCGAGCACACCAGATTGATAACCTGTTCAACAAAATGCGTGTCGAACTCGTTGGTGGCCTCGTCGTAATTGGTGGGAGTTGCTATTACCACTAAATCGGCTTTTGCATAAGCCGACTCGGCATCGGTGCTCGCAGTGAGGTCCAGCGGAACGTTCTTCAAAAAGCTTTCGATTTCGGTATCTTTAATTGGAGAAGTGCCCGCATTGATAAGGTCGACTTTTTCCTGAACGACATCCACCGCCGTCACGCGGTGATGCTGCGCCAACAGTACTGCCAGCGAAAGCCCCACGTACCCGGCGCCCGCTACTGCGATATTCATAAAGCCCTCCGCAGCTTCCAAACACGCTAACCATTTGTTTGGCAAGCAGAAAAACAAGACGTGCTAAAGCCTACCACACTGTGCGATGTTAATTGCATCGTTTGAAAAATAATCTTAGCTAGAATGCCACTAATTCACGCTCAGGGCGCGGTAAACAGCGTGCTGCGCACAGAAAGATGTTACTTACTATGAGCGGCCATCTCGCATTCCGCGTACCACCGCGCAAAGCGGTCGAGACCCTCGGCAAGATCGATTTTCGGAAGCGCCCCAAAACGTTGCTCGAAACGCGTCATATCGGCATGCGTTTCGTACACATCCCCCGGCTGCATGCCGACAAACTGGTAATCTACCTCGCCCTGCAAGACACCATGCGTGCGCAGCGCGTCCTCAAGCGTACGTACGAAGTCCATCAGGCTCACCGGGTTGCTGCAGCCGATGTTAAACACTTCATGGGGAATGCCATCTTGGTCGGGTTCAGGCGCGCCCGCATTCAAAACCGCCATAACCCCCGCAACCGTATCGTCGATGTAGGTGAAGTCCCGCTGCAGGTTACCGTGGTTGTACAGCTGAATGGTTTCGTGCCGGCATATCTTGTTTGCGAATTTGAAGTACGCCATATCCGGACGACCCCAAGGGCCATATACCGTAAAGAACCGGAGCCCCGTGCACGGGAGCTTGTACAGATGCGCATAGGTGCTTGCAATAAGCTCGTCTGACTTTTTGGTTGCCGCATAAAGCGACGCTGGCTTATCGGTTTTCTGCGTCTCGGAATACGGTGCGACGTTGCCGATTCCGTACACCGAAGAAGATGACGCATATATCAGATGGCGGACGTTGTGCTGGTAGCACAAATCGACCACGTTGTGAAAACCCACCACGTTCGTTTGAATGTACGAC
>JAZQAV010000107.1:0-6020 GCA_045545435.1 Eggerthellaceae bacterium | reverse complement strand
GGAGAACTGGTTGGGGGCGCCGTAGCCGGCCCAGCCGCCGTTGTCGTAGACCATGACGTTGCCCTCGCCCGGCAGACCCTTGGGGATCATGTGGGTGTGGTGCGGGCCGACGATGGTGCCGAAGCGCTTGAGGTCCTTGGTGGCGGTGAAGTCGGGGCCGACGCGCCAGACAACGTCGCCGGACTCATGGTCGATGATCCACATGATGTTGGCTTCGCGGGAGTCCATGATGATGTTGTCGGGCTTGAAGCGCTCGTCGCCGGCGTCGAACCACTTGTTGGGGCCGAGGTAGCTGGCGCAGTTGATGTGCAGGATGTCGCCCTGGCCCTCGGGACCGCAGTGCTGGGTGTTGGGGTTGCGGAACATGGCGTTCTTCTGCAGCTCGTCGAAGCCCAGCTGATCGATGTGATCAACGGCGCTCCACTCCCAGAGCAGGTTGCCCTCGCGGTCAATCTCGATGATGCGGTCGTCAAGCAGCAGCTGCGGGCTGATCTTGGGACGGCGCTCATCGGAGTGCGTGAGGATGAGCATCTTGTCGAAGTTGGGATCGGGATCCATGCCGGGGACATAGTAGCCAACCGGGTTGCCCGTCACCTGGAAGTCATGGTGCTGACGTGCGCTCCAGTAGGGCTCGCCGTCGTCAACAACTTCCTGGTTCTGGTTGAAGGACCAAATTACGTTGCCGTCCATGTCGACCATGGTGAGGTCCTGCTGGTCCTGATAGGCGAAAGCGGCCTTGCGGGTTCCGCGCGAGCCGATGAGGTAGCCGCCGGGCAGCATCTTGGGCGGGAAGCCAGTCATGTTCTCCCAGAAGCGGACAATCTTGCCGTTCATGTCGATGAGGACGATGCCCCTACCGCCTGCCGAGAACAGAGTGTAGCCGCTCCACGCCTTCTCAGGATCATAGATGGTAGTACTGGTTGGATAAACGTTAGGCCTTCCCATACCGTTCCTTTCTCTCAAGCAGAATCCCCTCTGGATTCCGCTTTATTACCTTATAGAAGCTATTATTTCCGCGAAGCTATTGGTTAGCTGAATCGCTGTTCTTTGCAATTGCTAATTCCAATTTCTTCAGAGACAGTATTTGCTATTTAGATACATGAAGAAAATATGAACAGAACCATTCTAAGCAAAGGTGGTCTATCTGTCCAACATCTTTCTACAGGTATAACAAATCCATATATCAGACTATTAACTTTTATTTCTTAAATGCTCAAGCAGTTCGTAATCGATAGTTTTTGACTTTATCTGCAGCAATACACGCGCGTGGCGTCTACTGCTCAGTGTCGAGGTTTTCTGCTCAACGTAGAGGCGCGCCCCAGAAAACCGGGGCGCGCCTGCCAGTTTATGCTGGCTAATCATTTTGTTGACGACCCTCCGCTTCTTGCGAATAGCTTTCCGCTCACACGGACCCGGTTGGGCCATCAACTAATTAGGCAAAGAAGGCGCTACGCAGCGTTCTTGTAGGTACGATAAGCACCGGTGATGCCGGCAAACATTGCGCCACCAGTTACGCCATCGCTAACGCGCTGCTCATGCGCGGGGCTGCACTTGATGTTCAGCTCCAGCGAAACGGTACCCTGTGCAGGGTTGTAATCGGTGAAGATGCAGTGGTCGCCCTTGGCCCAACCAAATTGCGCTGCAGCAGGCATACCCATGTCAACGGGCATATGGAGACCCCAACCAATGGAAATGGAGGTGTCGCTCCAGTAATCAACCGATGCGCAGTGGTCGGCGGTGTGGTCCTTGCCAGTGATGTAGTCAAGATCGCGGCCGTTGACACAATTCAGTACAGTTGCGGTGCCCTTGCTGGGGTTCACAGCGAACTTGAACGTGCGGGTGATGGTGCCGGTCTCATACATGTAGGGCTGTGCTTCGCCGGTGAAGTTATCGAATACGGTAACTTCCATGGTACCGTCATTGTTCACCTTGGAGTAACGGCAGTAATGCTGACCGAACATGATGGCGTCGAAGGGCTCGTGCGTGTTCAGCGTCTGACGCGGAATGGTGTAATCATCGTAGCCAGAAAGGGTGGAGTGCGTACCGCCCAGGATCCACTCCATGTTATGAGTGTTCATATCGAACTGGAACAGAGCGCTTTGGCTGCGCATGGAGACCATAATCTTTGCGCAATGACCCTCGCTGTCGAGGATGTAGTCAAGCGCGTTCGCATGGATGTAGTCAGTCCAAGAACGAGCCACGGTATAGGAGCCGGTTCCTTCTGCATACACACCTTCGCAAGCGCTGGCATACAGCTCAGGATAGTCGGTGGTGTTGATCTCGTTAATGACCTTGCCATTCTCGATTTCCTGGAAGATGCCGGCATGGACGTATGCCTTGGAGGTGCCGTCAACGCCCTGAACGCCCTCGGGCAGGTTGTCAACTGCGATGGGGGTATAGCTGAGGGTGAGATAATGGCCCTCACCAAGGATGCGGATCTCGTGCATGTCGATGTAAGCTTCGCCATGCTTGTGCTCGGGATCGTCATTCGGGAGCATATCAACGAGGTCGATCTCGCGATAGTTCTTGTCCATGATGACGTAGAAGCCGCTGGAGTAGCCGCCGCCGTACAGGTCACGGTTAATCGGCACGTCGTAAGCAAAGAACAGCTCGCCGCTGGCATCGTCAGGCTGGAAGTTGAAGCTGGTAGCCGGAGCCATGCAAGTGGTGTCGCGATAGTAAATAACTTCACGGTCGGAGTTGACGCGAACCAGCATATTGTTAGCTGCGAACGAGTAAACGCCCTTATCGGCTTCGGACACACCCGCACCGGTCATGAACAGCTTGGGCAGCATTTCGCTGGCAGTGTGGATGGTATACTTCTCGCCGCTGTCCATGGTGACGGTGATCACTTCGTCGGAGATTGCAGCGTTCATGCCAACCTTAAGAGGCGCCGGCGTAAAGGTTGCCGTTTTGCCGTCGGTGCTCACCTTGATATCTGAGCTTTCAAGGCTTGAGGTAGCTGACGCGATTTTTGCACCGTCTTGCGCGGTGAAGGTAACCGGGTCATTGGCTACAAGCGCGTTGAAGTAATACTGACCGGAATCAGCAGCGCCGTACTGCGGAACCAGCACAACACCCGTTGATCCCATTGCATTCGAGGCAGAAATTTTAATATTTGCCGCTTGAGGCACCGTTTGAAGTGCCGCTTTTTCGGCTTGGATACGCTCGGTAAAGTCAAAGTTGTAGCTTTGCGGGGCGTACTCCATAACGCTTTCGGCAGCAGCTTGCTGCGCAGAACCCGAACCCGACGCCGCACTTCCCGACGTAGAGCTTTGGCCTGAACCGCCGCATGCTGTAAGCGCAACGCCCAGAGCAAGAGACATTGCCACTACAGGCAGTTTTCTCATAGCTTCTCCTTCCCTACATTCGTTACACCTTTATGCACGTTCCTTCAAACGCAGCTTCCCGGGTAAAGTAGTTTAAAGGGAACGCATCTTCAAGAATAATTCACTTATTAGCTTTGTCAATAATATGACAGCTGCTTTTGGTATTTTTATTTCTTATTTGATGCTAATAATTGACCGCATTTATCGAGATTCAAATACTTTTTAGAATCTTTTACCCGATTATACCCTTATTATTATTATTTAAATTTCCTTATGGTTACATTCGTTTTTGATAGATATTTATATCATTAGCCGTTTCTTCGGAATCATATCAGCAGGTAAGATTAGCAAAAAGGACCTCAGCGGCAACGCGATTTTACAAACCGCTTTGGCGCCGAGGTCCCTCATGCGAGCAGTATTTGCCTCGTGTTTAAAAGCGGGTGGGCGCATCCGTTGGCACGCCCACCCACGTTATGCAAACCTTTTTTGGTTGCGCAAACCTTACTTCGAGGTTTTGTACGTACGATACGAACCGGTGATGGTGGTCCATACGCCAATGTTAACGCCCGACTCAACTTTCTTAAAGTGGCCTTCACTGGGCATAAGGTTAAGCTCAAGCGAAACGGTACCCTGAACAGGGTTGTAGTCGGTGAAGATGCAGTGGTCGCCTTGCTTCCAGCCGTACTCCGCTGCTTCGGGCATGCCGCGGTCAACGGGCATATGCAAGCCCCAGCCGCTCAAGACGGAAGTCTCGCTCCAGTAATCAACCGATGCGCAGTGGTCGGCAGTGTGGTCCTTACCGGTGATGTAGTCCATCTCGCGGGCCGTAATGCAGTTAAGCACCTTAGCGGTGTTGTTGGCGGGATCAATCAGGAATTTAAAGGTGCGCGTGAACGTGCCGGTTTCGTACATGAACGGAACCGTGGGGCCGGTGAAGTTATCGAACACGGTGAGCTCGAACGTGCCGTCATCGTTGAATTTCTTATAGCGCGCGTAGTGCTGGCCCAGCATGATGGCGTCAAACTTCTTGCCCTTGATGGTCTCGCGCGGAATGGTGTACTCTTCGTAGCCCGTCAGCGTAGATGCGGTGCCGCCCAAGATCCAGTCGATCTTGCCCGACTTCATGTCGAACTGGTACAGCGCGCTTTGGTTGCGCATGGAAACGACCATCTTTTCAACCGTGCCGTCTTCGGCAAGGATGTAGTCCAGGCTGTTTGCGTGAATGTAGTCGCACCAAGAGCGCGGCTTGCCCCACTCACCAGTGCCCTTTACAAAATCGCAGCCCTCAACCGACGTGGCGTACAGCTCGGGATAGTCGGCGGTGTTGATTTCGGCGATTACCTTGCCATCCCAGATTTCCTGGAAGATGCAAGTCCATACGTATGCCTGGGAGGTGCCGTCCATGCCCTCGACGCCCTCGGGGAGGTTGTCCACCAAAAGCGGCGTGTAGCTAAGCGTCAGGTAATGCTTGGGGCCAAGGATGCGGAACTCGTGCTGATCGATGTAGCCCTCGCCATGCGTATGGTTGGGGTCATCGTTGGGAAGCATGCCTACGACGTCGATTTCACGATAGTTCTCATCCATAACCACGTACACGGCGCTGTTGTAGCCCATACCGTTGAGCGCCTCGTTGATAGGCACATCGTAAGCCAGATACAGCTCGCCCGAGCCTTCGTCGGCCTCGAAGTTGAAGCTGCCCCACGGAGCCAAGCAGGTGACGTCGCGGTAGTAGATAAGCTCACGATCGGAGTTGATGCGGATGAGCTTGCCCATGTTCTCGAAGGTGTACACACCCTTGTCGTCCTCGGCAACGCCAGCGCCGGTCATGTAGAAAATAGGCAGCAAGTTGCTGGTCATATGGACGTTGTACTGCGTGCCGTCGTCCATGACAACGGTGATAATCTCGTCGCTGATCTCGCCGTTAACGCCAATTTTAATGACAGCGGGCGTGAAGGTTACGCTTGCGCCGTCGGCGGCAAGGGCGATGTCGGACTCTTCGTTGGTAGAGGTTGCCGAAGCGATTTTGGAGCCCTCAGCAGCGGTGAACGTAAGCACGTCGCCCGCAACAAAAGCATTCAGGAAGTAATCGGGCTCTTCGGCGCCAATTTCTTCGACAATTACGACGCCCGTAGCGCCCAACTGGTCGGATACCGTGATTTTGATATCAGCGGCATCGGGAACTGTTTTCATTTGGGCAAGCTCTTCTTTGATGTAATCAGAGAAATCAAAGTAGTAATTCTTGTACTCGATTTTCATCATTGGCAGTCTCCTTCTACGAACGGCTAATTGAACCTTTTCAGGATGACAATCCCTGTAATCTGAAAATTACGTCATTCGATGGCTGACGGTCAATGCTACGCTGGTCACTTTTGTATTGGAATTTTTTATATCTGCTAGTTATTGTTTGGGCGCTTCTATATTTCGCAGCAGGTACAGTTTGCGCGTGCGCCTGATCTTGGCGCGAAAGCACGTTGTTGCTAAGTGCCTCGCTAAACTGGCATGAAACGCCCTTGTTGCTAAGCACAATGCGTACAAAGCTTGCGAAAATGGCAAAAAAGACGCGTTGTGCAGTGGACCGCGCCCCGTTCATTTGGGCGCGGCCCTTTCTTTTTTACGAACGACCAGGTCAGCGTTTTGCGCATTATTCTTGACTCGTGAAATCTTGCGAATTCGTCTCAGAATTGCCGCCTG
>JAZQAV010000106.1:0-8555 GCA_045545435.1 Eggerthellaceae bacterium | reverse complement strand
CTGTACGAATCGGTTGACCACCCTCAATGGGGAACCGCTAAATTCGATTTAGGGCGCGGCGAAGTTCGTTCCTTTTTGGTTTCCAATGCTTTGTACTGGGTAAACGAATACCACATCGACGGAATTCGCGTCGATGGCGTCACCAGCATGCTGTACCTGAATTTCGGCATCGAAGACGACAACGCTAAGCGCTTCAATGCCGATGGGACGGAAGAGGACCGGGATGCCATTGAGTTTTTGCGGAAAGTGAACGGTGTTTTGGGCATTTACCGCAAAGATGTGTTCACCGTAGCGGAAGAATCATCAGCGTGGCCGTTTGTGACCCAACCTGCCGACAGGGGCGGTTTGGGCTTTCACTTCAAATGGGACATGGGCTGGATGAACGATACGCTGCGTTACGTGGCAACCGATTTTCTCTTCCGCAAATACGACCATAAGCTGCTTACGTTCTCGACCATGTACCAGTTTGACGAGAACTTTATCCTGCCGCTTTCGCATGACGAAGTGGTGCACGGCAAGCGTTCGCTTATTGGGCGGATGCCCGGCGATAATTGGCGGCAGTTTGCAGGGCTTCGGGCGTTGGCGCTGTACCAAATGACCCACAGCGGCGGCAAGTTGAACTTCATGGGCAACGAATTTGCGCAGTTCATTGAGTGGCGTTACTACGAAGGCCTCGAATTCTTCCTGTGCGAGCAGTTTGAAACGCACCAAGCGCACCGTGAATTCATCAAGCACCTTAACCATGCGTACCGCTCGCTTCCGGCGTTGTGGCGCTATAGTTTTGAAGGTGAGGGATTTTCCTGGATAGATGCCGACAACGCAGGCCAGTCAGTAATCGCTTTCTTGCGCAAGAGCGATAATGCCGACCAAGAGGTTGCGGTAGTGCTGAATTTCGATGTCCGGACGTACGTTGATTGGCGTTTGGGCGTGCCCTTTGCGGGCGCATGGCACGAAGTGATCAACAGCGACGATAGGCGTTGGGGTGGATCGGGCGTTGTCAATGAGGGTGAGTTGTACACACAAGATGTGGCAAGCCATGGGTTTGGGCAATCCTTGCTGGTGCGCGTTCCCCCGTTGGGCGGCATGGTGCTGGCACGTACGATGGCCACCAATTAAATGCACAAGCGCACATTCGCGCTTTCGTGCATAATGAAAGACGGCGCTTAAAGACGCTCAAGTCGAAGGGTGAGCCCTTATTCTTGGCAGGTGCCCAGCAATGCAGTTTACGAAAGGTGTTAGTGTTTTGAACCTCTTCAACGATAAGTACGATTTCCAAGCTCAATTCAGCGAAACCTCTTTGGAGGTTTTAGGCAAAGATCTTGATGCCTGCGACAAGCACGAGTTGTTTTATGTGCTCGCGAGCCTCATCGCAAACAAGTCACGTCGCCAAGAGCCTGAAATCCTGCGCTACAGCTCGTCGGGCAAGCCGCATCGCAAAAAGGTTTACTGCTTCTCGATGGAGTTTTTGCTGGGGCCCCTGCTTGACAACTACCTTTTGAACTTCGGGTGCCGCGACCTTATTGAGCAGGGTCTTGCCGATATGGGCCACAGCCTTGACGAATTGTGCTCCCTTGAACCTGATCCTGGTTTGGGAAACGGCGGTTTGGGGCGCCTTATCGCTTGCTTCCTCGATTCCATGGCCTCCAATGGCATTCGTGGTTTTGGCTGCGGTATTCGCTACCGGTACGGGTTGTTCCGTCAAGAGATTGTGAACGGCTGTCAGGTTGAGAAGACCGATAACTGGTTGGCGGGCGGCTATCCGTGGGAAACCCGCAAACCGGCGAGCGCGGTGTACGTTCGTTTTGGCGGTGAGGTTAACTATCACGAGGACGCCGATCGCTTCTGGTTTACCTGGGACGGCGGCGAGCTGGTGCAAGCTGTGCCCTACGACATTTCCATTGTGGGATATGGCGCCAACGATGTGAACAGATTGCGCCTGTTCAGCGCCGAACCGGCCGAAGAGGGCTTCGATTTGGATGCCTTCAACCGTGGAGAGTACGACCATGCGATGAAATTCCGCACCGACGTTGAGGCCATATCGACGGTTTTGTATCCTAACGATGCGTTTGAGCATGGTCGCATTTTGCGCTTCAAGCAAGAGTACTTCTTTGTCTCTGCCGGATTGCAAACCATCTTGCGCACGTACAAAAAGGAATATGGCAGAAACTTCGAAGAGCTGCCCGAACATGTTGCCATCCACACCAACGACACGCATCCGGCGCTGGTGGGCCCCGAGCTTATGCGCCTGTTGGTTGATGAAGAAGGGGTTGGTTTCGAGCAGGCGTGGGATATCGCGCATCGCTGCATCAGCTACACCAATCACACCATCATGCCCGAAGCGCTTGAAAAATGGCCCATCGAAATGGTTCGTTCGCTGGTGCCGCGCACGTACATGTTCATCGAGATGATTGATGCGCGTTGGCGCGATTCCTTCCCGAAGGATCTTCCCAACTGGCACGACCTTTTGCGCGAAACCGCAATTTTGTGGGACGGCCAGGTAAGGATGGCAAACCTTTCGGTGATTTTCAGCCATTCGGTCAATGGTGTGTCGGCGCTTCATACCGATATTCTCAAACGCGAGGTGCTTTCAGCCTTCCATGCCCTTGAGCCGTCGATGTTCAACAACAAAACGAACGGTGTGTCGCACCGCCGTTTTCTTGCAAACGCGAATCCGGCCTATGCGCGTCTTATCACCGATGCAATTGGCGACGGATGGCTGTCGAATGCGGACGAGCTTGGGAAGCTCACCGATTTCGAGCACGACGAGAGCTTCCTCGATGGGTTTGGGAAAGCGCGCCATCAGGCAAAAGAGCGCCTTGCGCGCTATGTTGCGGATACCACGGGGCTTGTACTTGACCCCACGAGCGTGTTCGATGTCCAGGTGAAGCGCTTCCATGCGTACAAGCGTCAACTGCTTTACCTCATGAAGGTCATGGATCTGTACAACCGCATGCTTGACGATCCTACGTTCAAACCGGTGCCCACCACGTTTATTCTGGCGGGCAAGGCGGCAGCCAGTTACACCTTTGCAAAAGAGGTGGTGCGCCTGGCTAATTCGGTGGCAGATGTCATCAACAACGATAAGCGGGTAAATGACTATATCAAGTTGGCCTTCATTCCCAACTTTGCGGTATCAAACGCCCAGCTCATTTACCCTGCAGCCGATATTTCCGAGCAAATTTCAACCGCGGGAACAGAGGCTTCGGGCACTTCCAATATGAAGCTTATGTTCAACGGGGCAATAACGCTGGGCACCTACGACGGTTCGAACATTGAAATAACGAAGCTGGTGGGAGAGGAAAACCTGAAGATCTTCGGTTTGCGCGCCGATGAGGTTGAGCAATTGAAGTCTTCCGGCCAGCATTTTGCCTGGGAGTTGTATTCCGCTGACAAAACGCGTTTGGGGCGTGTTGTCGACCAGCTGTCCGACGAAACGTTCGCGCGTCTTTCGGGGAGCCACCAATTTGTGCACGATGCGCTCATGCTGGGAAACGACCCCGATTTCGTCATGGCCGATTTCCATGCGTACGTGCAAGCTTTCGATGAGCTGACCGAGCGTTACAAAGCGGACCAAAAAGGTTGGCGAACGTCTGCGGTGCACAATACCGCGATGGCTGGATTCTTCTCCTCAGACCGAACGATTCGCGAGTATGCTGAAGATATCTGGAAAGTTAGTGTCAAGCGCGCATAATAGGTGCGCGCACGATGCCCGAATAACGGGTACGCACGGGCGGTTGCGGGTGCTTGCTCACGCGTAACAAACCTCAACGAAAGGGCGAAGGGGCGCAATATGGCTAAAAGGGATTGCATAGCGATGCTTCTTGCGGGCGGCCAAGGGTCGCGACTGGGGGCGTTAACCAAAGATACCGCCAAGCCGGCTGTGTCATTTGGCGGCAAATACCGCATTATCGATTTCGCACTTTCCAATTGTGCTAATTCGGGAATCGATACGGTGGGCGTGCTCACGCAGTACCGCCCGTACGTGCTGCATTCGTATGTGGGAGGCGGAGAGGCCTGGAACCTTGACGTTATCGGTGGCGGCGTGTCCATTTTGCCCCCCTATGTCACCCAGCGCGGCGGGTCGTGGTATCAGGGTACCGCCGATGCCGTCGCGCGCAATTTGGGCTGGCTTGAGCAGCATCCCTCCGACCACGTTCTTATTTTGTCGGGCGATCAGCTGTATCGCATGGATTACCATGCGATGCTTGAAAGCCACAAGCGCCATGGGGCCGACCTCACCATCGCGGTGATGCCGGTTCCTTGGGAGGACGCATCGCGGTTTGGCATTATCACGCAAGACGAAGACGACCGCATTGTGAAGTTCTCCGAGAAGCCCGCTCACCCTGATAGCAATTTGGCATCTATGGGCATTTACGTGTTTAACACTGAGGTGCTGTTCGATGCCTTGCGCGCCGATATGGAAGATCCCGACAGCGACCACGATTTCGGCAAGAACATCATTCCCACCTTGCTTGGCGCGGGTAAGCGCCTGTACACCTTTGAGTTCAATGGCTATTGGCGCGACGTGGGCACCATAGCCAGCTATCACAGCGCGAACATGGAGCTGCTGGGCGACAAGCCGCTGTTCGATTTGTTCGACGCTAAAGCGCCCATCATGTCAAACGCGTCAACGCGTCCTCCGCATTTCGTAGGTGCTGAGGCGTCCATCTCCGATTGTCTCATCGGCAATGGGGCGCTTATTTACGGCCTGGTTGGGCATTCGGTGATTTCGACGGATGCGCAGGTAGGCGAGGGTGCCGTGGTGAAAGATTCGGTGCTGTTGCCCGGTGCGGTGGTTGAAAACGGTGCGCGCGTCCATCGTGCGATCATCGGCGAACAGGCGCGGGTGCTTGCTGGGGGCGTCGTGGGAAGCTCCGATGAAAGCGAGCCCATTGCCGTGGTAGGTAACGGCGAAATTGCGGGAGGCGAATAACATGAGCAGAATGATTGGCATCATCACTACGAACTATCGTGGTGGCACCCCCGACGAACTTGAAGCCGCACGCCCGGTTGCCAGCTTGCCGTTTTTGGGCCGCTATCGTTTGGTCGACTTTGCGCTGTCCAACATGGTGAACTCGGGTATCAACGTAGTTGGCATGATCATGCCGCTCAACTACCGTTCGCTCATCGACCATGTGGGTTTGGGCAAGGACTGGGGTCTGGACCGCAAGGGTGGCGGGTTGTTCATCCAGCCAGGAAGCGCGTTCGGTTCATCACGCAAAGCGCCGCGCTTTTTGCTGCGCGACCTTCTTTCCAACAAGGAAATTTTCCTGCGCAACAACTTCGACCACGTGGTTTTCTCCAGCGCGAACTTCGTGTGCAACGTTGATTTCCGCGAATTAATGGCCATTCACGAGAAATCGGGTGCCGATATAACTATGTACGCCCAAACCGCGCGCCGCAATGACGAGTGCGTTGTTGCTTTGGATGTCGAAAACGGGCGCCTGAGGGGAACGCGTTTCGGCGTCATGAAGGGCGAGACGGCCTTTTTGGATATGTTCGTCATCAGTCGCGAACTGCTGCTGGACCTTCTGAATTCGTTTGCCCCCATTGATCATCTGGATTTGTTCGAAGCCTTGGCGGGGTCGTACAACCGCTACGACGTGCAGGTGGTTGAATACGACGGGTATGCGGCTCCGGTTTTTGACGACCTTACCTATTACGACGTGAACATGGAAACGCTGTGGGATAAAACCGTTAACGAGCTGTTCCCGCCCGAGCGCTTTATTCTGACGAAGGCTCACGACACGGCGCCGGTGAAATACGAGCTCTCCGCCGAAGTCACCTCTTCTGCCGTGGCTGCAGGATGTCGCATTGCGGGCACGGTGCGCGGCAGCATCTTGGGGCGCAGCGTTGTGGTTGAAGAGGGCGCCGAGGTCATTGATTCAATTGTGATGCAGGGCTGCCATGTTGGGGCAGGCGCGCGCATAAGCCATGCCATTGTGGACCGCAGCAATGTGGTTGAAAGCGGCTGCGTGATAGCGGGCACCGCCGAACATGTGGTAATAATTCCAAAACCGAAAGTACGTTAGAGTTTTATGACGCAAAAGAAAAAAAGCACTGAGAAGAGCAACGGGGAAAAGACCAAAACGAGCAAACGAGCGAAAGCACCGAAAAAAAAGTTAACGGTTTTGTTCGTAGCGTCCGAGGCGGTTCCATTTGAGAAAACGGGCGGCCTGGGCGATGTTGCGGGCTCGCTTCCGAAAGCCTTGAAAAACGCGGGCGTGGATGTGCGCCTTGTTATTCCCAAATACGCGAGCATCCCCGATTATTATCGCGATGAGCTCAAGCCGGTTGCCACCTTCGAAACCCAGTTATCGTGGCGGCAATCCTACGTTGGGGTTGAGCGCTTGGTGCACGATGGCGTTGATGTGTACCTGATTGATAACGAGTACTACTTCAACCGCACGCGCGTGTACGGTGAATTCGATGACGGCGAGCGCTTCGCGTATTTTGCGAAAGCCGTGTGCGAAGCGGTTTCGTGCGTGCCTGAGCTCTCGTGCGACATCATCGTGTGCAACGATTGGCAAACGGCGCTCGTACCCGTTTACCTGCGCACGAGCTATCCTTCGCTTTCTGCGGTTAAAACCGTCATGGCCGTCCACAACGTTCAATTCCAGGGGCAATACAGTGACGCCGTGGCGAGCGACGTGCTTGGGTTGGCCGATAACGAGCAGGCGATGGATGCCCTGCGCGTGGATGCGAGCTCCGTCAGCTACCTGAAAGCCGGCTTGCTTTACGCCGATAAAATCGTGACGGTGAGTCCCACCTATGCGCAAGAGATTCAATACGAGTTTTTCGGGGAGGGCCTCGACTGGCTTTTCCGTGAACGAAGCGCCGATTTGAGCGGTATCTTGAACGGTATTGACACCGAAGCCTGGAATCCTCGAACCGACAGGGCCCTTATTCAAAACTACACCGTGGAAAACATGGATGGGAAGGCGGTTTGCAAACGTGCCCTGCAGTACGAATGCGCGCTTCCCGAAAAAGCAGATGTGCCCCTTGTGGCCATGGTGGGCCGTCTTACTGCCCAAAAGGGCCTCGACATGGTTTCCCAAGCGTCTGAGCGCATACTGAAAACCGGTGCGCAGTTGGTGGTGTTGGGAACAGGGGACAAGCGTTTCGAAGATATGTTCCTCTGGCTCCAAACGATGTATCCCCATCAGGTGCGCGCGTTCATTTCGTTTGACGTTCCGCTTTCGAAGCGCATTTACGCGGGAGCCGATCTGTTCTTGATGCCCTCAAAATTCGAGCCGTGCGGATTGAGCCAAATGATCGCCATGCGCTACGGCACGCTTCCCATCGTTCGCGAAACCGGCGGCTTGCGCGATACCGTGGTGGGATACAAGGGCGCTGATGGGCAAGCGGAAAGCCTTGCCAACGGCTTCAGCTTCCCGCATATTGTTGCCGACCAGCTGGCTTGCGAAGTTGAGCGGGCGTGTGCCCTGTACAGTGAGGCGCCGCGGGTGTGGAAGCAGCTGGTGAAAAACGCTATGCAAGGCGAATTCGGCTGGGATCGTGCCGCGCGCAGCTATCGAGAACTTTTCGAGGGCATGGTGGGCTTAGCCTCATCGCCGCACGCCTGATTGCAGGCGCGTTATGAAAGCTACCCATCGTACTGCTGAGAGCAGATATCGCCATCCGTTCGGCGCGCTGCCCGTGGGGCAGACGGTTCGCCTGTGCGTGGAAATTGAATCGCGTGAGCCGGTGCAATGCTTTGCGCGGCTGTGGGTTGACGGCGAAGGCGAAACCATTGTTCCTATGGAGCCGACCCACCGTGTTGCGGCGCATGTGGACGGGCAGCTGCCCGCGTATTCCGAGGCGCACGCAGGCGAGAGGGGGCAAACGGACGAACAAAGGGAGCATCAACTGCATTCGGATACGGAAGCGCCCGTTATGTACGAGTGCCTTTATCGCCGAGAAACGCCTGCTCAGGTGTGGTACAGCTTCATCTTGCAAACGCCAACCGAGCGCTATCGTTTGGCGGCTCAAACAGGGTGCACCTGCGGTGAGGGCGTGCTTACGCACGACGAGAACCCGCCCTCTTTTCTGCTCACGGCGTACAAGCCGCCTGTAAGTGCGCCTTCTTGGTATACCGAAAGCATCGTCTACCAGGTATTCCCCGATCGTTTTGCGCGGGGCGCCGATTGGCGTGCCTGTGCTCAGGCAGGTCTTGCTCGCACGCGGTGCAGCGCGAACAACGGTCCTGTGCGGCGTGTCGTTGACGATTGGAACACGCAGCCAACGTACGAGCGCGATGCGCAAGGTCGCGTGCTGGCTTGGGATTTTTACGGCGGCACGCTTTCGGGAATAACGGAAAAACTGCCCTATTTGAAACGGCTTGGGGTAGGGGCGCTGTATTTGAACCCTATTTTCGAGGCCGCCAGCAACCATCGCTACGATACGGCAGATTATTTGCATGTGGATGAGCTTTTAGGTGGCGACGCCGCTTTCGAAAAACTGTGCGAAAAGGCGCGCGAACAGGGTATATCAATCATTTTAGACGGCGTCTTCAACCATGTTGGCCGCGATAGCGTCTACTTCAACGGGTATGT